>CADEDT010000020.1 GCA_902826145.1 uncultured Caulobacteraceae bacterium
TTGATTCCCGCGCGCTTCTCCTCGCGGCCGCGACGGCTGCTGGCTTTGCCGGCATCCCGAATGATGCGGAAGCACTGACGCCGCTGTCGCTCGATCTTGCGATCGATCCGGCTGTCACGGAGGGGCCATCAGAACACGCGATGCTGGCGCCGAGCTCGTTTGAGCGCGCGCCGGACGAAGCGTACGAGCCGATTGCGCGCGTCACCAACAGCCGCGCGAAGCTGCAGTGCGTGCCGTTCGCTCGCCGCGAGTCCGGTGTCGAGATCTACGGCAACGCCAACACTTGGTGGCGTCAAGCGGTTGGCCGCTACGAAACCACAGAAGAGCCGACTGAAGGCGCCGTGATGGTGCTGCATGGCTACCGCACCAACGCGCGCGGCCACGTCGCCGTTGTGAAAGAGCAGGTTTCCCCGCGTCTCGTCATCGTCGATCACGCCAACTGGCTGAACGGCGGCGAGATCACGCGCGACGTGCCTGTGATGGACGTTTCCCAGGCTGGCGATTGGTCCGAGGTGCGCGTGTGGAATGTGCCTGGCCGTCACTGGGGCGGCCGCACCTATCGAGTGCAGGGCTTCATCCAAAACATGCTGACTGAAGAAGCGCGTGCCGAAGCTGTGGCTTCAACTGCGATCGCGCACGAAACCGGCGGGGCCGTTCCGCTCGGCTAATCAGCCCTCGTGTGAATCCGGCTTCGGCACGCGTTTCTCTTTCGCGCTGCCATTCGTCACGCCGAAGTCCTCCGACTTCTGGCCCGCCTGGGCGAGATCGAATCCCTCTGACGCCAGTCCGCGCTTCAACAACTCGCGCACGGCCGCAGCGCGGCTCGGCATCCGCAACTTAAAGCGCCAATCGTCCAACGCCCGAAGTTCCTCAGGCGTGAGCATGATCTGCAAGCGTTCGCCACGTGTGAGATCGTTCATGGGACTGCCCTGTCGTCCTGTTGGTCCAAGTTCCAATGCCAACAATGAGTAAGATACGCCTTTGTTCCCTTTATCGCACTACCCGATTTCGTGATCCGCCACTGTCTCGGCGCCTTAGGCGCATTAGACGCGTTATTACAAGTAGTATGAAGTGTTGATTAAGCAAAACTGTCATCAAACTAGCTAGAGATGGTATTCATGACGCAGATTGTCGCATCGAATGCTTGTATTTTGTCTGGCGTTTGCTTCGGCGCGCGCTATGGTTATCTCAGCCGACCCCTGAAGTGCAATCGCATCCCCGGTTGAAGCAGGAAGAAGCAACGCGTCAGAGGACGCGAAGCGCATGACTCAAGACTTCCAACAACGCTCTTGGCTCGCAAATGTGAGAACTGCGATGTCGTCGCTTTGGCGTCCTCGCCACTACGCGGTGACGGAACGATCCACGTCGTCGAAACCGAAGCTGGAGCCGATCGCGAAAGTCCTCGCCGATGCCGGACGTGATTCAACAACTCTCGCCGATTGAGTTCAGCCGTTCCCTGGTTTCCTGAGCCGCGCTAGTTTCGCGCGTGCCGCGCGGACTGCCGGCGTGGAGGGGACACGATGGCGAATAGCGTCGCAGCTGCGGCTGGGGCTCAACCCGCGCGCAAGCCAAAAGCTAAAGCCAAGAACCGCGGCGGCATTCCGCTGTTTCGTTGGCTCACGCGCAACTGGGTGTGGGATACCTTCATCCTACTCTGCATCATCGGCAACGCCGCGATCCTCGGCTACGACGCGCACTTCGGTGAAACAAATCCGTACCACGCTCTAATCGAGCAGTGGAACATGTACTTCCTCTTCATCTTCACCGGCGAACTCGCGCTTGAGTTTCTCGCGCAAGGTCCGCGCAAATATTTCTCGAGCGGCTGGAATATCTTCGACGTGATCGTTGTCGGGCTGAGCTACATCGCGGTGAGCCCGGCGATTTCCGCGTTGCGGACATTGCGCGTGGTGCGCGTATTCCGCCTTGTCAGCGCCGTGCCGCAGATGCGGCGCGTCGTTGAAGCGTTGTTCGGCGCGATGCCGGGCATTCTTGCATCGTTCGCGATCCTCGCTGTCGTCTTCTACATCGCCGCCGTCATGGGCACGACGCTCTTCCATACTGATCCCGGCTTCAAAGATCTGGGCGCGTCGCTGTTATCGCTCTTCGCATTGTCGCAGTTCGACGGCTGGGGCGACACCATTGCGCGGCTGCAGGAGCAGAACCCCTACGCCTGGGTTTTCGTGATTGGCTTCACGATCATCGCAGCGTTCGCGGTGCTCAATCTCTTCATTGGCGTCATCGTCGAAGCCGTGCAGGCCGCGCCGCAGGAGGAAATCAAGGAAGAGATCGAAGAAGTGCAAAGCGACGTCGAGGAGCTTCAGGAAGCGCAAGAAGATGCCGCCACCGTGCAGCGTCGTATTCTTGAGGAAGTGCGAGCGTTGCGTGTCGAAGTGGCGTCGCTTCGTGGCGGCGGCTCGCCGCCCGCCTAATTTGCTCGCCACGGCGGGAACGCGGTAAGCGCAGCCGACGTTGACGCGTCATGCAAAACACCGCTCTACGGCGCTGCGCATTTGTAGCCGCCGCTCTGGCCGTTGCTTCCTGTGGCGGCGGAACAAATCTGCCAATCGAGCAGGGCTACGGCGCGAACCCAACGCTGCCTGAACCGCAACGACAGACGATCCCGCTCGTGAATATCGCGCCGGCTCAGCCCTGGGCCGATGGCGAAATGCCGACGCCGGCGGAAGGTCTCGCTGTGAATTCGTTTGCAAGCGGCCTGGATCACCCCCGCTGGCTCTACGTGCTGCCGAACGGCGACGTGCTCGTCGCGGAATCCAACGCGCCAGCCAACCGACCTGACGAAACGCGCGGGATCCGCGCGTGGTTCATGGGACTCGTCATGCGCAACGCGGGCGCAGGCGCGCCAAGCGCTGACCGTATCACGTTGCTACGCGACGGTGATGGTGATGGCGTCGCCGAAACGCGCACGATTTTTCTACAAGGCCTGCATTCGCCGTTCGGCATGACGCTCGTCGGCAGCGATCTATACGTCGCCAACACCGATGCGATTGTGCGCTATCCCTATCGAACGGGCGAAACTCAGATCACGGCGCAGCCGACGCGCGTCGTCGAACTTCCCGCTGGCCCGCGCAATCACCATTGGACGAAGAACGTCATCGCCAGCCGCGATGGCTCGCGCCTCTACGCAACCGTCGGTTCGAACAGCAATGTTGGCGAGCATGGAATGGACATCGAGGAGGGGCGCGCCGCGATTTGGGAGATCGATCGCGCGACCGGCGAGCATCGGCTCTTTGCGACTGGTCTGCGCAATCCAAACGGCATGGATTGGGAGCCGCAAACTGGCGCGCTCTGGACCGTCGTCAACGAACGCGACGAAATCGGCAACGACCTCGTGCCCGACTACGCGACGAGTGTTCAGGACGGTCACTTCTACGGCTGGCCCTATTATTATTACGGCACGCATCGCGACGAGCGCATCGACATCCCCGCCAATGTCCGCCTGCGCGCAGCGACAGCGCCTGACTACGCGCTCGGCTCGCACACCGCTTCGCTAGGTCTCGTATTCAATCGCGGCGACGCGCTAGGTGCCCGCTATCGCGGCGGCGCGTTCATCGGCCAACACGGCTCGTGGAACCGCGCCGACCATAGCGGCTATAAGGTCGTCTACTTGGCGTTCGCCAACGGCCAACCGGATGGCCAGCCACAAGATGTGCTCACCGGCTTCCTCGATGAGGATGAAAACGCGCGCGGCCGTCCGGTCGGCGTGGTCATCGACAATCGCGGCGCGCTGCTTGTCTCCGACGATGTGGGCAATGTGATCTGGCGAGTGACCGCGGCGCGTTAGCGCCCGGTCGCGCTCTCGTTCGACGCGACCAACACCGGTGGCGCGAGCACCACGTTGATGCCTTGAATGACGCCGTTCGACGCGTCGATGTCCTGCATCGTCACGAGCTGGTCGTTTACGCGCAGGCCGTCGCGGCCATCCACCGTCACGCGATAGCCGTTCGACGCTTCAGGCCGCGTCACCCGGCCTTGCGCACTGGTGCTCGTCACGCGCGCCGGCACAACGTGATAGGCGAGGAGAGCCAATAGCTCGTCGCGGTTGGTCGGCTCCATTAAGCGGCGCACTTCGCGTTGGTCCATCTGCCTGAATGCTTCGTCTGTCGGTGCAAACAGCGTGAACGGGCCTTCGCCACGCAACGTCTCTTCGTAGCCAGCAGCTTCCACAGCCGCGAGGAATTGCGTGAATTGCCCCGTCGCCGCGGCGACGTCGAGCACATCGCCCTGCGGATCAGGCGTTTGCGTTTCAGCGATCATGAAGCGCTCCGCATTTTGCGCGGTTGCGGGAGCGAGCGGGGCGAGCGCACACACGGCGGTGAGCAATGCGGCGCGAAGTGGGCGTTGGAACATCATGGCGTAGAAACCCCAAACGTCGCCTGCGGTTTCATGACCGTCGCAACGTACTGGCGCCTCTCTGCAGCATCGGCGACAATGAGGTATGTCCGTATGGTCCCGCATCGTTGAGCTGGCCGCGCGCGCCTTCGACCCGGAGGCCGATCCACCCGAATTCAACGAAGAATGCGCGCCGCGCCCGAATGATGTCGGCTTTACGGCAGCGGTGATTGGTCTCGCTGCGAAGATGTCGAAGGCCGATGGCGTCACGAGCGAAGCTGAAATAGCCGCCGCTGCGCAGGTCTTTCGCCCGCCACCGGGCGAGGAAGAGCATTTCCGACGCGCCTTCATGCTGGCGCAGCAAACGGTTCTGGGATTTGATTCCTACGCCAAGCAGATCGGCCGCAAATACCGCGCACGCCCGTGTCTGCTCGAAGACGTCCTCGACGGGCTTTTCCACATCGCCGGCGCGGACGGCTCGATCACGCCGGCTGAGCTGGATTATCTTGAGGAAGTCGCCGCGCATTTCGGCTTCAGCGAACTCGAATACCGCCGCATCAAGGCGACCAATCTTGGCCCTGACGCCGGCGATCCTTACGCCATCCTGGGCCTGCTGCCGGGCGCGACTATGGAAGAGGTGCGCCACGCCTGGCGGCGAATGGCCGCTGAAAACCATCCCGACCGCATGCTCCAGCGCGGCGCGCCGCCTGAGTTTGTGGAAATTGCGCGCGAGAAAACCGCAGCGATCAACGCCGCTTACGCCAAAATACGCGAAGAACTCAGCGCCAACGCGAAATGATCACCAATGTGTGCGTGGCCGGAACGCGCCGTAAGGGCGCCGCATTGATCGGTGAGCGTAGCTCTCCATATTGGGCAAGAGGAGTTGTCCGCACATGACCGCGAACGCCGCCGACTTCGGATCCGCCGCCTTGAGCGCCTTCGCGCGCGCGGCCGGTCTATTGGCGCTCGCAGTCGGCGCTGCCCTCGCTTTCGTCTTTGCATTCGCTGCAGCGCTCGTGGTTGGCGTGATGATCGCCGGCGCAGCGTTAGCCATGCGGTTCTGGCCGCGCCGCCGCGCTGCCGGCCCGTCAGGCCCGGTTGTCCTTGATGCGCATCAGACGCCGCAGGGCTGGGTCGTCGAAACCGCAGCCAAGCGGAAGTAACGCGCCTATAGTCGGCGCGTGACTCGTTACCTTCAAAAGCCATCGCCCAATTTCGACGCGCGCACGCGTCCGATTGATCTTGTCGTGCTGCACTACACCGGCATGCAGGACGCCGAGATCGCTTTAGCAAGATTGACTGATCCATCGCCGGTCGCGGGCCACTATCCTGGCCCGTGGCAGAGCGATGATGTCGACGCCAGCGCGCCGCTCTCGCGCGTGAGCGCACACTATGTCGTCGACGAAGCAGGGCAGATCTATTCACTCGTGCCGGAAGAGCACCGCGCCTGGCACGCAGGCGCATCGAGCTGGGAAGGCGACGGCGACGTGAACGCACGATCGATCGGCATTGAGATCGTCAACGGCGGCCACGACTTTGGCTTGCCCGATTTCGCCGACGCGCAGATCGATAGCGTGATCCAGTTGCTCAAAGACATTTTCGGCCGCTGGCCCGAACTCAGCCCCAAGCGCGTTGTCGCGCATTCTGACATAGCGCCCGAGCGCAAAGCCGATCCGGGAGAGAAGTTTCCCTGGAAGAAGCTCGCTGACGCCGGCGTTTCGATCTGGCCGGAGCACGTTGCCGTTCAGCTCGACAACGACGATCCCGTTTCTGCCGTCCAGCAGCAGCTCTCCTTCATCGGCTATGGCGTGAAGCAAACTGGCTATATGGATGAGATCACTAAAGCCTCTTTGATCGCTTTCCAGCGCCGCTTCCGCCCGAGCGACATGAGCGGCGGCGTCGATGACGAGACGCGCTACTTGCTCATCGCTCTCGGCCGGATGGTAAAATGAGCGAGCAGGTGGTGAGCTGCCCGTGCGGCCAGGCGACGCTGACGATCGCTGGCGAGCCCGTCTCGCAATTCTACTGCCACTGCAGCGATTGCCGCCGCATCCACGGCGGCGCCTACGCGCCCGAAGCGCTCTATCCGGCAAGTGCAGTCACCGTCTCCGGCGAAACCATCAGCTTCGCGCTCAAGCGAACGCCGCGCGTCTCGTGCGCCAAATGCGGCGCGCGGCTGTACGCCGATCTGCCGTCCTTCAAAATGCGCGGCGTCAACGGCACGCTTCTGCTTGGCTTCAGGGCTGAGTTTCACATGCATTGCCGCGAAGCGCTCGCGCCCGTCCGTGACGACCTCCCGCACTACGCGCAGAGACCGGCCGCCTTCGGTGGCGAAGACACGCTGGTGGATTGGTAGGCAACGCGCTACATGACGCTCGCCAGTCGGCCGGACGGCCGCGGGTGTGCAAGCACTCGAGGAAAGTCCGGGCTCCACGCGGATACGGCGGCGGGTAACGCCCGCCGGAAGTAATTCTAGGGATAGCGCCACAGAGATTAGACCGCCGATGGCTCACGCAAGTGAGCACAGGCAAGGCTGAAACGGTGGGGTAAGAGCCCACCGCCGCGACCGTAAGGAAGCGGGCACGGCAAGCCCCGCCGGGAGCAAGACCGAATAGGAGCACGCGCTGCGCAAGCAGCAGGTCCGTCCGCGGATTGTGCTCGGGTTGGTCGCGAGAACCATGCGGCGACGCATGGTCCAGAGGAATGGTCGTCACCCGCAAGGGTACAGAACCCGGCTTACAGGCCGACTGGCATTTTCCTTTCACATCAGCGCTGGAGAACCGATGCGATGAGCGTCGTTTACGCGATTGGCGATATTCATGGTCGCGACGAACTACTCGAGCGACTCCATGACCGCATACGACACGATCCGCATCGAAGCGGTGCTGTTGGGAAGCCGCTTGTGGTTCACCTCGGCGACTACATCGACGGGGGACCGGAGAGCGACAAGGTGCTCGATCGCCTCATGAAAGGCTCATGCAACTTCGACAGTGTCAGCCTGCTGGGAAATCATGAAGCTCTGATGCTCGCCTGCTTGGACACGGACGATCGGGACGTTTGGTGGAATTGGATCAGCAATGGTGGTGACCGCACGCTCGTTTCGTTGGGCCTGTCTGCGCGGATGGGCTATGACCCCCGGGCGCTTGCCGATGCACTAGGCGCGCACCGAATTGCTTGGCTGCGAAGTTTGCCGGTCTTCCATGTCGTGGGTCGCTACCTGTTTGTTCACGCCGGCGTTGTCCCTGGCGTCCCATTGGCCGAACAAAAGACCAAGGATATGCTTTGGATACGCACTCGGTTCTTGGAGAGCGGCGCCGATCATGGGTACGTGGTCGTTCACGGGCACACCCAGACCGAAGAGCCAGAAGTGTTTCACAACCGCATCGGTATCGATACAGGCGCCGCCCGCCCCAAGACGCTTACCGCCGTCGCCTTGGACAGTGACCAGCCGCCACGTTTCCTAAGCGTACGCTAACGCGCCCTCCAAGACCCGCTGCCGAAGACGAGCTTTGTTTCGCGGACTCAATGTAGGGTGCGACGAATGTCCCACGCGCCCGTTCTCCTGGCCGAAGCGATGGAAGCACTCGCGTTGGCGGACGGCGGGCTTTACGTCGACGCGACCTTCGGCGGCGGCGGCTATTCCCGCGAAATGCTGGCGCGCGCCGATTGCCGCGTCATCGCTTTTGACCGTGACCCGGACGCCATAGCCCGCGGCGCTGAACTATCAGCGTCAGCGAAAGGTAAATTCACGCTTCATCAAGGCCGCTTTGGCGATCTGTCGTCCGACGAATTGGTGGACGGCGTCGTCTTCGATCTTGGCGTCTCGTCCTTCCAGCTCGACGAAGCCGAACGCGGCTTCTCGTTTCAGCAAGACGCGGATTTGGACATGCGCATGGAGAAGGAAGGTTTGAGCGCCGCTGACGCCGTGAACCGGCTCAGCGAAGGCGCGCTCGCCGATTTGATCTATCGCTACGGCGAAGACGATGACAGCCGCCGCATCGCGCGCGCCATCGTACAGGCCCGCGCGGCGCACCCGCTCACGCGAACACTTGAGTTTGCCAAGCTGGTCGAGGATTCCGTTGGCGGCCGCAAAGGGGCGCGCACGCATCCGGCGACGAAGACTTTCCAAGCGCTGCGTATGCTCGTGAACGACGAACTCGGCGAACTCGCGCGGGGGCTCTCAGCGGCAGAGCGTGCGCTGAAGCCGGGCGGTCGCCTCGCGGTCGTCTCGTTTCACTCGCTCGAAGACCGCATGGTGAAGCACTTCATCACTGAACGCGCCGACGCGCAGGGGCGCGGCTCGCGTTATGCGCCGGACCTACCGCCCGAACGCGCGCCAAGCTTCGCCATCGACCGCAAGCGCGCGACCGTCTCGAGCGACGCTGAAACCGCCGCCAACCCCCGCGCCCGCTCTGCGAGCTTGCGCTGGGCTACGCGCACCGAAGCGCCGGCATGGGATGAACTCGATGCGCCAGAACTGGCGCCGCGCGCGGAGGCCGAATGGCAAAAGTTACGTTGAAACGCTGGGGCCAGATCGCCGCCGCTGTGCTGATCGCCGTGCTGGCGGTTGGCCTCTATCGCGCCAAGAGCGATGCGGCGAAGACCGAGGCCGACGTGCGCCGTCTGAACGGCGAGATCGCCGAGCGCGAAGCGCGCCTGCGCGAGCTTCGCGCCGAGATCGCCGAACTTGAGAGCCCAGCCCGCATTGAGCGTCTCAACGACGAACGCCTCGGCCTCACCGTCGGCAGCGAAAGCGCCGCGTTGCCCGAGTCCGCGATCGACGATCGCCTGCCTGCGCCGCAAGCGCAGAAGGGGCGCGAGTGAGGCCGCTCGGGCCCAACGTCTTTTCGCACGAGCGGCTGCCGCAAGCGCCGCTCGAAGCCGCGCCTGCGCGCAATCGCGTGCGCTTCCTCGCGCTCGGCATCTTCGCTGTTCTGCTGCTGCTCACCGGTCGCGCCGTGCAACTCGCGTTCTCCGGTGATCCGTTGGCGACGCCTCGCCACATCAGCGCCTCCACGCCGCTCCCGCGCGCCGATATTGTCGATCGCAACGGCGAACTGCTTGCGACCACCGTGCGCGCCTGGGCGCTCACCGCCGAACCTGAGCGCATCCGCAACGTCGTCGAAACGGCCGATACCTTGATGCAGCACTTCCCCGGCCTCGACCGCGAGACGTTGCTACGCCGCCTCGGCAATACCGAGCAAAAAACAGTCTTCCTGCAGCGCGGTCTCACCGAAGAGCAACGTGATCGCGCCATTGCCCTGCGCCTGCGCGGCATCGGCGCGCAGGTCGAACACCACCGCGAATATCCGCAGCGCACGCTCGCGGCGCACGTTATCGGCTTCACTGGCATCGACATGAACCCACAGGCCGGCGTTGAGCTTGGCTTGGACGAAGAAATCCGCGCCGCCGGTGAAGAGGGCAGACCTGTGCGCCTCTCACTCGACGTGCGTATGCAGTACGCGCTTGAAGAAGAGCTGGACGCCGCCGCCCGCGCCTCCCGCGCGACAAGCGCTGCCGCGATCCTCCTCGACGGCCACACCGGCGAAACGCTGGCGCTCGCCTCGTGGCCGACCTTCGATCCCAACAATCTTGGCCGCTATTCCGAAGACGCGCGCCGTGATCGCGTCGCCGGCGATCTCCACGAACTCGGCTCCACCATCAAGCCGTTCACAATCGCGATGGCGTTGCAGGAACAGCTCACGCAATCGGGCGAGCTGTTTGACCTCAGCCACCAGCTCGAACTCGACAACACCGTCATTGAAGATCACGAGCCGATCAGCGGCTACGCGACATTGCGCGATATCCTCGCGCGCTCCTCAAACATCGGCGCCGCGCGGCTTGCGCTTCGTGTCGGCGGCGCACGCCAACGCGCTTACCTTGATCGCCTCGGCCTCACATCGCCCACGACGCTGCAGCTCGGCCGCCGCCAGGCGCCGCTCGCGCCGGCGGCCCAAAGCCGTCGCGACGTCGCCGCGCTCGGCTTCGGCTACGGCCTCGCCACGACGCAAGCCACGCTCGCCAGCGCCTACACCGTGTTCACAAACAACGGCGCGCGCGTCGAACCAACGATGCTGGCGCTGGCGCCGGACGCCGAAGTCCAGCGCACGCAGATATTCACACCTGAAGTGACGCGGCAGGTGGTTGCCTATCTTCGAGCCGTCGTCACCGATGGCACCGGTCGCGCCGCCGACGTTCGCGGCCTCGCCGTCGCCGGTAAGACCGGCACTGCGGAAAAGCTGGGAAGCGCGCAAGGCTATGATGAAAGCCGCAATTTTTCCTCTTTCGCAGGCGTATTTCCGGCCAACAACCCGCGCTACGTGATTGTCGTGGCGCTTGATGATACAGGCGCGGGCGAAGCGGGCGGCTTGGTCGCCGCGCCGGTGGTGGCGCGGACGCTCAGGCGCATCGCTCCCATGCTTGGTTTGCGTGTGGAGCCTGCCAGTCCCGCGCGCTAGGGAGAGGCAATGAAGCTCGGCGATCTCTTTGACCACGGCGTTCCCCTGGGCGCCGGAGGGATCGACATAACCGGTCTCACTGCGGACTCGCGGAAAGTGAAGCCAGGCTTTCTGTTCGCCGCGCTCAAAGGTGTCGCCGCTCACGGGCGCGACTTCGTTAAGCAAGCCAAAGCCAACGGCGCGGTCGCTGTGCTCTCCGGTGGCGATCTTGGTTTCGATCCAGGCATTGCGCATGTCGTCGAAGAGGAGCCGCGCGCGGCCTTCGCGCATGCGGCTTCAGGGTTCTTTGCGCGCCGCCCAGCAACGATCGTTGCGGTCACCGGCACCAACGGCAAAAGCTCGACCGTCGATTTCCTCCGGCAAATCTGGACGCACGCCGGCAAGCGCGCTGCGAGCATGGGCACGCTCGGCGCCATCGGCCCGAAGGGCGTCATCGATCTCGGCCACACCACACCTGATCCGGCCGCTGTGCATCAAACCCTGCAGACGCTTCACGATGAGGGCGTCACTCATGTGGCGATGGAAGCATCCAGCCATGGCCTCGAACAGCATCGCATCGATGGCGTGACGTTCGCCGCAGGCGCATTCACCAACCTCACGCAGGATCACCTCGACTATCACACAGACATGGCCAGCTATCGCGATGCGAAGCTCCGGCTTTGGGAGCTTGTGCGCGTGGGTGGCCCGGCCGTCATCAATGCTGACGCCGCTGATGCGGATCCCTTCGAGCGCGCCGCCAAACAATTCGAGTTGGATATCGTCCTTTGCGGCTGGCGCGCGCCGCGCGAACACGCGTTGAAGATCGTCGAAATCTTGCCGCGCCCCAACGCGCAGACCATGGTGCTGCTCTGGAACGGCAAGGAGCACAAAGTCGAACTGCCGCTGATCGGCGAGTTTCAAGCGCTCAACGCCGTCTGCGC
The DNA here is from genome assembly GCA_902826145.1 of uncultured Caulobacteraceae bacterium. Lineage (GTDB taxonomy): Bacteria > Pseudomonadota > Alphaproteobacteria > Caulobacterales > Aquidulcibacteraceae > Vitreimonas. The sequence goes on from CADEDT010000020.1 coordinate 11,729, forward strand.
CGCAACGCTCGCGCTTTCCCTCGGCGAAGCGCCGGAAGCGGTGTTCGCAGGCATGGCGAAGCTTAAGCCCGTGAAGGGACGCATGGAGCATGTCGGCCAAAGCAAAAGCGGTGGCCACGTGTTCGTCGACTATGCGCACACGCCCGATGGCCTCGATGTGTTGCTTCGCGCAGCGCGTCCGCACGCGCCAGGGCGCATCATCGCCGTGTTTGGCTGCGGCGGTGATCGCGACACCGACAAGCGCCCGAAAATGGGCGCTATCGCCGCGCGCCAAGCCGATGTCGTCATCGTCACCGACGACAACCCGCGCAGCGAAGATCCCGCAGCGATCCGCGCGCAAATCCTGAAAGCGGCACCGAACGCGATCGAAGCCGGCGATCGCGCCAAGGCGATCCGCGAGGCCGTCGCGATGCTGAAATCGGGCGATGCGCTGATGATTGCCGGCAAGGGCCACGAGACCGGCCAGATCATCAAAGGCGTCACGCACCCGTTCTCAGATCAGGACGTCGCGCGCGCCGCGCTGGATGCACAATCGTGATCAACCAAACCACCGTCATTCCGGGGCAATGCGGAGCATTGAACCCGGAACCCAGGGGCAAACGCACAGCCCTACGGTCCCCTGGATTCCGGATCGCGCTACGCGCATCCGGAATGACGAAGATTGTTCGGAGTGCAGGGAATGTCTGAACTGTGGTCCGCAGACGAAGCCCAAAGTGCGACCGGCGGGCGTCTCGTCAACGGCGATGCCTGGAACGTCACCGGCGTTTCCATCGACACACGTTCGCTCGAGCCCGGCGATCTCTTCGTTGCGCTGAAGGATGTCCGCGACGGTCACGACTTCCTCGCGCAAGCGTTTGTTTCGGGCGCAAGCGCAGCGCTGATCTCAGATGCGCGCAAAGTCGAAGGCTTGGGCGCAGCGCTCGCGGTGCCTGACGTGCTCGAAGGCTTACGCAAGCTCGGCGAAGCTGCTCGTGATCGTTCGAGCGCGAAGCGCGTCGCGGTCACCGGCTCGGTGGGCAAAACCTCCACCAAGGAAGCGCTCGCCATCTGCCTTGCCGCTAGTGGCCAGACGCATCGCTCGGTGAAGAGCTACAACAACCATTGGGGCGTGCCGCTGACGCTGTCGCGCATGCCGCGCGAAAGCCAGTTCGCGGTCTTCGAAATCGGCATGAACCACCGCGGCGAAATCCTGCCGCTCACCCAACTCGTGAAGCCGCACGCCGCGCTCGTCACCACCATCGCGCCGGCGCACGTCGAGAACCTGGGCTCCCTCGAAGCCGTCGCCGACGAGAAGGGTGACATCTACGCCGGCCTAGAACCCGGCGGCTCGGCCATCATCCCGAACGACGCGCCGCATTCCGATCGTCTCGTCGCCGCTGCTGAGCGCAATGGCGCGAACCTCGTTCGCTTCGGCCGCGACGCCGTCTGCGAAGCGCGGCTCATTCGTTTCGACATGGATGCGACCGGCTCGAACGCCGAAGCCGAAATCCTCGGCCGCACCATCAAGTATCGCGTCGGCGTCGAAGGCGCGCATTGGGCGCTGAACTCGGTCGCCGCGCTTGCTGCCACAGATGTTGTCGGCGCCGATCTCGAAGCTGCCGCGCACGCGCTCGAACATCTGCGCGCCTTCGATGGCCGCGGCGTCGCGCAGCAAGTCTCCGCGCCGTTCGGCGCGTTCATGCTTGTGGATGATTCTTACAACGCCAATCCCGCATCCATGGCTGCAGCCATCGCTACACTCTCCGCGCGGCAGCCCGGCTCAGGCGGGCGCCGCATAGCGGCGCTTGGGGATATGTTGGAACTCGGCGCGAACGAGCGCGCCTACCACGCCGGGCTTTCGCAGCCGCTGGAACAGGCTGGTATCGATCTTGTCTTCGCGGCAGGCCCGCGCATGGCGTCGCTCATGGAGGCGCTTCCCGCGTCTCGCCGCGGCGGCTATGCCGAAAGCGCAGACGCGCTGATTCCGATCATTGCAGGTTCGTTGCGATCGGGAGACATCGTGCTGGTGAAGGGATCAAACGGTTCAAAGATGAGCCGGGTGGTAGCGGCCCTTCAGCGCTTGAATGGGGATAAGAATGCTTGAGCTCTTGGCGCAGTTCAGCGAGCGCTCGCAATTCTTCAACCTCTTCAACTACATCACCTTCCGCACTGGCGGTGCGATGTTTACGGCGATGGTTTTCGCCTTCGCATTTGGCGCGCCGTTTATCCACTGGCTGCGCAAGAAGCAGGGCAAGGGTCAACCGATCCGCGAAGACGGCCCGCAAGGCCATTTGCTGACGAAGAAGGGCACGCCAACGATGGGCGGGCTCATCATCCTTATCCCGCTGACCGTTTCGTCGTTGCTCTGGGCAGATCTCGACAACGCGTATGTGTGGGCCGTGCTCGTCGTGACGCTCGGCTTTGGCACGATCGGGTTTGTCGATGACTTCGCCAAGGTCACCAAGCAGCATCACGGCGGTCTATCGGCGAAGCTGCGGCTGTTCTTCGAGTTCTCGATCGCATTGGTTGCTGCGATGGCGATGCTGATCGCCGAGTGGATCGCCACGACGCCCGGCCAAACGCACGACCTCATGGGGTTTGCAAACGCGCTCTTTGCCGGCGACCCGCTCACCGCCGTTGCACTGCCGTTCATTCAAGGCTGGGGCATTCAGCTGCTCGGCTTCTACGTCATCTTTGCGATGGTGGTCATCGCCGGTTTCGGCAACGCCGTGAACTTGACCGACGGCCTCGACGGCCTCGCCATTGTGCCCGTGATGATCGCAGCCGGCACGTTCGGCGTGATCTGCTACCTCGTCGGCCGCGTCGACTATTCGGAGTATCTCGGCATTCCGCACGTCGCGGGCGTCGGCGAACTCGCGACAATTCTCGGCGCGCTGCTTGGCGCTTCACTCGGGTTCCTTTGGTACAACGCGCCGCCGGCGCGCGTGTTCATGGGCGACACTGGCTCGCTTGCGCTCGGCGGCTTGCTCGGCGCCGTGGCGGTAGCGACGAAGCACGAATTGGTGCTCGCTATCGTCGGCGGTCTGTTCGTGCTCGAAACGCTATCGGTGATGCTGCAAGTTGCTGTGTTTAAACGCACAGGCAAACGCCTGTTCCTGATGGCGCCCATCCATCACCATTTCGAGAAATTAGGCTGGCAAGAGCCGACAATTGTGATCCGTTTCTGGATTATCTCGGTGATTTTCGCGCTGGCTGGCCTCGCCACATTGAAGTTGCGTTAACGGCGCGAAGCAGCGCACACCCGCTCGCTCACGGGTTGGAGGCGATCGGATGATTCCGATCACGGAATTCAAAGGCCGCGACGTCGCGGTGTTCGGCTTGGCGCGAACGGGAATGGCGGCAGCGCGCGCGCTCGTCGCCGGCGGCGCACGCGTGCATGCATGGGACGATAGCGACGTCACGCGCGCGAAGGCCGAAGCCGCCGGCATTCCGATCTCCGACATCAACAGCCGCGACTGGCGCTCGTTCGCCGCGCTCGTCCTCTCTCCCGGCGTGCCGCTGACATTCCCCGAGCCGCATCGCGTCGTGACGCTTGCTGAAGCGACCGGCGTGCCGATCGTCAGCGACATCGAACTCTTCGCGCGCGCTGTGAACGCGATGCCCGCCACGCAGCGGCCCAAGCTCATCGGCGTCACCGGCACCAACGGCAAGTCGACGACCTCGGCGCTGATCGCACACATCCTGAAGGAAGCGGGCAAGGACGTGCGCCTCGGCGGCAATATCGGCGACGCCATCCTCGAACAGCCACCGCTGCACGCCGGCGCCTATTACGTGATTGAGCTGAGCTCCTTCCAACTCGATCTCACGTCGAGCCTTCGCCTCGATGTTGCCGTCTGGCTCAACACGACGCCCGATCACCTCGATCGGCACGGCGACATGAGCGCCTACGTCGCCGCCAAGAAGCGTATCTTCCTGAACCAAGGCGCTGCCGATTGGGCCGTGATCGGCGTCGACGATCACTATTGCGCGCAGATCTGCACTGAGTTGACGCGCGCCGCCGTTCAACACGTTGCGCCGATTTCGTCAGGCCAAGCGCTCGGCCGCGGCGTCAGCGCGCTCGATGGCAAGATCATCGACGCGCTTTCCGGCCGTTCCGAGGTCGTAGCTGAGTTGGCGGCTGCGCCCGCACTCGCCGGCAAACACAACGCGCAGAACGCTGCCGCCGCTTACGGCGCTGCGCGGGCGCTAGGCGTTGATTTTCGCATCATCGCGCAAGCGTTCACAACGTTCGCCGGCTTGCCACATCGCCTCGAACGCTCTGGCACGATCTCCGGCGTGCGCTTCGTCAACGATAGCAAAGCCACCAACGCCAACGCCGCCGCGCAAGCGCTCGCCGTCTATCCGCGCGTTTACTGGATCGCCGGTGGCGTGGCGAAAGAGGGCGGCATCGAAGATCTCGCGCAATTCTTCCCACGCATCGCCAAGGCGTACCTTATCGGTCAATCGGCCGGCGACTTCGCTGACGTGCTTCGCGGCAAGGTCGCCGTCGCCATGTCCGGCAATCTCGAAGCCGCCGTGAAGATGGCGTTCGCGGACGCCAGGGCGTCGGGCGAACCGCATCCGGTCGTGCTGCTATCGCCCGCATGCGCCTCGTTCGATCAATTCAAGAGCTACGAAGATCGCGGCGACCAGTTCAAGAAATTCGTTGCGGCGCTGAACGAGGCGCCACCCAAGCGCAACGGAGGCGCGGCGTGACCGCCGTCGCCGAGCGGTTCGGCGCGGCAGTCGAGCGTGCGCGCACCTACGACCGCCCGCTGCTGATCATCGCCGCCATCCTGTTTGCGGCTGGCATCCTGCTCTCCATGGCCGCAAGCCCCGCCGCGACCGCGCGCATCCGTATCGAGGAAGCCTTCTATTTCGCGGGGCGCCAGGCCGCGTACGCGGGCCTCGGCGTTGTCGTCATGCTCGCCGTCGCTTCGCTCGATCCGCGCCAGCTCCGCCGCGCCGCGACGATAGCGGCGGGCATCTTCCTGCCGCTTTGCCTGCTTGCCTCAATATTCGGCCCGGAGATAAAGGGCGCGCAGCGTTGGTTCGACATTGGCTTCTTCTCGCTGCAGCCATCGGAAATCCTGAAGCCTGCGCTCATCATCGTTTGGGCGTGGATGCTCGGCGAAAGCATGAAGCACCCCGGCTTCCCCGGTCGCACGGTCGCCATCGCACTCTACGCCATCACTGCCGCCGTGCTGCTCTCGCAGCCCGATATCGGCCAAACCGCGCTGCTCGGCCTTTGCATCGCGCCGATGCTGATCCTCTCCGGCGTCGCGCTACGTTACGTTCTCGGCGGCGGCGTGCTCGCGGCGCTCAGCGCCTGGGCGATCTACAATTTCTATCCGCACGCGCGGGAACGCGTGGACACGTTCCTCAATCCCGAAGGCGACGCCGCTTACCAAGTGAACCGGGCGCTCGACGCCATCGCCGCCGGCGGCGTGTTCGGGCGCGGGCCGGGCGAGGGCGTTATCAAACGTTCCCTGCCCGACGCGCACGCTGACTTCGTGTTTGCTGTCGCTGCCGAGGAGTTCGGCCTCATCGCGTCAATCGGCCTCATCGTTCTCTTCGGCGCGCTCGCGTTCCGCGGATTGTCGCGCGCGAGCCGCTTGAATGAACCATTTGAACAACTTGCGGCTGCAGGTCTGATCACGCTGCTCGTCGCACAAGCCGCTATACACATAGCGGTGAACTTGAGTTTGTTGCCCGCGAAGGGCATGACGCTGCCGTTCATTTCGTTCGGCGGTTCCTCAATGATCGGCTCTGCGCTGGCTTTGGGGGCGTGCCTTTCTTTTCTCCGTGATCGTCCCGGCGCGTATCTCTATCCGGGGCGCAGACGCGACGGATAACGATGACAAAAAAGATCGTCGTGATTGCAGCGGGTGGAACCGGCGGACATTTGTTTCCTGCCGCTGCTTTTGCTGAAGAGATGTTCCGCCGCGGCTGGCGCGTGATCCTGATGACGGACGCGCGGGGCCGCCGCTACGCTGAAGGCTTTCCAGCTGAGCGCGTTGAAGATGTTCCCGCTGCTTCGCTCTCGCCGAACCCAATCACCGCGATTCCCGCGATGTTCAAGATTTGGCGCGGCATCAACGCTGCGAAGGCGCGCTTCAAGGAAGCGCCGCCAGCGCTCGTCGCGGGCTTCGGCGGCTATCCTTCGTTCCCCGCTCTAATGGCGGCGCGCGCACACAAAGTGCCGATCCTCATTCACGAACAGAATTCGGTGCTCGGCCGCGTCAATCGCGCGATGGCTGGAAGCGCCTCGATCGTTGCGTGCGGCTTCGATCGCTTGGACCGCCTGCCTGATAGCGCCGCGTCGCGCAAACATGTCGTCGGCAATCCGGTGCGCTTGCCAATCCTCGCTGTGCGTGAGCGCCCGTATCCAGAAGCGCCAGCAGGCGGGCGGCTCAATCTCCTCATAATTGGCGGCAGCCAAGGCGCGCGCGTGTTCGGCGAGGTGATCCCAGCTGCCATCGCGCTGCTGCCGCAGCAACTGCGCTCGCGGCTCGATGTTGTGCACCAGGTTCGCGAGGAGCAGGTCGAGGCTGCGAAGAAGAGCTACAAGAAGGCGAACGTGAACGCCGAAGTCGCGCCGTTCTTTACCGACATGGGGCTACGCCTCGGTGCAGCGCACCTTGTCGTCTCACGTGCGGGTGCGTCTTCGGTGACCGAACTTCAAGTCGCCGGCAGGCCCGCCATCCTCATCCCGTTCGCCGCCGCGGCCGACGATCACCAGACCGCCAACGCCGAAGGCCTCACCGCGGTCGGCGCCGCCGACGTATTTACCGAGTCCGAATTCGAGGCCGGCGCGCTCGCCGCTCTCCTAGAGCGCCGCCTGGCCGACCCTCACGGCCTCGCCGTCCGCGCCGCCGCCGCCCGCGCCGCCGCGAAGCCGGAGGCCGCCAAAACCCTGGCCGATCTCGCCGAACGGGCCGCCCGCTAGAAACTTCCGCCGCCCCTGCATCCAGGATCGTCCGCAGCGGCGATAGATGGTGAGAAGCGCCTGATCCGGGCAGTAGGGAGGTTCACATGAGCGAGGAATTGTTCCGCGACTTCTGGTGGCTGATGTTCCCCGTGTTTGGGATGGTGATGGCGATTTTGGGCATGGCGCGCGACAGTGCCCGCGACGACGCGATCCTCCGCCAAGCCCGCGACAGACTGGAGCGCAAATAATGTCGTTCGCACAACTCTTCACGGGCTACTGGTGGCTGATGTTTCCCATCTTTGGGATGTTCATCGCTGTCATCGGAATGGTTCAGTCCGAGAACCGCAATCGCAAAGTCTTGGACTTGATCAAATCCTACGTCGAACAAGGCAAGGAGCCGCCGGCGGAGCTTCTGAAAATGGCGCAGGAGCGCAGCGACTACGACATGGACATGGGCGTGCCGGCCAAACGTAGCGATGGCATTTGGACGTTCTTCGTTTTCCTTGCTCTCACTGCCGGATTCAGCGTTGGCTATTGGTGGGTGCGCGCCGAGAGCTGGTCATTTGCCTTTCTGATCGTCGCAGTGACCATGGGCGTGCTCGCTATCGGTTCACTTATCGTCGCTCTCGTTCAGCGCCGCCCCTGACGCGCCATGAACGCCGGGGAAGAGGCGCGCCTGATCGAGTTGGCGCGAAGGGGCGACTTTGCTTCCTTCGGCCGCCTGGTCGACACGCACCAAGCCGCGGTGCGGGCGTTTCTACGTCGCGTCACCGGCAATTACGCCGACGCGGACGATCTGGCTCAGGAGGCCTTCGCGCGCACATGGGAAGTGCTCTACCGCTTCGACGGCACGTCATCGCTACGCACCTTTATTTGCGGGGTTGCGTTTCAGTATTGGCGTCGCGCACGGCGCGCGCAGAGCCGCCGCGAAGTACGCGAAACTGCCTACGCGGATTTGACCGATACACAGACGGACGAACCACCCGAGCGTGCGGCGCAGCGCCTGGCGCTGCGCAAGGCGATGGACGAATTGCCCGAGGATCAGCGCGCCGCGCTTGCGCTTTGCCTCGGCCAGGAATTCACTCATGCGGAAGCTGCGGAGATTTTGGGTTTGCCGCTCGGTACCGTGAAATCCCATGTGACGAGAGGCCGGGCGCGCCTGCAGGCAGCGCTTGGCGTCGCGGAGAAGAGCGATGAGTGACGATCTCGATCTGGCCGCCCTGCTGGGCGAAGCGCCGAAGACGCCGGACCCCGGCTTCCGCTTCGACGTGCTTCAGCTTACCGCGATGCGCGCGAACCGCCGTACCGCGCGTCAACGGGCATTCCGCCTTGTCCTTGTCTCTACGCTCATCGGCCTCATCTTTCCTCTGGCGCATGTGTTCGGTGTTGGTTTCCACGAGTTGCAGCCGCTTCTGCTGGTTGCGGGCGTGCTCGGCCTCGCCTATGTGCTCGCCTTGTTGACCATCCAAGGCCCGCGCGCCGCGCTGGCGCGATCCCGCGCCGTCTTGCGGTTGCAGCGCCTGCTGTGACGGAGAGTGGGAATGGCGCGCTATCACATCCTCGCGCAATTGCTAACGGTGCCGAAGCCAATGGCGATCGACACGGCGGACACGCCCGCCGACGCCGTGCGTAAGGCGCGTGAGGCGACGCAACGCGGCAGCCAGGGCGTGCAGATCGGCGATTCCGAGGCTGCTCAGTATTTTGCCGTCGATCAATTCGCGGCCAAGCACGGCATCCGCTAGCCGTCCGCCTTTGATGCGCCGCATCGCTCGCCTATACTGACGCGGTTAGGGGAATTCATGATCCGCCGCGCTATTCCGTTCGACACCGGGCCAATTCACTTCGTCGGCATTGGCGGCATTGGCATGTCCGGCATCGCCGCCGTGATGCGCAATCTCGGCTACGAGGTGACAGGCTCCGACGCCAAGGATGGCGCCAACATCGAGCGCCTGCGCGCACAGGGCATTCAAGTCAGCATCGGCCACAAAGCCGAGAACACTGCGAACGCCGGCGTTGTTGTGATTTCGTCCGCGATCAAGACCGGCAATCCTGAGGTCGACACAGCTCGCGCGCGCGGTGTGCCGATTGTGCGGCGTGCCGAGATGCTCGCCGAGATTATGCGCTTGAAGTGGACGGTCGCCATCGGCGGCACCCACGGCAAGACAACGACGACCTCCATGATCGCCGCGCTGCTCGACGCTGGCGGCAAGGATCCAACCGTTATCAATGGCGGCATCATCAACGCCTATGGCGCGAACGCTCGTATGGGCGAGGGCGAGTGGATGGTGGTTGAGGCTGACGAGAGTGACGGCACATTTACGCGCCTTCGCGCCACCGCCGTCGTCGTCACCAACATGGATCCCGAACACCTTGACCACTATGGTTCGGTCGAGGCCATGAACGACGCCTTCAAGACGTTCGTTGAGAACATTCCGTTCTATGGCTTCGCCGTTATGTGCACGGATCATCCGAAAGTGGCCGAACTCGCCGCCCGCGTGCGCGATCGCCGCATCATCACTTACGGCTTCGGCGAAAACGCTGACGTCCGCGCCGTCAACGTGCGCGTTGAGCGGGAAGGCGCCACCTTCGATGTCGTTGCTCGCCGCAAGGGCGAGGGCCCGGGCGTCACGCTGCACGATCTCTTCCTGCCGGTCGCTGGCCGCCACAACCTTCAAAACGCCATCGCTGCCATTGGCGTTGCACGCGAACTCGGGGTCACCGATGCCGGCATCCGCAATGGCTTGAAGAAGTTCTCAGGCGTGAAGCGCCGCTTCACCACTACTGGCTATTGGAACGAAGTCCGCATCGTCGATGACTACGGGCACCATCCCGTCGAAATCGCCGCCGTGCTGAGCGCGGCGCGCGAAACCACGCCTGGCCGCGTTATCGCCGTCGTACAGCCGCACCGTTACACGCGCCTGCGCGATCTGTTCGCGGATTTCTCCATCTGCTTCAAAGACGCCGACGTGGTTGCGATTGCGGACATCTACACCGCTGGTGAATCGCCGATCGAAGGCGTTACCCCGGACGCGCTCGTCGCCGGCATCACCAAATCCGGCCATTCTGGCGCGCGCCGCCTTGTGAGCCTCGACGATCTGCCCAACTTCGTTCGCACCGAAGCGAAGCCGGGCGACATCGTCGTCTGCCTCGGAGCCGGCGATATCACGGCATACGCCAACGCACTGCCGGCAAAGCTCGCGACAGTCGCGGCGGCGTGATCCTCGTTCATCCTCCACTCACATCGACCCAGTGATCATACCGTCATGACCAAGTCCTTCGCCGCGCTCACTTTCGCACTCGCTTTGTCGGCCTGCGCCAGCGCCGCATCACAGCCGGCGGGGGTCACCCGCGTTGTCTCGACAACCTCATTCGGCATGTGCGTCGGCTATTGCACGACGCGGCTGGAAATCAGCGAAGGGCAGGCTGTTCTCATCCGAGAGGCACGCGGTGGCCGCGGTGCGCCGAACCCCGCCCAAACGCCGCAGCGCTACTCCACTCCGCTGACGCCTTCGGAATGGCAAGAGATTCAGCGCCTCGCGACGAATGTTGATTTCGATGCGTTGCCTGACACGGTCGGCTGTCCCGATTGCGCCGACGGCGGCGCGGAAGGCCTCACGGTCGAGGGCTCAGCCGGCGCCGAAAGCGTCTCGCTCGAGTTCCGCGCATCTATCCCGGAGGCGCAACCATTGCTCGACCGTGTCCGCGCCTTGCGCGAGCGGCTGACGCCTCGGGAGTAACTGCTCCACTTCCGCAACGTTTGACTCTGTCGCCCGACTCCGCGCAGCCGGGTTGCATGCCGGACACCGCTCACCGTAAGCCGCAGCCGCTCCGCGCCGCCATTGTCTACGATTTCGACGGCACGCTCGCGCGCGGCAATCTGCAGGAACGCAGCTTCATCCCCGACATCGCCGGCATGAAGCACGCCGATTTCTGGATGGAAGTGAAGCGCCTCGCCAAGCTTGAGGATGCCGACGAAATCCTCGTCTACATGCATCTGATGCTCGACCGCGCGCGCGCCGCTGGTCACCCGGTTACGCGCAAGCAGCTTCAAGAGAACGGCGCTGATCCGGATTTCTTCGACGGCCTCGATCATTGGTTCGACCGCGTCGATGCCTTCGCCGACGATCTCGGCCTCCAGCTCGATCACTACATCGTCTCGTCCGGCATCTACGAGATGATCGAGGGGTGCCCGCTTTTCCCGCGCTTCCGGCAGGTGTTCGCGTCACGCTTTCTCTACGACAAACAGGGCGAGGCGAAGTGGCCGGGCGTGGCCATCAACTACACGACCAAGACGCAATTTCTCTTCCGCATCAACAAGGGCATTGACAACGTCCACGATACGGAATCGATCAATCGCTGGATGCACAACGATGCGCGTGAGCTGCCGTTTGAGCGCATGATCTTCATCGGCGACGGCGATACCGACATTCCATCAATGAAAATGGTCACCAGCCAAGGCGGCTGCGCCATCGCCGTGCTCGATCCGTATCAATGGACGGAGCCGCGCAGTCTCGACAAAGTGGCCCGCCTGATCGCCGAAGACCGAGTGAGTTATGTGGCGCCGGCGGACTATCAACCGAAGAGCCAGCTCGACGTCATCGTCAAAGGCGCACTGGGCCGCATCGCGCTCCGCGCCGGCTTGCCGGTGAACGCCTAAGCAAACGCCGCGCTTCTTTATAAGCGCGGCGCAAAGCTCAGCTTGTGGTGAGCGCTTAGCTGCCCTGGTCGGCAGTCTCTACAGGCAGGCGCTCGATTGCCGTCACCTGATGGGGGAACGGCGGATCGCCGCCGTACAGCGACACGCCGGACGGCTGGCCGACGCAGATGAAGCTCGTCACCGATCGGATCGAGATCGAATGGGTCCAATCCAGATCGCGCGAGTTGGACGGAATGGTGAGCGCGTAGCGGCGTGCGGGGCTGATGCGTACGCCGACCGTGTGCTCGTCGATCACGCTGTAGCCGCGAACATCGAGCGCGCGGAAGCAATCGCGCGACTCTCCGGTAGCGGCGCTGGCGCTGGTCGATTCCGTCGATGCGCAGGCGCCGAGTGCAACCGCAGCTGCCAAAACAAGAGTACGAAGCATTTCAGATCTCCGAAACATTAGCTGCCTTCTACCGTCTCGTCGCCCGCCGCGCGTTCGATCGAGACGATCGGATAGTTGCGGCGAGGATCGCCGCCGATGAGTTCAACGCCCAGCCCGTTGCCCGTGCAGATGCGGCCGGTGCCGGAGCGGATGGCGATCTCTTGCGTCCAGTCGAGGTCGCGGGCGTTCCACATCGTGGTGAGGATGTAGTTGCGGTTCGCACCAACGCGGAAGCCGATATGGGTGTTGTCGATGACGTTGAAGCCGCGGACTTCCTCGCTGCGGAAGCAATCGTTCGACGTCGCCGCCGCGCTTTGCTGCGCGCCGTCCGAACTGGCGCAGGCGGCCAATGTCCACAAAGCGAACAGGGCGGTCAGTATTGTTCTCATGAGGCGCGGCCTCCTTTGCCACTAGTATGGGGCGATCCACCGCGCTGAGCGAGCGTCCGGTGCGTTGACGGGGCTCAAAAGCCTGCGATACCCAATCAACAATGAGTGAACTCGACCTGCCGCAGGTGCGTGGCCAGCTTCTGCGGGGCGAAACGCTGGCGCCGTTCACCTGGTTTCGCGTCGGCGGCCCGGCGGACGCGCTTTTCTTGCCCGCCGACGAAGACGATCTCGCGCAATTCCTTGCCGCGCTTTCGCCACAGATTCCGCTGCTCCCGATCGGTGTTGGCTCTAACCTCATCGTGCGCGACGGCGGTGTGCCTGGCGTCGTCGTTCGATTAGCTGGCCGTCAATGGGCGCAGATCGAAGTGCTCGACGGTGCGCGCGTGAAGGCGGGCGCCGGCGCGCTCGACGCGATGGTTGCGAAGGCCGCGGCCAAGGTGGGTATCGCGCGCTTGGAATTCTACGCCGGAATTCCCGGCACCATCGGCGGCGCGCTCACCATGAACGCCGGCTGCTACGGCAGCGAAACCAAGGACGTGCTGATCGAAGCCACCGCGCTCGATCGCCAGGGCAAGCGCCACACTTTCACCAACGCTGACTTCGGTTTCACCTATCGCCACAACGCGCTGCCGGGTGGCATGATCTTTCTCAATGCGACCTACCAAGGCGCACCGGATGACCCCGCCGCCGTCACCGCGCGCATGGCCGAGATCACATCGCGCCGTGAAGCTTCCCAGCCGATCCGCGAAAAGACTGGCGGCTCGACATTCAAAAACCCGCTCGACGCGAGCGGCGAGAAGCTTTCCGCCTGGAAGCTCAACGACGAAGCCGGCATGCGCGGCTATCGCCGCGGCGGCGCGCAGGTGAGCGAGTTGCATGCCAACTTCCTGATCAACACCGGTGACGCCACAGCGGCTGACATCGAAGGATTGGGCGAAGATGTCCGCGCCGCCGTGAAAGCCAAGCACGGCATCGAACTCGAATGGGAAATCAAGCGGATCGGGCGGCCGTAAGCGATGGTCCTCTTTGAATGGACCCTCGTTCTTCTCTTCTTCGCCGTCTTGGTCACGGGGTTTTCCCGCCGCATCGGCGTGCCGTACCCATCCATGCTTGCGCTGGCCGGCGCCGCACTCGCTTTCGTGCCCGCCGGCCCCGAAATCAGCATTGATCCCGAACTCGCGCTGGCGCTCTTCATCGCGCCCGTTCTGTTCGACGCCGCCTTCGACACCTCTCCGCGTGATCTGAAGCGCAACCTGACGCCGCTCATAGCGCTCGTCTTCGTCATGGTCGCGCTCACCATCGGCGCCGTCGCCTATGTTGGTGTGGAGTATGGCGGTCTGCCGATTGCCGCCGCCATCGCGCTAGGCGCTATCGTGGCCCCGCCCGACGCCGTCGCCGCCACTGCTGTGCTCGGCCAGCTCAAACTCCCGCGCCGCCTGATGCAAATTCTGCAGGGCGAGAGCCTCTTCAACGATGCGCCTGCGCTGCTGATCTATCGCTTCGCCGTCGTCGCCGCTGCGGGCGGCCTCACACTGGCGGAAGCCGTGCCCATGGTTGCGCTTGCCGCGATCGGCAGCGTCGTCGCGGGCTACCTGCTGGCGCGCGTCTTTGTCATTGCGGTTAGTCGCGTCACAGACGCGGCCAGTTTCACCGTCATCGCTTATTGCGGCACGTTCGGCGTCTGGATCCTGGCGGAGATGCTGCATCTCTCGGCCATCATCACCGTCGTCGTCTACGCTATCACCATGGCGCAACGCGTGCCGACGAGCATGTCGCCACGGGTGCGGGTCAGCACCTATTCCGTCGCCGAGACGGCCGTGTTCGTGCTGAATGTGCTCGCCTTCGTGATCATGGGCCTGCAAGTGCGGCCGATCATCGATCGGTTGTCAGGCGCGGAACTCACCTCCGCGCTTTGGTTCGGCGGCGCCGTGCTCGCCACTGTCATCCTCGTCCGGTTGGCGTACGTCTTCATCTACAACGGCGCCGCCCGTCTGAAGAACGCAACGATCGGCCCTGCGCCAGGCGTTGAAGCACCGCAAGCGAGGTATGCCTTGGTTGTCGGCTGGTGCGGCATGCGCGGCCTCGTCACGCTCGCCACCGCGTTCGCGCTGCCTCAAGATTTCCCAGGCCGCGACGTGATCGTGCTGTCTGCATTCATGGTGGTGATTGGCACGCTGGTGGTGCAAGGGCTTACATTGAAGCCTCTGCTCGCACTGCTTAACATCCAGCGCGATGATAGCGTCGAAGCGGAAGTCTCGCGCGGCCGCGTCGCCATCGTGAACGCCGCGCTCGCGGAGCTTGAAGGCGCCACCGAACCTGAAGCAGAGTTTGTGCGCCAAGGCTACCGCGCCGCACTACCCATCGCCGCGAGCGAGACGCCGCAGGCAGCAACGGCCTACGAGCAGATCAAGCTCAAGCTCATCCCGAAACAACGAGCCGTGCTTGCCGGTATGCGCGAACGAGGCGAGATCGGCGACGAGGCGTTTCACCGGCTCGAAGAGGAACTCGATTGGGCCGAACTCAACGCCGCGCCCGCCGGCCATTTTCAGCCGCTGACGACGGATTGAACGGATTGAACGGCCAGCGGCGACAGCGCTGCCTTGACCACCGATACGTCTTCGCCCCTTAGTTTCTAGTGGTGCAGAGGGGTGCCGGTTGCCAAAATCGCTTGCCGCATGGTTTGGCGTGCTCAGCGGCGCGCTGTCGATTCTTGTCCTGCTGAAGAGCGCACTTGGCGTCGGCATCGGCCCGACGCTATCCGTCGTCGTCGACTACTATGACCGGCTGCTTGAGGTCATTCTCGGGTGGGCGGAGCCCGTACTCGAAGGCATCTTCAATTTTGTTCTCTCGCTGTTCAACGTTGCCGCGATCGACATCGATGATGTGTGGAAGCACGTCACTGTGCTCATCGGTCTCTACTTCCTGCGCAACGTCTCTAGGCTTTACGAAGGCGGGAAAGCGTCGGCGGCGACATATCAACTCGTCTTTGCGATCATCTTTATGTTCGTATTCGGAGCCGCCGCAGGTGTGTCGCGTACGGTGTTGCCTGGCTTCTGGTCGCATTTTGGCGTCGTGCTGTGGCCGATCGTCGGCACATTTGCGATGAATGTTGTTCAGGGCTTCTGGTTCGCGAGTTTTCCTGCCGATCGCGCCTACCGAACTTGGCCCGATTTCGGCGGCACTTGGTCCCACTTCGCGTGGATGCAAACAAAATGGGCGGGATATCTCGCACTGTCGGGCCTCGCGCTGTCGATTGTGTTCATGAGTTTGCCGGTCGTGTCTGCATCCGATGATCCGGCAGTGCTTGCCCTATGCATGCTTGTAGTTGCCTTCGCGGGATATTGGTTCGTGATTGGAAATCTCTCCGTTCAGAAGAATGGTCCAAGAGATCGCCCATACATCGCCGAGCTTTTTGCGTCGCCCGGCGGAAAAGTGGGCTTGGCTATGCTCTGGACAATTGTGGTTGTGGTCGCGTTCCTCCTGGCAAACGCCGGATTGGGCATGGTCGGCCTCTAACGCCGCTTGGCCTGCAAGAACACAGGGCCCACTTGCATTCGTGACGGGAAGCGGTCCGCGTATGGCTTTTCCAGCGCCGCGGCTCTAAACCCCGGCCAATCAATTTCCCAGGATTTCGACGCATGCGCTTGAAGCCCAATATCCTCGCCGCGATCGGCAACACGCCGCTCGTGAAACTCAACAAGGTCGTGCCAAAGGGCGCGGCGGAAGTCTGGGTGAAGTGCGAGTATCTGAACCCCGCGGGCTCGATCAAAGACCGCATGGCCAACTACATCATCGAGCAGGCTGAGAAAGAGGGGCTGCTGAAACCCGGCGGGCTCATCGTCGAAAACACCTCAGGCAATACCGGCCAGGGCCTCGCGATGGCCGCGGCGATAAAAGGCTATCGCTGCATCTTCACAATGCCGGACAAGATGTCGAAGGAGAAGCAGGACTCGCTGAAGGCCTACGGCGCCGAAGTGATTATCACGCCAACGGACGTTCCAGGTGACTCACCCGAGCACTACGTCAACGTCGCCAAAAAGATTGCCGAAGACACGCCGGGCGCCTTCTACGTCGATCAGTACCACTCATCCTGGAACATCGACGCGCACTATCATTCCACCGGCAAGGAAATCTTCGAGGACACAGACGGCGGCAAGTTCGACGCGTTTGTCGGCGGCACGGGCACGGGCGGCACGGTGTCCGGCGTCGGCCGCTACCTGAAAGAGCATGCGCCGAACGTGAAGATCATCGGCGCCGACCCGCTGGGCTCGGTGCACTACCATCTCTTCCACACCAAGACGCTGCCGACGGCGCACGTCTATATGGTCGAAGGCATTGGCGAAGACATCGAATGCCGCGCCATGGATTTCTCCGTCGTCGACGACATGCGCCAAGTGAATGACCGCGACAGCTTCGTTATGGCACGCCGCCTAGTGCGCGAAGAGGGGCTGTTCTGTGGCGGTTCGTCGGGCTCGAACGTCAGCGTTGCGATCGAGATCGCCAAGGAACTCGGCCCTGGTAAGATTGTGCTCACGGTCCTGCCGGATCACGGCAACCGCTACGTCTCCAAATTCCTGAACGACGCTTGGATGAAGGAGCACGGCTTCACCGAAACCGAGCGTGAACTTGGCTTCGTCGAAGAGCTGATGAAGGGCCTGAAGTCTCGCCCCATCACCGCCAATGCCGACGCACCGCTTCGTGATGTCGTCAATTTGATGCGTGAAAACGGCGTCAGCCAGATTCCGCTCATCGAGCGCGGCAAGCTCAACGCAATCGTTCACGAGAGCGACATCCTCACCAAGATGCAGAAGCGCGAGTTCGATCTGAACGCGCCAGCCAAGTCTGTCGCCGCGCCGATCGGCGGCCTGATCTACCCTAAGGCTCGCATCGAGGAGCTCTTCCACATCTTCGCCGCCGACAACGTCGCCGTTGTCGTGGATTCCTCCAACGTCGTTGGCGTCATCTCGAAGATCGACTTGATCGAATATCTCTCCAGCAAGCGCTGAGGCAGCCATGCATCACGACAACAAACGCTTCGGCACGCGCTGCATTCACGCTGGCCAGCAACCTGACCCATCCACCGGCGCCATCATGACGCCGGTCTATCAGACCTCGACCTTCGTCCAGCAAAGCCCGGGCGTGATCATCGAGGACTACGACTACGCACGCTCCGCGAACCCCACGCGCAAGGCCGCCGAACGCAACATCGCTTCACTCGAAGGCGGCCGCCACGGCTTGCTCTTCTCGTCTGGCCTCGCGGCGCAAGCGGCATGCATTCACTTGCTGCAGTCTGGTGACCACGTCGTGCTGTCGGACGACGTCTATGGCGGCACCTATCGCCAGTTCGACAAGGTCTTCAAGCAATTCGGCATCACCTACACCCGCGCCGACATGACCGACCTGAACGCCACCGAAGCGGCGTTCACCTCGAAGACCAAGCTGGTTTGGCTGGAAACACCGACCAATCCGCTGCTGAAGGTGATCGACATCGCCGCCTTGGCGCGCCTCGCGAAAACAAAAAACGCGCTCACAGTCGTAGACAACACCTTCGGCACGCCGGTGCTCACCAACCCGCTGTCGCTCGGCGCCGACATCGTCAGCCATTCCTGCACCAAGTACATTGGCGGTCACTCCGACGTGATCGGCGGTGCGCTGATCTGCAACGATGACGATCTCGCCCAACGCCTCAAGTTCACCCAAAACGCCGTCGGCGCCGTTGCCGCGCCATGGGACAGCTTCCTGCTGATGCGCTCCACCAAGACGTTGCACGTCCGCGTCCAGCGCCATTGCGAGAACGCCGCCAAGATCGCGAACTTCCTTGCGGAGCAGAAGCAGATCGAACGCGTCGTCTATCCTGGCCGCGAAGATCACCCGCAGCATGCCATCGCCAAAAAGCAAATGACCGGTGGCTACGGCGGCATGATCACCGCTTACTTCAAAGGCGGCCTCGAACCCGCGCGCGCGTTCCTCGAACGCGTGAAGCTGTTCTCGCTGGCGGAATCGCTCGGCGGCGTCGAGTCGCTAATTGAGCATCCCGCTATCATGACCCACGCATCCGTCGAACCGCGCTTGCGCGAACAGATCGGCCTCACCGATGGCCTGGTGCGCTTCTCTGTCGGCATCGAAGACGTCGAAGACCTGATCGCCGATATTCAGGAAGCTCTGGGTTAGCCGCGAGCGCGCCGCATTTCATTGGCGCGGCGCGCAATTTGTCCAGCTGGCGCTGAGATCACTTCGCCGGCCAGGGCTTCCTGCAACGCTTCGCGCATCGCGGGGTCGCGAAACGTGATGCGCCAATAGTTCGCTTCCAGCAGGCTTGCTTCTTGGTCTTGCTGTGTTCGAGTGCTGCGCGGGATATGCAGGGCGGTGGTCGTTCCGCTCGCGGCGAAGCGCGCGCCGGCCGCGATCCATTTGCGCCACATGTTGAGATCCGTGGGCGTTTCCTTTGGCGCTGGCGCCCAGCCTTCCGGCAATTGCCGATATGCGTCGAGACGATGCCCGGCGACGCTCAAGCCCATAATGTTGAATTTCTCGTCCGGCTTGCACATGTGCTCGCGCACGCCCGCATCAGTGATCTGCAATGGAATGCAGGCGAATTCGAACTTTGGCTTGATGTAGGTGTGGCGCGTGTGTGCGAAATCGGCGCGCGAAAGCAATTCCGACATCACCTGCAAATGGTCCGGAAACCAACAATCGTCGTCTGACAAATAGCAAACAGCTTCACCTGTCGCTTCCTGCAGCGCCTGGTGTCGCAACGCCTCGCCATGGCGCTCGCCCTTGTCAAACTTGAATACGCGCGCACGCGCATCCTGCGCGGCGAACCGGTCAGCGATTTGATGTGTAACCTTCGGCGCGCCATCGCAGACGATGAACAATTCCAGATCGGTGTGTGCCTGCGCCAGTGCGCTCTCGATCGCCGCCGTGATCATGGCCCCGTTATTGTATGTCGGGATCAGGCAGGTGACCTTCATTGGCGTAAGATCAGCGCTTCGATTTGCGCCAGTGTCTTGATGATTTCGATTTCATCGCTGAGCGACGACATCGGAGGCGGCCCCCCGCGGACGTGCTCAACAAACGCGCGCAGCTCCGCCAGCAACGGCATATCGTCGGATACGCGGATATGCTGAGGCGTCTTCTCGTTTGGGCGGTGAACAATGATCAGGCCGTAGTCGCTCTGATCGAGCTGGCACGTCGCATCACGGCAGCAAAGTACGACGCGGCGCAAAGCGAGGGGATGTCCGGACGAGAATTCCGTGGTGAAATTAACGCCACCGCTCGTGCGCATGTACGCCACGCCTCCGCCATCGGCGTCAGTCGGATCGGGCGTGGCGGACACGAGCGCCGGAAGTTCGCCGAGGATGGTCAGCGCGATTGACATTTCATGCGGCGCCAAGATCCACAGCGAATTGGTGTCGGGGTGTGGGTTACCCCAGCCGACCCGGTAAGTGCGCAAGCCCTTCACTGGCCCGTACTCCTCGCTGCGGGCAATGCGCGCGAGTTCGATGATGGCTGGATGGTAGCGCCACTTGTGCATGATGAAGATGAGGTCATGCGCTTCGCGCGGCAGGCGCTTCACGCGCTCGACATCCGAACTGATCGGCTTCTCGCAGAAAATTGGCGTTCCGCGCGGCAGCAGCACGTCGATGGCGTCGAGGTGCGAGGTTGTCTGGTTGGCGATCACGTAACCATCGCACCGTGGTAGAAGCTCCGGCGTCTCAACGATGCTCGCCGCGCCGCCATCCTTGGCGCGCGCAATCGACTCTGCCGATCGCGCTACAGCATGCACCGTCGCGCCCAGCGCGCGCAGATCACGCAGCACATGCTTGCCCCACGGGCCAACGCCCACCAAACCGATCGTCAGGCTCAAGACGGTTTCGCCGTCGTAAGCGCCGCGCGCCGCTTCACGAACTCTCCGATCATCTGTTCGAGGCTGCCGGCCTCCTGATCGCGTTGAGAGAGCTCAGGGTCCTTCGTGCCCCATGAGATGCCAATGGCGGGATCGTCCCAGCGGCAGCCGAGTTCGTCGTCCATGTTCCAGTAGTGCGAGACCGAATAGAGGTGCTTGGCCGGCTTCGCGAAGTAGAAGCCGTGCGCAATGCCAGGCGGAATGATCGCCGCCGCGAGCTTGTCCTCCGAGAGGGTATGCGTCTCGACCTTCCCGAAGGTCGGCGACTCCGGCCGCACATCCTTCAGCCCGAGCAGCATCTCGCCAGCGACGCACATCAGATAGTCAGCGTGTGTTACGTGCACATGGAAGCCGCGCAGCACGTTCGGCTGGCTCGACACCAAGTTCCACTGGACGGGCGCGACGCCCGTCGGCCAGCTCTCGCGGTAGATCTCCGCGAAGACGCCGCGCTCATCGGCGTGCGGCGTGAACGTCTTGAAATTAATAAGTCCTGACACGTCGCGGCCCTTAGCGCCGGAAACTCGCCTCCGCGTCCTGGGGTGTCAACCGAACGAGGCGTTGCTCACGCAAACGGCGCAGCAACGTTGCTGCGCTACGCTTCTCGCCATTGAGGAAACGTCAACCGCAGTTAAGCGGCGTCAATCGCGGTGAATCGAAATTTACTATAAAAATCAGCAACTAACTGCGTTGCCCTCATGATGCCTTAACCCCAAAGCGTTTCATTATGACACTCCCGGAATGAGCGCAGAAAAGGCGTTCTGCTGGGGTGGTGGTTGGTTGGTGAGGCAAAGCGCATGGCCCGGGTGGCGGTGCTATTAGGGGGCTTGAGCCCTGAG
>CADEDT010000021.1 GCA_902826145.1 uncultured Caulobacteraceae bacterium
TCGTAGAAATCGAACACGACTTCGTTGAGCGGCAGCTCGTACACCAGCATGGCGCGTGAGCCGACATAGTTCAGATCTTTCTGAATGCCGCGGCGATCCTGGCAGAGCTTGATGATCGAGCCGAGATATTCGTCGGGCGTCAGGATCGTCGCCTTGATCCACGGCTCCTCGATCGACTTGATGTAGGTGACGTCCGGCAGATCGGCGGGATTGTGCAGCTCGCGCACTTCGCCGTCATTCATGTGCACTTTGTAGACAACGCTGGGCGCCGTCGCGATCAAGTTGAGATCGAACTCGCGCGTCAGCCGCTCCTGGATTATTTCCAAGTGCAGGAGGCCAAGGAAGCCACAGCGGAAGCCGAAGCCGAGCGCGGCGGAGGTCTCCATTTCGTAGGAGAAGCTCGCATCGTTGAGCCGCAGCTTCGACATGGCGGCGCGCAGATCTTCGAAGTTCGCCGCGTCCTGCGGGAAGAGCCCGCAGAACACCACCGGCTGCGCCGGCTTGAACCCTGGCAGCGCTTGGCTCGTCTCGCGGCGATACTCGGTGATCGTATCGCCCACGCGCGCGTCCGCGACTTCCTTGATCGAGCCGGTGAGGATGCCGATTTCGCCGGGACCCAACCCCGCCACATCTTCGCGCCGCGGCTTGAGCACACCCAACGTATCCACGTTGTAGTCCGCCCCCGTCTGCATCAGCTTGATGCGCATCCCCTTCTTCACCACGCCATCCAGCACGCGGAAAAGCACGACGACGCCCAGATAGGCGTCGTACCAGGCGTCGACGAGCAGCGCTTTCAGCGGCGCGTTGGCATCGCCTGACTTCGGCGGCGGTAGGCGTGTGACGATGGCTTCCAAGAGTTCGTCGATGCCCTCGCCAGTTTTGCCGGAGGCGAGAATGGCTTGGGAAGCGTCGAGGCCGATGACATCCTCGATCTGCTGCTTGACGCGATCAGGCTCGGCGGCGGGCAAGTCGATCTTGTTGATCACCGGCACGATCTCAAGGTCGAGATCGAGCGCCTGATAAACGTTCGCCAGCGTCTGCGCCTCAACCCCCTGCGAAGCGTCTACAATCAGCAGTGCACCTTCACAAGCCGCTAGCGAGCGCGAGACCTCATACGCAAAGTCCACATGCCCCGGCGTGTCCATGAGGTTCAGGACATAGCCATTGTACTCAAGCCGCACCGTCTGCGCCTTGATCGTAATCCCCCGCTCCTTCTCGATATCCATGTTATCGAGAACCTGCTCCGTCATCTCCCGCGCCGAAAGCGCCCCCGTCTCTTGAATAAGACGGTCGCTCAGCGTGCTCTTGCCGTGGTCGATGTGCGCCACGATTGAGAAGTTTCGAATCTTGTCCCGGGGAGTCATTTGAACGGGTGCCTATAGCAGTGCGGCGGCGAGGCCAAGCTTACACCCTGCAGAAGCGGGGGCGGATAGATTGCCGCGCCCGTTTCAGCTTGGCACCAATGCGAAAAACGCAATGTAGAAGACTATCCAGGCGCCGACGAGCACCCAGACGACGCGCTCTGTCCCGATGCGCGGCTCGAGCCAGCGGCCGATGAGCGCCACGCCGCAGCCGACCACGAGAAACCGCGGCAAGCGGGCGATGACGGAGGCGAGCATGAAGAGCGGCAGCGGCGCGCCGGCTTGCGGCGCGAGGATGGCAAAGACCTTGTAGGGCGTCGACGAAAGCGGGCCGAGCAGCGATGCGACGAACCAGCCCTGCTCCGACATCGCGTCCCGAGCCCGCGCGGCCATGTCGTCGCTGATCGCGGGAACGGCCAGCACGGCGTCGCGCGCGGCGACGAAATCCACCGCGCTCCACAGATACATGAACGCGCCGCCAATCCCTGCGCCGACTGCCGCGATCATGGAGGCGCGCACGGTTGCCTTCACGCCGCGCTTCACGCCGATGTAGCTGAGGATCACGTCCGGCACGAAGAAGAACAAAGTCGCCTCCGCTACGCCCCAGATGAAGGCGGCGATGTCGAGCGCGTGCTGGCGGATAGTGTTCATGTTCGCTTGGGGCTGTACGGGCTTGCGGGGTTGGCGTCGAGATCAACCTCCTCGACGCAGCCTTGCGGCTGTGAGTGATCGTCGCCGGACATCCACGGGCCATCGCGAAGCGAGGCCAGCCTCACTTTGGAGAGAGACAGACATCGCCATTCTCCACCGGGAGGCAGGCCAGATCCGCTTTGGCCGCCGAGCTGAAACGTCAGCGCTCTCTCCTCGCCGCGCGTGTGGCCGAGGATGATTGGGCAGAGTTCGCGACGATATCCGCTATACGTGCAGACGATCTGCTTGCGCTCGCGGATCGCCTGCTCGAACAGCTTGTACGTCGCGCTGCTCATGCGCCAAACGGCGGCAAGTCGAGACGCAGGCCGAAGTGCGCGCGCTCGCCGCTCGCCGTTTCGAAGCCGCCGACGATCTTAGCTTTCACGCGCACGGTGAGATGGTCGTTGCCGACGGCGGCGAGGTTCTCGCGATAACGCCGCGCCACGTCGCGTTTCAGATAGCCGCACATACGACCATCAATCTCGACGCGCACGGCCTGATCGTCATGCGGGTTGTCGTCTTCGAGGATCAGCAGCGCATCGTGGATGGCGCCGTGCTCGGCCGCCGCCGCCAGCACGTCCTGCCGCCGCGAGACGCCGACCACGTCGACGGCGAACTTCCCCGGTCCCTCGATGGTGATTTCCATTGGGAACATCTTAGCGAAATCTCGCGAACACCGCGAGCTAGCGCGCAACGAAGAACTCACCGCGATCCAGCCGTTGGCTCGCGACGTTGGTGTAGCGATGCGGAAGGCCGCTGGCAGAAGTCCACTCCGGACCATCCTGGAGTTGGTGATGGACGTGCGGCGCGAAGCTGTCGCCGGAATTGCCGAGCGCGCCGAGGCGTTGGCCCTGCGTGACGCGCTCGCCTTCCCTCACCGCGAGCGAATCCGTCATCAGATGCGCGACCATGCTGAACTCGCCATTGCCGTGGTCGATGATGACGTGGTTGCCCGGGTCGCCGGCGCCGCGAAACTCCGGAAGGTGGAATTCCTCGTTGCTTTCGCCCGGCACGGGCTGGTCAGGACGATCTCCGCGCGCGTGCACAACGATGCCAGCCGCTGGCGCGATGAGTTCGCGGCCGAACCCGAGGAGATCGGTGTTCGCGGCGAACGATGCCGTCTTCTGCACGGCATAATTCTCGGACAGGCCCAGGGCGTCGATCGCAAACTGGCCGCTGCCGTTGCGATGTCCGGCATTGGCGGCGCCGCCTTGGGTGATGATTCCGTTGCCGCGAAACGGAAAGATCAGTTCGGTGCGCTGTGCGTAAGTGCCAATGGCGACGTCGGCCTCAACCGGCGCCGCCGCGTCGAATGCAAGGCGCACGCGCATGCGGTCGACATTGGCCGCCGCAGGCTGGCGCGAGATGACGCGCACGCCAAACGGCCAGAACGTGTTCGGTGGCGCGGGAAAACCTTGGACGACCATCGCGCTGAGCGCAGCTCCCCAATGTTCGCTGCGCGCAACTTCATCCTGGCCGGTGAAATAAGAGAGCATCAGCCGTGACGGCAGGGGGTGTACCGCGGCATTGGATTCGGCGATCACAAACACGAACCAAGCCTCTGTGCGTTCGCGCGGCAGGTCCGCAATCTTGAACACGCGTTGCGGGCGCGTGATCAACCGCAATGGCGATGTCTCCGCTGCCGCGGCCGCGCAAGCCGCGAGCGCCGGTAGCGCGGCGGCGCCTACGATGAAAAGATCACGGCGGCTGGTTATCGGGAGCACCATGACTCACCCCATTCTGAGCCGCCGATCTCCGCCCGGGCTCGGCACAGCCACAATCCGGTAGCGACCAGTGGGCGGCTGGCGGCGATGCATTGACGCCTCAACCGGCCTCCCTTAAACCCCGCCGTCTTCTACCCCGTGCCCGGATGGCGGAATTGGTAGACGCACCAGCTTCAGGTGCTGGCGCTCGCAAGGGCGTGGAGGTTCGAGTCCTCTTCCGGGCACCATTCATTGGACCGCGCGATGGCGGTCCTGGCTTTCGACCGAAATTAGATGCAGCCGAACGCGCTTCGCGCGTTAAGCGGACTTGCCTGGTGTTTCTGGCGTGCCGAGGGAGGCGAGGCGCTTTAGTACGCGCTCGGCGACCATGAGGTCCTGATCCTCGGCTTCCATCTCGGCGCGCATCTTGTCGAGGGCCGCCAGTTCGTTGGCCACCGCTTGGCGTCGCGCCATCACCACGTCGAGATCGGGCTTGTTCATGTTGCGAATTATTCAGCAACCTTGCACGCACGCCAACGCAGAGCGCGCAGAGGGCGAGCGGCAGAGCGCCAACAATTCCTGCAAGGTGTGGTCACACCGCGCGTTATTCGCCGCGCCCGGGAATAAACGACTTCAGCATGCCGATCGCGCGAGTGTGGAGCGGCTCGGCAGTGACATATTGCGGCTCATAGATCGGTGCGGTTGGCGCGGCCCGTGCGGGCATGAGGCGCTCAAGCCGCGTCAGCACACGCTCTGTAAGCGCAAGCTCATTGAGCTCCGCCTCTAGCTTGGCGCGGTTCGTCTCGTAGTTCGAAAGAACGTGCGCGATTTCGCTTCGGCGGACCGCGACGGCGTCGAGATCTGTGGTGCTCATGCGGCAACGTTAACGAGAACGCACTGTACCACCAATGCGCCGCACCCAGTGGGAGGCTGAAATCGCCTCTCTGGCGAACCATCGATCCGCGCTTTGGCTTTCACGCAATGCCATGTTACGCGCGCTTATGCGCCAGTTTTTGCCCCTGCTCTTTCTCGCCACGTGCGCCACAGCGCCGGTTGCCGAAGATCATCACGCTGTCTCAACCGCCGGCATTGCACCAGCATGGGATGCGGCGCGCAGCGACGCGATTTTACAACGCACGCAGCGCCTGCATCTCGCACCTGATCTTTCGGCACTAAGCGAAGGCGAGCGGATCGCGGTGCGCGAGCTGTTGCAGGCGGGCGAGCGCATTCATCAACTCTACATGGCGCAGCGTCATCCGCAGGCGCGTGCCGCGGCAGCGTACCTCGCGGAGCACCCGGAACTCACACGCGAGAACGATCTGTTCCGCATGAACGCGGGACCGATTGCTTCGACCTTGGACAACACGCGCGAGCCGTTCCTGACCGTGTCACCGGAGACGCCGGCGCGGAACATCTATCCAGCCGGAACGACGCGCGAGGCCATGGACGCGTTCTTGGCGGCGCATCCGGAACGCCGAGCGACGCTGTTGGATGATCGTACAATCGTCGTCGAAGCCACCCCGGAGAACCGCGCTCACGCACTGATGGTGCTGGATCACCATCCGGTGTTGGACACGCTTCACCCCGGTCTGAAGACGCGGCTTCAAAACGAGCAGACCTATCTCGCGCTGCCCTACTCAGTCGCCTATGCGCACGACATTATTTTCATCGCCGACCAGCTCAACGCGGCAGCCGATGCGGTTGAGAGCGGCGACGCGGCGTTTGCGCGCTATTTGCGGCTGCGCGCGCGCGACCTGCTGGCTGATGACTATGAAGGCGGCGACGCGGCCTGGGTGACCGGGGACTTCACCGGCAATCTCAACGCGCAGATCGGATCGTACGAGACCTATGACGATGCACTCTACGGCGTGAAAACGTTCTTCTCGCTGTCGCTGCTCGTGCGGGATCGCGCTCGGAGCGAAGAGCTGCAGGAAGCGCTCGGCGACATTCAGCGCGTCGAGAATGCGCTGCCCTATGAGCATCACCGCGAAGTGCGCAGCGATATTCCTGTTGGCGTCTACAATATCATTGCTGACTTCGGCCAAGCGCGTGGAACCAACACGGCGACAATCCTGCCGAACGAAGCTTATCTGGCGCGCCAATACGGCCGCACCATCCTGATGCGCGGCAATATCTTGCTGAACGAGGAGATATTCCAGGAAACGCAACGCGCGTTTGGCGCGGCGGTGATCGACCGCCAAGCGGGCGATCTGACGCCGGAAGGCGGTTTCTATCGCACGCTTTGGCACGAGATCGGCCACTATCTGGGTGCCGATCAAACGAACGACGGGCGCGATCTCGATGCGGCGCTGGAGGACACGGCCGACCTGCTCGAGGAAATGAAGGCCGATCTGGTGTCGCTGACCTCAGCGCGTATTCTGCAACAGCGCGGGCGGCTCACCGAGGCGCAATTGCGCGGCATCTATGCGTCGGGCATTCGACGCGTGCTGCAGAAGAACCGCCCGCGGCGTGAGCAGCCGTATCAGACCATGCAACTGATCCAGTGGAACTGGTTCATGGATCGCGGCGCGTTACGGTTTGAGAACGGGCGCCTGCGCATCGACTATCGCCGCTATCCGGAAGCTGTCACCAGCCTTCTGCGCGAGGTGCTCGCGATCCAGCGTAACGGCGATCGCGCCGCCGCGAATGCGTTCGTGGAGCGCTGGACGACGTGGCGGCCCGATCTACATGAGGTCATCGCGCAGCGAATGCGCGAAAGTGAGCGCACGCGCTTCAGCCTCGTGACGTATGAGGCGCTAGACGGGCCGCGCTGACGGGAGGGCAAGGTGGATTGCCAGGCGGCGAGCGAAGACATCGTCATCGTTGCGCCGCGCTTGCCTGAAGCGCCGGGCGAAGCCGCATACTCCGCCTACGAAATCGATCCGGTGGTGATCGAAACCGCGACGCGGCTGGATGAAGCACTGCGCACCGCACCGGGTGTTTCCACCTTCCGCCGCAACGATAGCGCGGCGGCGAACCCGACGATCCAGGGGCTCTCCATTCGCGCCTCCGCGCCATCAGGCGCGGGTCGCGCGTTGGTGACGTTGGACGGCCAGCCGCTCAACGATCCGTTCGGCGGTTGGGTGATCTGGGGCGCCACGCCACCGGAGACAATTCGAGACGCAACTATTCTGCGCGGCGCGGGCGCCGGGCCTTACGGCGCGGGCGCACTAACGGGCACGGTGAACTTGGCAGAACGGCGCGGGCAAGGCGCGGTGCTCTCGCTTGAAGGCGGCGAGCGCGGCTATGTCCGCGCGGCCGGTGTTGGCGAAGCGCAGAACGATCCGTGGTCGTTCATGCTGGCGGCGGCGACACAGCAGGATGATGGCTGGGTGCCAGTACGCGACGGACGCGGCGCGGCCGATGCGCCAGTGTGGTCGGACTCGATTGCGGGCGTGAGTCGCGTCGAGTGGCGCGATGGCGTGCGCGTGCTTTCGGTGCGGCTCGGCGGATATTCGGAGAGCCGAGGCGCAGGGCTGGTCGGAGCTGAGTCCACATCGGAAGGGTCAAGCCTGAGCGTGACGCTCGCGGCGCCGGCCGGCGATCTTGCTTGGCGTGTGCAGGCTTGGGCGATGGCGTCCGATCTCTACAACACGTCGGTCGCCGTTGCGCCGGATCGCAGCACGACGACGCCTGCGAACGAGCAATACGAAACGCCGGCCTTCGGTTGGGGCGGCAATGCAGCTTTGCGTTGGAGTGGAGAAGATTATGGCGTCGAAGTTGGCGCCGATCTGCGCACGGCTGATGGCGAGACGCGCGAACGCTTCTCGTTCATGGCCGGTTCGTTCACGCGCTCGCGCATTGCTGGCGGACGGACGCTCACAGCGGGTGCATATGTTGAAGGTTGGCGCGACGCAGGGCCGTGGCTCATCACGGGTGGAGCGCGCGCGGATGTGTATCGCGCTTGGGACGGCAGCCGCGTCGAGCGCTTGATCGCGACCGGTGCGCCGGTGCTTGAGTTCTATCCGGAGGATTCCGAGACTGTCGCACCAACGGGGCGCCTCGGCATTCGTCGAGACTTCGGCGAATTCTATCTGCGCGGCGCGGCATACGGTGGCTTCCGACCACCAACGCTGAACGAGCTCCACCGCCCCTTCCGTGTCGGCAATGACGTCACCGAAGCCAACGCCGCGCTCGATCCGGAACGCATCGTCGGTATCGACGGCGGGTTCGGCTTCGAACGCGCGGGCATCGCGTGGGAGGCCGGCGTGTTCGCGACACGGCTTGAGGATGCGATCGTCAACGTCACTTTGGGCGCGGGACCGGGCACGTTTCCGCCCGGCGTGTTCGTGCCGGCGGGTGGCGCGTATCGGCAGCGGCAGAACGCGGGGACGATCGATGCGATGGGCGTAGAAGCTGAGGTAAGTGGCAAGATCAGCGAACGGCTCACGTGGCGGATGGCGCTCAACTACACCAACGCCGAGTTTACGAGCGGGCCGCTCAATGGCCTCCGTCCAGCACAAACGGGCGAATGGAATCTTAGCGCGCGCCTGGATTGGCGCCCCGTCGCTATGACAACACTCTCAGCCGCGTTGAGCTACGAGAGCGCGCGGTTTGAGGATGACCTGAACTCGCGTGAGCTTGAAGCAGCCACGGTGCTCGATCTGCGGGCGGAGCAGAGAGTTTTCGGCGGCGTCTCGATTTTCGCGGCGCTGGACAATGCGTTGGACACTGACGTCGAAACCGCGGAAACGGGCGACGGCGTCGAGAGCTTCGGCCCGGCGCGCACCCTTCGCGCGGGGCTCGTGCTGCGGCGGTAGCGCCGCACTGGCGTCACCGGGCAAATTCGACTAAGCCCGCGCCCCATGACACGGAAACTCTCCCTCACCGTCGATGGCAAGAACGTCGCGGTGCATCTGCACAAAGGCGATCTGCCCGATAGCGTGACGTTCAACGGCCCCGTCGCGGTCGATAGCGAGACGATGGGGCTTTCGCTCATCCGCGATCCGCTCTGCCTCGTACAGATCTCTGATGGCGGTCCGGAAGCGCACCTCGTGCAGCTCGATCGCTCGACCTACGACGCGCCGAATCTGAAGCGTGTGCTGACCGATCCAGCCCACCTGAAGCTCTTCCATTTCGCGCGCTTCGACATCGCGATGTTCATGCGCGATCTTTCGATCATCACAACGCCGCTCTATTGCACGAAGATCGCCTCTAAGCTTGTGCGCACCTACACCGACCGTCACGGCCTGAAGGACCTGACCAAGGAAGTGCTCGGCCGCGACATCTCCAAGGATCAGCAATCGAGCGATTGGGGTGCGCCGGAGCTCTCGGACGCACAGCTCGCCTATGCGGCATCCGACGTGCTGCACCTGCATGCGCTGAAGGAAAAGCTCGACGCGATGCTGGCGCGCGAAGGTCGCGTCGAGATCGCGCAATCGTGCTTCGACTTCTTGCCGACGCGTGCAGCACTCGATCTCGCAGGTTGGGAAGAGACCGACATCTTCGCGCACTCATGAGCGTCGACGCCGCACTGTACGAGCGCTGGCGCGCGATCGCGCGGCTTTTCCCGGGTTGGACATTCGTATGGGATGTCTTCTTCAATCCGGGCACATATAGATTTCTCGGCTCTGACCTGTTGGGCGCGATGCGCGCCGATCCACGCGTGAAGCGCGCGTTCGCGGCGCTCGACACCACGCCGCGTCACCTGCTGCCGGCGCTCGCGACGATGGCGCACATGAACGCGCGCCGAGCCGACGATGCGTTCAAAGCCGTTGCGGTGGCGTACATTACGGTTCCTATCGCGCTGGCAGCTCTGGTTTCGGAGGCTGCGCCGGATGCCATGCGTGCGGTAATCCTCGGCAATCTGAATGCGATCGCGCCGATTGTCGTTGCGCTCCTTCTTACGCCGGTAACTTATTTCTGCGGCTCTTGGCGCGCCAAACAGATTGCGTGGACTATGGATCTCTACCGCGCGAACATCGCGGCGCAGGAGATGAGCCGTGAAGATCAACCTGGCTGAGAAGCTCTCGATGTTCGAAGGCCATTGGCAGCCGCGCGTTGTCGGCGCCTTCAACGGCCATGATCTGATGGTGGTGAAGTTTCAGGGGCAATTTCCCTGGCATAGCCATGCCGACACGGACGACTTCTTCCTCGTCTTAAAGGGCGAGATGATCATGCGGCTACGCGACGGCGATGTGCGCGTCGGGCCTGGCGAGGTATTTGTGGTGCCGCAGAGCGTGGAGCACGCGCCATTCGCCGAAGAAGAGACGCATGTGCTGCTGATTGAGCCGAAGGGAACGCCGAACACCGGCGACGCCGCGACGGCCGCGCCACGACGGGAGATTTGAGCTTGAGCGAGACGTTCGTTCCTCTACCCGACATGATCCGCGCGAACGCCGCGACGCGGCCGGAAAACATCGCGCTCATTCAGGACGAGCGGCGCCTCAGCTACGGCGAACTCGACAAGGTCATGGATCGCGTCGCGTCGGCACTGCAGCGCGAGGGCGTGGCGCCGCGGGAGAGTGTGGCGATCTGCGCCGGCACGTCGATCGAATATGCGTGGGCATTTCTCGGCGCGCTACGCGCGGGTGTTGCGGTGGCGCCGATCGCACCTTCTTCGACGCCCGACAGCATTGTCGACATGGTCGCCGATTGTGGGGCGAAGGTGTTCTTCCTCGACAAGAGCGTCGCCGATGCGCTGGGCGATCGCCTTGCTCGCGTGAAGACGAAGCTTGTTGGGTTGGACGACGGCGCGCCCGGCGTGCGGCATGATCAGTTCATCGCGCCTGAGGGCGCCAAGCCTGCGCCGGTGAACATCACGGCCGATATGCCGTTCAACATCATCTACTCCTCCGGCACGACGGGCACGCCTAAGGGCATCGTGCAGAGTTTCGGCATGCGCTTCGGGCATGTGATGCGTGCACAAGCGATGGGATACGGGGCAGAGTCTGTCGCACTGCTTTCGACGCCGCTCTATTCGAACACCACGCTCGTCAGCTTCTTTCCCGCACTCGGCTGGGGCGGCGCAGTTGTGCTGATGAAGAAGTTCGACGCGGGCCAGTATCTCGAACTCGCGCAGAAGCATCGCGCGACGCACACGATGCTGGTGCCCGTTCAGTACTCGCGGCTGATGGCGCGCGACGATTTTGACTCTTACGATCTTTCGAGCTTCGTGATGAAGTTCTGCACCTCGGCGCCCTTCTCCGCGGCGCTGAAAGCCGACGTGCTGAAGCGCTGGCCGGGTGGCTTGGTCGAGTATTTCGGGATGACCGAAGGCGGCGGCACCTGCGTGCTGATCGCGCACGTCTATCCCGACAAGCTGCACACCGTGGGCATGCCGGCGCCGGGGCACGATATCCGCGTGATCGATGAAGATGGGCGCGAGCTGTCGCGCGGCGAAATCGGCGAGCTGGTCGGGCGCTCGGAGCTGGTGATGAGCGGCTATCACAATCGCAAAGATCAAACCGATGCGGCGACCTGGGTTTCGCCGGAGGGTCTAGCGTTCATTCGCACCGGCGATGTTGGGCGCTTCGACGCGGATGGGTTTGTCGAACTCATGGACCGCAAGAAGGACATGATCATCTCCGGCGGCTTCAACATTTATCCTAGCGATCTCGAAGCGGTGCTGCGCCAGCATCCGGACGTGGCGGATGTCGCGGTCGTCGGCGTACCGAGCGCGGATTGGGGTGAGACACCGGTGGCGTTTGTGGTCTCGCGTGGAGCGGACGGGACGGCGCTAAAAACATTCGCCAACGAGCGGCTCGGCAAGACGCAACGCATCAGCGCGGTCGAGCTGATCGACGAACTGCCGCGCAGTCACATCGGCAAGATACTCAAGCGCGAGCTGCGCGACTCTTACACCGCGCGCGGCTAGGCCTTCGCTACTTGCTGCTCGATACGGCCGAAGATGGAATGCTTCTTCGCGTCGAACATTTCGATCTCAACGCGGTCGCCGTGTTTCAGGAAGGGCGTCGTTGGCTTGCCCGACTGGATCGTCTCGATCATGCGCTGTTCGGCGATGCAAGAATAACCCAGGCCGCCTTCGTTGATGGGTTTGCCAGGGCCGCCATCGGCGCCGCGATTGGACACGGTGCCCGAGCCAATGATCGTTCCCGCGGCGAGCTCACGAGTTTTGGCCGCGTGGGCGATGAGTTGGCCGAAATCGAAGGTCATGTCTTCGCCGGCGTTGGCGGCGCCGAAGAATTTGCCGTTGAGGCAGACGTGCATGGTCAGATGCAGCTTCCCGTCGCGCCATGAATCGCCGAGTGAGTCAGGCGTCACCGCGACAGGTGAGAAAGCCGACGAGGGCTTCGACTGGAAGAATCCGAAGCCCTTCTCAAGCTCAGCCGGAATGAGGTTGCGCAGGCTGACATCGTTGACGAGCATGATGAGGCGGATGCGCTTGCGCGCTTCCTCCGCGCTGATGCCCGCTTCGCAATCATCAACGACGACGGCGACTTCCGCTTCGAAATCGCAGCCCCAAGCTTCGTCCTTCAGCGGAATCGGATCGCGGGGCCCGAGGAATACATCGCTGCCGCCCTGATACATCAACGGATCGATCCAGAAGCTCTCTGGCATCTTGGCGCCGCGCGCTTGGCGCACGAGCGCGACGTGATTCACATAAGCCGAGCCATCGGCCCACTGAAACGCGCGCGGCAGCGGCGAAGCAGCTTCGCGTTCGTGGAAGCGTTCGCGCAAGATCGTGCCGTTGTTCACGCCCTCGGCGACGGCGCGCAAACGCGGTTCGGCGTGCGTCCAGTCATCGAGAGCGGCTTGCATCGTCGGCACGCTCGGTTCGGGCGCGCACCAGGCGAGATCGTCCGAGACAACAACAAGTTTGCCGTCGCGGCCGTGACGCAAGGAAGCAAGTTTCATGATTTCACTGCGTCCTTCTGATTTTCCGGGGCCGCTTTGATGAAGGCCGGGTGCTGACGCGCACGTTCGTCCCAGGCGACGAGGCGCGGGAATGGCGAGAGATCTGTCTTGAAGCGCCGCGCATTGGCCATTTGCGGCACGAGACAGACGTCCGCGAGCGTAGGCTCATCGCCGAACGCGTACTTGGTTTCGGCGCGCTGCTGCGCCTGGTGCTCCAGCGCGTTGAAGCCAAGCTTGATCCAGTGGCGATACCATTCGCCGACGTGGTCATCGTCGGCGCTGAATTCGAGCTTGATGCGCGTTAGCACGCTGGTGTTGTTGAGCGGGTGAATGTCGGTGGCAATGGTAAGCGCGAAGGAGCGCACTTGCGCGCCGAGCCATGGATCAGCCGGCATCAAGCGCGGCTCCGGATAGGTCTGGTCTAACCAAACCAGGATCGACATGGATTGCGTGATCAGCCCCTGCCGCGTCTCCAACGCCGGCACGCGCATCTGCGGGTTCTTGGAACGGTACGGTTCACGCATCTGCTCATCGACGCCCGGCATTATGTTTACCGGAACACTCTCGTATTCGACGTTCTTCAGGGCCAAGCCAATGCGGACGCGATAGGCGGCGGAAGAGCGCCAATAATCGTAGAGCTTCAGCATGCGACAGTTCTAGCGCGCGAGCGCGCCAGCGTCATGCCGATTATTCGCCGATCCGCGATTTCGGCGCGTGCGCGGCGCGGGCTTTTTCGTGGAGCCAGGCGGCGTGTTGTGGCGCCTTCTTGGTACGGCTCCACTCTTCGAGCATGGCGGGCGCGACGCGCTTCAGCTCCGCAAGCTCTTCGGCAGTGCCGGTGTCGGCAGTGAGTTCGAGGCGGTGCCCGTTTGGATCAAAGAAATAGATCGACTTGAAGATGCCATGATCCGTTGGGCCGAGCACATCGAGGCCCTTGGCTTCAGCGCGGGTCTTCGCGGCCATCAGCGCGTCGAGGCTCTCGACCTTGAAGGCGATGTGTTGGACCCACTGCGGGGTGTTCTCGTCGCGGCCCATGTCCTTTTGGTTGGGCAGTTCGAAGAAGGCCAGCACGTTGCCGTTACCGGCGTCGAGAAAGACGTGCATGTACGGATCGTATTCGCCCGTGGACGGCACATGGTCCTCCGCGAACGCGGTGGTGTAGTCCATGTCGAACACGTCGCGATAGAACTCGACGGTTTGCTTCGCATCTTTGCAGCGATAAGCGACGTGGTGGATGCCAGAAGTTATGGCCATGGCGCTTGCTCCCGACGCGGCGGGAAAGCGCCACGTGCTTCTATTCGTGTGGGACGTCCTTCGTACGCGTCTTGCCGACGCCCATGGCGATGCCAAGGCCCAGCAGTACGAGCGAGCCGACCACGATCCATTGCGTCTGCACACCGAGCAGAACCGCGCCGTAGATCAGACCCGCGAGAAGGATGAGAAAACCGATTGCGTAAATGACGAACGTAGACATGGCGTGTTCCCGTGAGACCAAAAAGTTCCGGCCTATAAACGGGTGACGCCGCGATTTGTGCCGTGGGCGC
Organism: uncultured Caulobacteraceae bacterium; assembly: GCA_902826145.1. Taxonomy (GTDB): domain Bacteria; phylum Pseudomonadota; class Alphaproteobacteria; order Caulobacterales; family Aquidulcibacteraceae; genus Vitreimonas. The sequence goes on from CADEDT010000021.1 coordinate 14,116, forward strand.
GGAACAAAGACTCATTGTTCGTCCGCGAAGATTTGAATGACGGGCTGGCCGCCAGCGGTTTGCGAGGCGCGGTACATGCCAGGGGTGTTCATCGCCCAGGCAACCTGCCCTCGCCCATCGAGCACGATGACGCCGCCATCGCCGGCTTCGTTGCTGGTGTTCGTGGTCGCGCCGACTTCGGCGATCACGGCATCGGAGGCTTCCTGAGCGCTCTCGCCGTTGAACTGCATGCGCGCGCAGATATCGCGGGCGACGCCGACGCGAATGAAGAATTCACCGGTGCCGGTGGCGCTGACGCCGCAGACGCCGTTTTGCGCATAGGTGCCGGCGCCGATGATCGGCGCGTCGCCGACGCGGCCCCAGCGTTTTGCTGTGGTGCCGCCGGTTGAGGTGCCAGCGGCGATGTTGCCTTGGCTGTCGAGCGCGACGACGCCGACTGTGCCGAATTGGTGATCGTCCGGGTAGGTCAGCTCAGCGCGCGGCGCGGGCGGCGCGTTCGCAGGGCGGCGCGGCACAGGCAGATTGTTGCGGCGAAGGTTTTCTTCGAGCTGCTGCCAGCGGCGCTCGGTGAAGAAGTACGAGGGATCGACTTCTTCTAAATTGTGCGACCGCGCGAAAGCTTCCGCGCCCTCGCCGACTAGCATCACATGGCGCGAACGCTCCATGACAGCGCGCGCTGCGCTGATCGGATGACGCGTGCGCGTGAGACCGGCGACGGAGCCGGCAGCGCGGGTGCGGCCATCCATGATGGAAGCGTCGAGTTCGTTGCGGCCTTCGGCGGTGAACACAGCGCCGCGGCCGGCGTTGAACAGCGGATCGTCTTCCATTTCGCGGATGACGGCTTCGACGGCGTCAATCGATGAACCGCCGCGTTCGAGAACACCGCCGCCTGTCGTCAGCGCGCGCTGCATGGCGGCGCGGTACTGGGCTTCGAGGTCCGGCGTGAGGTTCGCGCGCTCGATGACACCGGCGCCACCGTGAACGACGATCGACCAACGTGGCGCACGTTCAGCCGTTGTCGCGCAGGCGCCAAGCGCAAGCAGTGCGAGCGCAAGAAGTGCGCGCATCAGCCGGCCTTCAACACGCCGCGTTTGATCTGGTCGAGTTCGATGCTTTCGAACAGAGCTTTGAAATTGCCCTCGCCGAAGCCTTCATTGCCCTTGCGCTGAATGAACTCGAAGAAGATTGGGCCAACTGCATCCTTGCCGAAGATTTGCAACAGCAAGCCCTGGCCTTCGCTCGGCGCGCCGTCGATCAGGATGCGGCGCTTGCGGAGTTCTTCGACGGGCTCGCCATGGCCCGGGAGGCGTTTGTCGATGAGATCGAAATAGGTCTCGATGGTATCCTGTAGCTGCACATCTCGCACGCGCAGGCGATCGACGACTTCGTACAGATTGTCCGTGCCGAAGGCCAAGTGCTGGATGCCTTCGCCTTTGTAGCGCTGCAGATACTCCTCGATCTGATCGACCTTGCCTTCCTCGCCCTTGGACTCATTGAGCGGGATGCGGATCTTGCCATCAGGGCTCGTCATAGCTTTTGAGAAAAGGCCCGAGACTTTGCCTTCGATGTCGAAGTAGCGGATTTCGCGGAAGTTGAAGATCTTCTCGTAATACTCCGCCCACGTCTTCATGTTGCCGCGGAAGACATTGTGCGTGAGGTGATCGAGATAGGTTAAGCCGATCGAGTTCTTCGACTCATCAGCGCCTTCGATCGGCTTGAAGTCTACATCGTAGATCGTCTGCGCGCCGTAGCGGTCGACGAGATAGATGTACGCGCCGCCAATGCCTTCGATGCACGGGATGTCGAGCTCCATCGGGCCGATGGCCATATCAACGGGCTTGGCGCCGCGCTTCAGGGCTTCCTCGAACGCCTTCTTCGCGTCCTTCACGCGGAACGCCATCGCGTTAGCGCTCGAGCCGTGCTTCTCGCGGAAGTCGGCAGGTTGGCCCACAGGCTCCATGTTGAGAATGAAGTTGATGTCGTTCTGCTTGAAGCGGACGACATTCTTGCTGCGGTGTTTGCTGACGGCAGTGAAGCCGATCTGTTCGAAGTACGCGGCAAGCTTTTCTGGCTCGGGCGAGGTGAATTCGACGAACTCAAAACCGTCGGTCCCGATCGGATTCTCGAACAGGTCAGCCATGGCGTTTCCTCGGAGCTTGCGTTTGACGCAGATTTAGTTTCATTTGTAACCAATGGCAAGCGCGAAGCGGAAACCGACCCCGGCGGAATTGCTGGTTTTGGAGGATTTCCTCCCCTACCGGCTCTCGATCCTGTCGAACCGCGTCAGCCGCGCGATCGCGGCGCGCTACGCCAAGGCTTTCGACCTCACCATCCCCGAATGGCGTGTCGTTGCGGTGCTTGGGCGGCGGGCCGGGCTAACGGCCAAAGAAATCGCTGAAGCGACAGAGATGGATAAGGTCGCGGTGTCGCGCGCGGTAGCGAGATTGGTCGAAGCAAAGCGTGTCGCGGCGCGTGCGGATCGTGACGATGCGCGGCGGCAAATTCTCTCGCTGACATCACAAGGCGAAAGTGTGCACGCGCGCATCGCGCCGATTGCGTTAGCGAGTGAGCAGCGATTGCTCACCGCGCTTGATGCGCGCGAACGGGAACAGCTCGACTTGCTTATTGACAAGCTGCTCGACGCGGCGAAAACGCTGTGATGTTCCCGCAGTAGTTTCGCGTCGGAACGAAATTCATGCTTATGCGTAGACTTGGTGGCTTCGGGGCAACAACCGAGGAGCATCAAGCATGACAAAGTTCCAACTGCTCGCGGCAGCGGCAATCGCCGCGCTTGGGGCGGCGTGCGCTGGCACAGGCGCATCAGACAGCGCGTCGACAAGCACGACCACTACGACGACCACGACGCGCAGTGCACAAGCGACAACACCTGCTCCGGCGCAAACCACAACACCAGCGCCAGCGCAGCAAGCGCAGACCACGACGACCACAACTACGACGCCCGCAGCGCCGACAACATTCACTGACGCGCAGCTGCGTTCGTTCGCGGCCGCCGCGATCGAAATCGATCCGATCAGCCGCTCAGTGGCGACGCAAACGCCAGAACAGCGCGCGGCGTCGACTGAGCAAATCCGCGCGATCCTGGCGCGCAACAACCTCGATAGCGCGACCTACAATGCGATCGCTGCACGCGCGCAGGCCGATCCGACACTTGCATCGCGGATTGCATCGCTCAATCGCGCCAACACGCAGCCTGGCTAACGCCTGGGCGTAAGGCGCACTAAGCGGCCGTTGTCTTCATCGGTGACAACCCATAGTGCGCCATCCTCGCTCTCGGCGACGTCGCGAATGCGGCCAACGCCGAGAGCGAAGCGTTCTTCACCTGTGACACGCTCGTCTTCCACGTCGAGACGCACAAGCGCTTCGGTGTCGAGGCCCGCGATCAGAATGTCGCCGCGCCACGGGAAGAGTGAACCGCGATAAAAATCCATATCGCCCGGCGCAATGACCGGATCCCAATAATAGACCGGCTGCTCGATGCCTTCGCGCTGCGATGCTTGGTGCATGGCTTGGCCGTTATAGTCTTCGCCGTAGCCGATCACCGGCCAGCCATAGTTGCGCCCAGCTTGCGGGATGTTGAGTTCATCGCCGCCACGCGGACCGTGTTCGATTGTCCAGAGTGCGCCAGTGTCGGGATGAAGATCGGCGCCCTGAATGTTGCGATGGCCGTAAGACCAATTCTCAGCCCGCGCATTGGCGCGGCGGACGAAAGGATTGTCCGCTGGCGCTGAGCCATCCGCGTTGATGCGCACGACTTTACCGATGTGCGTCGAGAGATCCTGCGCGAGCGGTCGCGGTTCAGGGCGCTGGCGATCGCCGAGTGTGACGTAGAGATGGCCCTCACGATCGAACACGAGGCGCGAGCCAAAGTGGCCGCGTGAATCCCATGACGGCATCTGCTGGAAGATCACTTGCACGTTTTCGAGGCGACTTGCGTCCTCGCTCAGCCGGCCACGCGCAACGCTCGTGCCGTTGCCGCCGCCGTCACGCGCTTCCGCGTAGCTCCAATAGATCAACCGATCCGTCGCGAAGGTTGGGCCAAGTACAACGTCAAGCAATCCGCCTTGGCCTTGTGCGAAGACTTCCGGCAAACCTTGCACAGGCGCCGAGATGTTCCCTTCGCGCGTGATCACACGCAGGCGACCCGCGCGTTCCGTCACCAGCATGCGGCCATCCGGCAAGAACGCGATCGCCCATGGATGATTGAGGCCGCTCGCGATCTCTTCCGTCACGATGGTCACACCAGAGCGCACTTCCGGCGCACGCGTTTGGCCCGCGACCGCCGGCGTGAACGAGGTATTCGGCGGCCCTTGCCGCACTTCCCCGCCCGATTGTTGGCCATTGCTCGGCGTTCCACCGCAGGCGGCGAAAACCAAAGTCGCTGCGAAAACAAGACTGCGCATGTGACTTCCAAATCCCTCAATGCGCGAATGGAACACGAAGCGCATGTGCCGCCTTGTCAGCGCCGTTTTCGCTCGCCAGTTCACCTTTCCTGGCGTTAACATCCCGACCTTGGCGGAGGGGACGGCAAGACTTTGGCGGACGTCTTCATCTCCTATTCGCGGCTCGACCATGAGCGCGTGCAGCCGATCGCTGATCGCCTGAGTTCGCTCGGCTACTCGATCTGGTGGGACAAACATCTGCGCGCTGGTCAAGTGTTTGTCGATGAGATCGAGCGGCAGCTCGACGCCGCGAAGGCTGTGCTCACCGCTTGGAGCACGAACGCGCGAAACTCGACTTGGGTGTATGCGGAATCCAGTCGCGCCCTTGAGAGCAACAAGTTCCTTCAGCTCCGCATGGATGACGCGCGTTTGCCGCTGCCGTTCGAAGCGCTGCAACTCGCGGAGATGGGCGGCGGCAAGAGTGAGTGGGGCAAGCTCGAAGATGCGCTCACGCGCATCGTGCGCGATCACCGTCCGCCGGAACCGCTTGAGCGCCTGCCGCAGCCAGGCGCACTTGCAACGCCGCCACATGCCGGTATGCCGCGTTTGCTTACGGCGGCGACAACGGCGTCGCTCGTCGCTTACGCGGGCGCGGTGTCGGCAGCGTACAACGGCATCATGACGCCGGAGCAATTGCAGACGGCGATGTTTGGCGTGCTTGGCGTTGGCGGCGTGTGCGCTGCGCTGACGGCACAGCGTTTGGTTTCCATTCGCCGAGCTGGGGGCTGACGAATGGCGAATTCTTCGCTCTACGCCTTCATCAGCGGCACACGCGCAATGCTTGCAGCGCAGCTTGTCGTTTGCGTGGGCGCAATTGCGTTGGCGGGGTGGACGCTTGGCGTCACCAATCAGCTCATTCGCGAGCGCGATCGGCTGCAGGAGCGCGTGATTCAACTGGAAGAGACGATCGCGTCACGGGGAGACATTCCACCGGCGCCGACCGCCGTCGTGGAACAAGTCACAACATCGAATGCGGAAGTCTATCCGGGCTCGATCCAAAACGCCGCCGCGCCCGCCACGTCCGAGGGCGCGACTGCTGATGTACCTTCTCCTCCGCGCGTTTCGGCGGAGCAAACTGAAACGGCACCGCAGCGCGATCTCGGTCGCATCGTTACGAGCCTCTTCGGCCCGACGCCGCCGTTGCACACGGTGGTGCTTCACGTTCGCTCGCAAGCTGATGCCGCGCAGGCGTCGAGCATCGCTCGCGAGCTGCAAAGTTCTGGCGAGATCCGTGTGTTGATCAACGTGATGCGGACGGGCGATCCACGCCAATCCGGCTACGCGTACTTCGACGGCCGCCAGAGCCGGCCCGCCGCCGACGTGGTGGCGCGTTTTCATGAGGCCGCGCGCTCAATGCAAATCGCACAATGGTCGGCGCAGCTGCGCGGGACGGCGTTGCCTGCACAGGGAGAATATGGCGCTGACCGTTTGGACATCGTGCTGCCGCCCCTTCCCGCACCGCCGGCGCCAGCGGCTGTGGCGCCTTTGCCTGATGACCCCGCACTCAGAGCGCGGACACCGGGATAAGCCGGCCCAAGCGGTTGCCCCGCCTTGCTTCCGCCCCGGCCAAAGGCGAAAAGCCGAGCGTGAGTACCGCCACTGCCACCCTCGATTTTGACTGGGAGCCGAAGCGCGCGCTGACGCTAAAAGCGGCGCGCCGCCGCTCGCGGCTGATTTCGGCTTTGCGCCGCTTCTTCGTGGCCGCGGCTGGCGCTTCCTTTGCGGCTGTCTTCGTGTTCATGGCGCTGCATGCCATTCAAGGCGGGTTCAACGCCGGGGCTTATGCGGCGTCCGAACCGCTGAGGATGATCAATCCCCGCTTCGTCGGACGGACCGAAAACGGCGGGCCCTATCAGCTGTCCGCCGAAATGGCGGAGCGCCCCCAAGGCCTGAACCAGCCGATCGAGCTCATCGCGCCGGTATATCGAACCGAGGCCGGAACGATCATGCTCGCCCCCCGGGGCATTTATGACGAGGCCAAGCAGACCGTCGTGTTTGACGGCGAAGTGCTGTTTTCCGACCGCGGCGGCAACCGGTTCACCACCCCGAATATGATTGTCGATCTAGAACAAGGCACTCTGACCGGCAGCGGCGGGGTCACCGGCGCCGGGCCACTTGGCGTGCTCCAGGCCGGAAGTTATGAATTGCGTGACAGCGACCGTGCTTTGGTGCTGGGCGGCGGGGTTCGGGGACAAATCCCTGACCGCGATCAACAGAATGGGGAGACGCCGCAATGAGGCCAGCAGCCTTTTTCATCGCCGCCGGCGCGCTCTTCGTGGCCGCGTTCGCAGCGACGCCCGCACACGCCCAACTGAGCGAAGGCGGCGGGCCGGTTTCGTACTCCGCCAACAATCTCGAGTACTTCGATAGCGAACGCCGGCTCGTGCTCCAGGGCGATGTCGATATCGTTCAGAACGACGCGCGTCTGCGCGCGGACCGCATCACCCTTTATTTCAGCGGCTCAAGCGGCGGCGCGGCAGCTGGCGGCCAGCAAGGGCTCGGCGCAGGCGACATCGAACGCATGATCGCTGAGGGCGAAGTCTTCTACATCCGCCCGTCGCAGGACGCGCGTGGTGACCGCGCCGTTTACGACGTGCGCCAGGACAGCGTCACCTTCTCCGGCAACGTCATTGTCATGTCGCAGGAGAACGTCATCCGCGGCGAGACCTTGGTGCTCCACATCAGCTCGCGCCAGACCGTGATCCGGCCGCAGGCCGGGCAGCGGGTGCGCGGCGTCTTCGTGCCGAGCGAGGGCAATAACCAGAACCAAGGCAATCGTCCGCAGTGACGGCCGCATTCACCCCCAAGGGTTCACTAATTCTTAGCGCCGGCGGGTCGAAATGAGCCCCGAGGGCGCGACACGCCGTTCGAAACAGCCCGAGACCGTCCAAGGCGGCCTCGGGGCGGTTCGGATCGCAAAAGGCTATCGCGGCCGCCAGGTGGTGAAGGACGTTTCGCTCTTCCTCCGCCGTGGCGAAGTCGTCGGTCTGTTGGGCCCCAACGGAGCAGGCAAAACCACCTGCTTCTATATGATCACGGGGCTCGTACGCGTGGACCAGGGGCAAATCTTGTTGGACGGCCAGGACGTCACAACACTGCCCATGTATCAGCGCGCCCGGCTTGGCGTCGGCTACCTGCCGCAAGAAGCCTCGATCTTCCGTGGTCTGACCGTCGAACAGAACGTGATGTCCGTTGTCGAATTGAGTGAGCGCTCTCACTCGAAACGGCGCGAGATCGTCGATGGGCTGCTCGCTGAACTGCACGTCGACCATTTGAAAGATGCGCCTGCCTCCGCCCTCTCGGGTGGCGAACGGCGCCGGGTCGAAATTGCACGTGCGTTGGCGACGCGACCGTCGTTCATGCTGCTCGACGAGCCTTTCGCAGGCATCGACCCGCTAGCCATCGACGACATCCGCAATCTGATCCTGTTCTTGAAGGATCGGGGCTTGGGCGTTTTGATCACCGACCACAACGTGCGCGAGACGCTCACGATCGTGGACCGGGCTTCGATCATGTTCGACGGCGAAGTGCTGTTCGAGGGTACGCCCGATGAGGTGCGTAATAACCCCGCCGTGCGCGAAAGGTATCTCGGTAAAGATTACAACTAGACCGGGGCCCGCACATGGCGATGACCCCACGTCTAGAGCTCCGCCAAGGCCAAGCCTTGGTGATGACGCCACAGCTGCAGCAAGCAATCAAACTGCTGCAACTCTCCAACGTCGAACTCCAGGAATTCGTCGAAGGCGAGCTTGAGCGCAATCCGCTGCTCGAGCGCGAGGAAGGCTCGGCTGAAGCCAAGAAGAACGACGAGGGCGGCGACGCGCAGGCGCTTGAGTTCGATAGCGGCATGGCGCCAACGGAAGCGGCGCTCGATGTCAGCGTCGCCGACATGGCGCCGGATCTGAGCGCGAATGAGCTGGCTGAAGCCGGCGCCGCGCCGATGCAGGATTGGTCGAAGGCGTCGTCGGGCAAGAGCTTCGATGATCTGCCCGGCATCGAGGAAACGCTCGCCAGCGACAAGACGCTGGCTGAGCATCTGGACGCGCAACTCACCGAAGCTGGCCTCACCCCGGTTGAGCGCATGATTGGCGGCGTGCTGATCGATGCGGTCGACGATTGGGGTTACATGCGTGCCGACGTGCTCGAGATCGCGCATCGCATTGGCGCGAGCGACGCGGACGTGCTGCATGTTCTGCATGTGATGCAGGGCTTTGAGCCGACCGGCGTCATGGCGCGCGACATTCCGGAGTGCCTGGCGCTGCAGCTGAAAGAGCGCGGTCGCTACGATCCGGCGATGGAAACACTCGTCAGCAACCTCGATCTGCTGGCCAAAGGCCATTTCGACCGGCTGATGACGCTCTGCGAAGTCGATCGCGACGATCTTTCCGACATGATCGCCGAAGTGCGTGCGCTGACGCCAAAGCCCGGCGCCGGATTTGGCGGCGGCACCGTGCAATCGGTGGCGCCTGATGTGTACGTGAAGCAAACGCCGGACGGCATGTGGCTGGTCGAGCTCAACACCGACACCATGCCGCGCGTGCTGATGAACCAGCGTTACTACGCGACGGTCTCGAAGACCGCCAAGCGCGAAGAGGACAAGCAATTCCTCACGGAGTGCGCGGCGAACGCGTCATGGCTGGTGAAGAGCCTGGATCAGCGGGCGAAGACGATCCTGAAAGTCGCGCGCGAGATCGTGCGCCAGCAGGACGGCTTCTTTGCCCACGGCGTCGCGCATCTGCGGCCGCTGAATTTGAAGACGGTCGCTGCCGCGATCGAGATGCATGAATCGACGGTGAGCCGCGTCACCTCGAACAAGTATCTTTCCTGCGCGCGCGGCATGTTCGAGCTGAAATACTTCTTCACCGCCTCGATCAACGCCGCCGACGGCGGCGAAAGCCACTCCGCCGAAGCCGTGCGCTATCAGATCAAGGGCCTGATCGACGGCGAAGGCCCAGCGGAAATTCTCTCCGACGACCGCATCGTCGAGATCCTCCGCGAAAAAGGCATCGACATCGCGCGCCGCACCGTCGCGAAATATCGCGAAAGCCTCCGCATCCCAAGCTCAGTCGAACGCAAGCGAAAGCTGGCGCACGGGCTTTAGGTCGCTAAGCTCGGGCATCCAGCTCGGGTGCGCACGATGAAATCCATTCTCTCCTACTGGCAGACGTGGGCTCTGCTCTCCGCCCTCTTCGCGGCGTTGACGGCGATCTTTGGCAAGGTCGGCATCGAGAAGATCGCGCCGGACTTTGCGACGTTGATCCGCGTGTTCGTGATCTTGGCGTTCGTGGCGGTGCTTGTGGTGACAACAGGCGTCGCGCAGCCGCTGCAATCCATCTCCGCCAAGACCTACACCTTCCTCGCTCTTTCAGGGCTCGCCACCGGCGCGTCGTGGCTCTGCTACTACCGCGCGCTGAAGCTCGGCCCCGCTTCGTCAGTTGCGCCCGTCGACAAGCTTAGCGTCGTCATGGTCGCGATCATTGGCGTGCTGCTGCTCGGCGAGCATCTCAATCTGCGCGGTTGGCTGGGCATCGGGATGATCACGGGCGGCGCCATGCTCGTTGGGTGGAAGACCTAGCGTTCATGTTGCGGGCGCGAACGCCTGCCGGTCGCAAACTGCAAGTCCACTAGCGCCGTATGCAGAAACGGCCTCGCCTTCGCCACGCCATGTGCTACGGCGCCCCGAACTTGGGGGACGACGCATGACCACCGCTTTCACGCCGCCTGCGGGCAAGGACATTCTCGGGCATCCGCGCGGGCTTTGGTATCTCGTGTTTGCGGAGGCTTGGGAGCGCTTCTCGTATTACGGGATGCAGGCGCTGCTGGTGCTCTACCTCACGCAGTACCTGCTTCTGCCTGAGCATGTCGGAGCAGTTGCAGGCTTCGAGCAATTCAAAGGTGCGGTCGCTGCCGCTTACGGGTGGCTGAGCCAAGTCTTCGGCATTGGCGACGGCAACAACGAACTCGCCACGCCGATCGCGACGGCCGCTGCAATCACCGGCGTCTACTCCGCCGGCGTCTATGCAACGCCGATGCTCGGCGGCTGGATCGCCGACCGTTTTCTTGGCCGCACGGTGACGGTGGCTCTCGGCGCCTCGTTCATGGTGCTGGGCCACTTCCTGATGGCGTTCGATGTCGCGTTCGTCGCGGCGATCGCGTGCTTGTTCATTGGCGTTGGCCTCTTCAAGGGCAATATCGCCAGCCAAGTCGGCGAACTCTACGGGCCTGACGATCTGCGGCGCGGCACGGCGTATCAGACGTTCCTGCTCGGCATTCAGATCGCGGTGATCGCGGCGCCGCTCGTTGTCGGCTTCCTTGGTGAGAAGATCGCCTGGCACTACGGCTTCGGCGCTGCCGGCGTCGGCATGGCGATCGCGCTCGTCGTTTATCTTTGGGGCCGCAAGTATCTGCCGCCTGAGCAACCGCGCGGCAAGGCCGCAGCGGGCGCACCGAAGGACAAGCTCACGGGCCGCGATTGGGCGACGATGGCGGTGCTGATTGCACTGCTGCCGGTGCTCTCGATGACGGCAATCGGCAACCAGGAGATTTTCAACGCCTACCTGCTCTGGGGCGAGGAGAACTACAATCTTGTCTTCTTCGGCGAGACAATGCCAACCTCGTGGCTGATCTCGCTCGACGCGATCATCTCGACGGTCACCGTTGGCGGTGCGATTTTGTTCTGGAGCGTCTATGCGCGCTACTGGAAAGAGCCGGACGAGATTATCAAACTTGCGATCGGCGCGATCATCGCCGCCGGCGCGCCGATGATCCTTGCGTTCGCCAGCGCCAACGTTGCAGCGACAGGTGAGAAGGCGTCGCTACTCTGGGGCGTCGGCTTCCACGTCGTGAACGACATCGGCTTTGCGATGATCTTCCCTGTCGGCCTTGCCCTCTTCTCGCGCGCGGCGCCGCGCCAAGTCGGCGGGCTTTTCATCGGCATCTATTATCTGCACCTCTTCATCTGCAATCTAGCCACCGGCAAGATCGCGGGCATGATCGAGACGATGGATGGCTACTCGTTCTGGGCGATGCACGCGGGCATCATTGCAGGAGGCGCGGTGCTGCTCGTGGTGTTCGCAGTGCTGTTCAACAAGCTGTTGGCGCCGAAGGCAGTAGATAAGCCACCTGCCGACGCGGGGCCGCAACCAGCGCCCGCCTAAGCGTCACGCGATAGGCGACGCTCGTCGCAAATCGGTTTGCCGTTCGCAGACCGATGCGGTGAGTTCGTCGCATGAAGCAGATCGTCATCGCGTGCTCGCTCTTCGGTTTGGCCGCCTGCGCCACGGCGCCGGCGCAAGCGCAGACCGCGTCTTGTCTGCCGGCGGCGGGCTACAGCCGTGCGCAACTCGACGCACTGAAGACGGCGCAATGGCAGGTGGCGGACGACACGGCACGCAACCGACTGGCGCGCGCGCTGACAGCGTGTCTCGGCGATCCCGATCCCACCTTGCGCGATGGCATCGTGTTCGAGGGCTTGCAGCACTGGCTTCGCGCAAAGCAAATAACGCCAGAGATGATGCGCGCGCTCGCCGCGGACTTGGAAGCTCAGCTCACAGCGCCCGACCCGCAAGGCTTCCGCCGCCCGTTTGCGGCGCTCGTGCTCTCGGAGGTGGCACGCGCCGATCGCGTTGAGCCCTGTCTCGACGCGGCAGCGCGGACGCGTTTGCTCGATAGCTCCCTCGCCTACATCACCAGCGTCCGCGACTATCGCGGCTTCGACGAACGCGAGGGTTGGCGCCATGGCGTGGCGCATGGCGCCGATCTCATGCTGCAGCTCTCGCTCAATCCCGCGCTCGGCAAGCCGGAGCTGGAGCGCATCACCGCGGCGATCGCGGGCCAAGTCTCTCCTGCCGGCCACTTCTATACCTATGGCGAACCGGAGCGACTCGCGCGGCCGATCATCTTCATGTCGCAACGCGGGCTGATCTCCGAAGAAGAATGGACGCGTTGGTTTGCGCAGTTCATTCCGGCGCAGGATCACAATCTGTTCGCATCGCAAGCGGGGTTGGCACGCCGGCACAACGTGAACGCGTTTCTCTATTCGGTGTGGCTCAATGCACGCCTGAGCGAGAGCACGGCGGACGACGTATTGCTGCCCGGCGCGGAAGCCGCGATCCGCGCGATGCCTTAGGCCGTGCGCTTCGAGCGCAGCAACAAGACTTGCCCGATCAGCACAAGCCCGACGCCGCCAAACGCGAGCATCCCCCACGTCTTGTCTTCAAACAGAGACGAGACGAGCATCGCCAACGGCGGGGTGAGTGCTGAGATGTAGGACGCCGTAGCGTAGCCACGCCTGCGCGCCAGCATGTAGTAGAGCAGGAACGCGACCACTGAGCCGTTGACGGCGAGGTGAAGCAGCGAGAGCATATAGGTCCAGCTCGGATCGAATATCCACGCTTTGCCGGTAGCCAGCGCGAACACAGCAAGCGCCGCTGCACCATAAGCCATGGCCCAACCTGTGGAGGCCGCGATGCCGGCGCCCGCGAGTTCGCCGCGCCGCGCGTACACGTTGCCCACAACCGCCGCGACGACGCCGGCAAGCGTCATCCCAATGCCAGTCATGGCCCCCACGCCGAAATTCGACGAAGCGATCTCTTCCCAAGACATTAGCGCGACGCCGGCAACGCCAAGACTAGCGGCGCCCCAAGCCAAACGCGGTGAGCGCGTCCCGAACGCAATGCGGAAACCGACAAGATTCAGAAACGCCATCGCCGCAAACAACACCGCCACGACGGCTGACGTCACGCGCTCTTCGGCCCAATAGACGAGCGTGTAGTTGATCGTGAACGTCGAGAAGCCGACGCCGAACGCCGCGAGATGTTGCGCGCGCGTTAGCCAGATACTTTCGCCGCGTATGGCACACCACGCGAACAGCAACGCCGCAGCCAGCGCAAAACGGTAGACAACTGATACGACAGGATCGACGACGCCGAACTGCAACGTGATCGCAAACCACGTCGTGCCCCACGCAAGCGTGCACACCGCGATCGCTGCAATGTCGAACCATTGCGTGCGCGGTGATTCGTCCGGCGTAGCAGCGGTTGCGCTTTGTTCGGCGCTCATTGAGGCTCCCCGGCGCCAACATGGTGGTTAAGGCGCCTAAAGCAAAGTCATGAGGTTCGCAGATGCGGCGAGAGGCGCGAATTTGGCGCCCTTTCACCGCTCAACGCGTTGACCCTACCCCACCTCGGGCCTAGCTTTGTTACATGGCATCGGGGCGCTCGAGGGGGCGGGTCCGGCCCCGAGAGCGCCGTTGGTTTTTGAAGCCAAGGAGGCTCCTTCATGCGCATACAAGTCGCCGGACGGCAAATGGATGTCGGCGAAGCGCTTAGAACACGCATCGAAAATGAACTCGCAAGCGGTGTCGGAAAGTACTTCAATCGTGCAACCGACGCTGTCGTCACAGTCGCCAAGAATGGTGGCGGCTCGGGCGTAGAGGTGGACTGCACGGTCCACTTATCCTCGGGAATTTCCCTCCAATCCGAAGGCCATGGCGGCGACGCGCATAGCGCGTTCGGCGACGCGATGGAAAAGCTCGAAAAACGTGTCCGTCGCTACAAAAGGCGCCTGCGGAATCATCACGCGGACAACAAATCTCCCCTTCCAGCTGAGACCGCTTCGGCCTATGTGCTCGCCCCGTTACAGGAAGAAGCTGAGGACGACGGCGCGGACGTACAGGTGAATGGCGGCGAAGCGGCGCCTCTGGTGATCGCTGAAGCCACAAAACCAGTGCGAACGATGACGGTGTCCATGGCGGTGATGCAGCTCGACCTTGCGGAGTCCCCGGCATTGATGTTCAGGAACGCCGCCAACGGCGAACTGAACGTCGTGTACCGGCGGCCTGATGGGAATGTGGGCTGGATCGATCCCGGGCGCGGGAACACAAAAAACGGCGCCTGAGTTACGAAGGCCGCTCTCCGCTCGAGGGCGGCCACGCGCAGGGTGAGTATGAACGACTTAAGCGACCTAGTTGCGGCGGACGCCATTATGCCGCGCTTGTTGACGACATCGCGCCGTCAGGCCCTGCAACAGATGGCCGACGTGCTCGCAAGGAGCGCCGGCATCGACGCGCGCGCCGCATTCGACACCGTGCTCATTCGCGAACGGCTGAATGGGACTGGCCTAGGCGAAGGCGTGGCGACGCCGCACGGGCCGCTCGCGGGGCTTTCGCGTCCGATCGCCGCGTTCGCGCGACTCGATCCGCCGCAGGATTTCGAGGCGCTGGACAACCGCCCGGCCGACCTCGTGTTCATGCTGCTCTCCCCTCCGGACAAGAGCGCGGATCACTTGAAAGCCTTGGCGCGGATTTCTCGTTTTCTGAAGCACCCGGACGTGCGTGAAAAATTGCGCGCGGCGCGTGGCGGCGACGAGCTTTACGCGCTGATCTGCGGCGCTTTGCACAGCGACGCGGCCTGATGACCGCCGCCGACCGGCTGTTCTCTTACTTCCCATTGCTGATGACGCTGCTGTTGTTGGCGGCGCTGGGCTTGTTTGCACAATGGCCGTCGTTGTGGACCGCGGCACTCGTCCTATTCGTGATCTATATTGTGCCGCCGATGGTGCAGCGCGTGATGCTACGCTGGGCGCCGATGAAGCAGGGTGTCACTGAAATTGACGGGCGCAAGTTTTCGCCGTGGCTCGCCTCGCACCACATACAGGCCATGTATGACGCGCTGCCGTTCCTGGAATCGCTACTGCGCGTGACGCCGGGCTTCTATTCCATGTGGCTTCGCATGTGGGGCTCGCGCGTCGGCTACGGCGTCGACTGGCCGGTGCGTATGGATGTGCTCGACCGCAGCTTGATGGATATCGGCAACCGCGTTGTGTTTGCACGCGAGGTCGAGCTTTCGGCGCACGTGCGCAAGAAAACCGAGGGCGGGCGCACGCGCGTGCTGGTGCGAACGGTACGGATCGGGAGCTATGCGTTCATCGGCGCCAACGCGCGCGTTGCGCCAGGCGCGAGCGTGCCCTCGAACGCGAGCGTGGCGGAGATGGCGATTGTCGGCGTGAACGAAGTGTTCGGCGACGCCGTGCGGCACCACGAACAGGTCGAAGCCGAGTTCGCGGCTTAGGCGTCGGCTTCGAGTTTCGCCAGCAGCACGCCTTCGCTGACTTGCGCGCCGGGCTTGGCGTTGAGCTCGGCCAGCTTGCCATCGAACGGCGCGGTCAGCGTGTGCTCCATCTTCATGGCTTCGAGCACAAGGATGGGATCGCCCTTCTTCAGCTTCGCGCCGGCTTTCGCGGCGACGGAGACGATCTTGCCGGGCATGGGAGAGAGGATCGCGCCGTCGCCTGCGCTGGCTTCGTTTGCGTCGCGCTCGCCAGTGTCGAGCGTGAATTCGTAGGCTTCGCCGCGATCGAAGACGACCGCAATTGCACCATTCGCGATCGACGCGGTTTTCAGATCAGACTCCCGCTCCGCCGAGGCAACCACAGTCTTGCCCTCATGCAGCAAGCGCAGATCCCGCGACGGACTCGAATTTAGGCGGAAGCCTTCAAGGCGCGCCCAAGGTGACGCCCTTTGCGTCATTGTTTCGGCTGTGCGGAGCGCGCCTGCCTTTGCTTGTGACGCGCTCACAAAACGCGCAGCGGCGGCATCCTTCGCTCCCAGCGAAGGGGCAGGACGCTGGGTTAGGCTATCGCCGTGGTTTGCAAGGAATTGAGTGTCGATACCACCATTAACAAACTCTTCAGTGGTCAAACACCGAACAAGAAACCCTGCATTTGTCTTTACCGAAGCGATCTCCATGCTGGCGCAGGCGTTGCGCAGTTTTTCGACGGCAGCGCTGCGAGTGCTTGCGTGGACAACAAGCTTTGCGATCATCGGATCGTAGTTCGGTGTGATTGTGTCACCCTGTTCAACAGCGGAATCCATGCGCACCGCAGGCGTGTCATCATAGAGCCATGGATAATACATCCATTCGAGCTTGCCGATTGAAGGCAAGAAACCCGCGTCCGGATTCTCCGCATACAGCCGCGCTTCCATCGCCCAGCCGTTGACCTTTAGCTCTTCCTGCTTCAGCGGCAGCTTCTCGCCGCTGGCGACGCGCAGTTGCCATTCGACCAAGTCTTGGCCCGTGATCTCTTCGGTGACCGGGTGTTCGACTTGGAGGCGGGTGTTCATTTCCATGAACCAGATGCGGTCGCCGCGCAGTCCTTCGCTAGCGTCGGCGATGAACTCGATGGTGCCGGCGCCGACATAGTTCACGGCTTTCGCCGCGAGCACGGCGGCATCGGTGACCGCTTTGCGCGTGGCCTCGTCCATGCCCGGCGCGGGCGCTTCTTCGATCACCTTCTGGTGGCGGCGCTGCAGCGAGCAATCGCGCTCGAACAGATGCACGACATTGCCGTGCGTATCGCCAAACACCTGCACCTCGATATGGCGCGGGCGCTGCACATACATTTCGAGCAGCACGCGATCATCGCCGAACGACGACGCCGCTTCGCGCTTTGCTGATTGCAAAGCGGCTTTGAAATCGCCCTTCTTCTCGACCTTGCGCATGCCTTTGCCGCCGCCGCCGGCGACGGCTTTGATCAGCACCGGATAGCCGATCGCGTCGGCCTCTTTCTGCAAGCGCTCCTCGCTTTGATCTTCGCCGAGATAGCCGGGCGTCGTCGGCACGCCGGCGTCGTTCATGAGTTTCTTGGCGGCGTCTTTGAGGCCCATAGCGCGGATCGAGTCCGGCTTCGGGCCGATCCAGATCAGGCCGGCATTGATCACCGCTTCGGCGAAATCGGCGTTCTCGGAGAGAAAGCCGTAGCCGGGATGGATCGCTTCGGCGCCGGTTTGCTTCGCAGCGGCGATGATCTTCTCGCCGCGCAGATAACTCTCCTTCGCGGGAGACGCGCCGATGTGCACGGCCTCATCCGCCTCGCGCACGTGCAGCGCTTTGGCGTCAGCGTCGGAATAGACCGCGACGGTGCGCACGCCGAGACGCCTGGCGGTACGAATGACGCGCCGGGCAATCTCGCCGCGGTTCGCGATGAGGACGGACTTAAGCATCTATTGTTGCGGTCGTTGCTGCGATTCACGTGCGGCGGCCTCAGCGCGAATGCGCGCGAGTTCGGCGTCTACCTCCTTATCTTTCCGCGAGTTGCCGCCGCTGAACTTCAGCCGCAGAAAAACGATCAGCGCGCCCAGGCCGCAGAAAATGACGCCTTGAATGCCGGCGCCGATAACCGTCGACACCGGATCGAAGCCAGCAAAAAATCCGGCAGCTACGAACAAGACCGCCGCGAGGATTGAGAACAAACCCCACAGGCCCCAGCTCGGCCGCAGCAGCAGGATCAGCAGAAACGCGTAGACCAGCATCGCAACAATCTCCCCTACATGCGGAACACGCCGAAGCGTGTTTCTGGAATTGGCGCGTTGAGTGATGCGCTGATCGCCAAGCCTAGCACATCTCTCGTTTGCGCTGGATCGATGATGCCGTCGTCCCAGAGGCGCGCGGTGGCGTGATACGGATCACCCTCCGCCTCGTAGCGCGCGCGGATGGGGTCTTTGAATTTTTCTTCTTCCGCTTTCGCCCAGCTCTCGCCTTTCGCTTCCATGCCGTCGCGCTTCACTTGCGCAAGCACGCTTGCCGCTTGTTCGCCGCCCATGACGGAGATGCGGGAGTTGGGCCAGGTGAAGAGAAAGCGCGGGGAATAGGCGCGGCCGCACATACCGTAATTGCCGGCGCCGAATGAGCCGCCGATCAGCACGGTGAATTTCGGCACTTCGGCGGAGGCGACGGCTGTCACCATCTTGGCGCCGTCCTTGGCGATGCCGCCGGCTTCGTATTTGCCGCCGACCATGAAGCCGGAAATGTTTTGCAGGA
>CADEDT010000022.1 GCA_902826145.1 uncultured Caulobacteraceae bacterium
TCTGGAAAACAATGACGTCGGCCGCCAAAGTGCCCCGACCCCACCCCGCCGATGATGCAGTTATGGAAGTGGGCCTCCAAGAAGAGCGAATTGTGGAGCGCAAAGCCCGCCGGTGGCACGGCCAACAACACCCCCGTCATGCCCCCGACCACGAACGTGATCATGAATGCGATCACCCACATCATCGGCAGCTCAAAACGGATGCGGCCGCGATACATGGTGAAGAGCCAATTGAAGATCTTGGCGCCGGTTGGAATTGAAATCACCATGGTGGCGATGCCGAAGAAGGAATTGACGCTGGCGCCCGATCCCATGGTGAAGAAGTGGTGCAGCCAGACGATGTAGCTCAGAATGGTGATGACGACCGTCGCATAGACCATCGAGGCGTAACCGAAGAGCCGTTTGCCGGAGAAAGTCGAGGTGATTTCCGAATAGATGCCGAAGGCCGGCAGCACGAGCACGTAGACTTCCGGATGGCCCCAGATCCACACCAGATTCCAATACATCATGGCGTTGCCGCCGCCATCATTGGTGAAGAAGTTCATGCCGAGATAGCGGTCGAGCATCAAAAGAGCGAAGGCGCCGGTCAGCACCGGAAAGATCGCGATCGCCAGCACATTGCTGCAGAGCGCGGTCCAGCAGAACACTGGCATCTTCATCAGCGTCATGCCAGGCGCGCGCATCTTGATGATGGTGGTGACCATATTGATGGCCGAGAGCGTGGTGCCGACGCCGGCTATCTGCAGCGCCCATAGATAATAATCAGGTCCTGTGCCTGGACTGTTTTCGATATTGGCGACCGGCACATAATTGAGCCAACCCGCGGTCGAGAACTCGCCAACGAACAGGGAGATCATCACCAGGATGGCGCCGGCGACGGTGAACCAGAAGCTCAAACTGTTCAGAAACGGAAACGCGACATCGCGCGCGCCGATCTGAAGCGGCATGACAAAATTAACCAGCCCCACCACCAGTGGAATGGCGACGAAGAAGATCATGATCGTCCCGTGCGCGGTGAAGATCTGATCGTAATGGTGGGCGTTGAGATAGCCCTCGCTGCCGCCGAAGGCGATGGCCTGCTGAAGGCGCATCATCAGCGCATCTGCAAAGCCGCGCAGCAGCATGACGATGCCGAGGATCATATACATGATCCCGATCTTCTTGTGGTCAACCGTGGTCAGCCATTCGCGCCACAGGTAGCCCCAGAGCTTGAACCGCGTCACGCCAGCGAGAACGGCGAGGCCGAGCACGGCCACGACAATGAAGGTGATCAATAGGATCGGCTCGTGAATCGGAAAGGATTCGAGCGTCAGGCGTCCGAACACGGGGCTGAAGTCGGAAGACGGAGTTGCGTGAGACATAATTTCTTCCGCTTCTATTCGTGTGCGCCATGGACGGTCTCGCCCGTCACCGGCGCTTCGTGTGCGGAGGGCGCCGGCGCGTGCGCCGGTCCCTGCGGACCGCGTTCGCCGGTCGTGGCGGCTTCGTCTCGTCTGTGATTCATTTGATCATGAATGCAGGGCGCGCCGGCGCGTACGCAGCGATTGACAATGCGCACGAAGAGGTCAGGCGGTGCAGCGCTATATAAAGTGGCGGGATGCCGTTCAGTCGGCGCTTCAAGATCGAGATAGGCAGCCGTCGTGAGGGGAGCGCTCGTCGCCTGGGTCTGGCGCACCCATTGCTCGAACTCAGCTTCGCTGACGCCGCGCAATCTGAAACGCATATCGGAAAATCCGGCGCCGCTATAATTGGCGGAATAGCCTTCATATTCTCCGGGCCTATTAATGACGGCATGGAGTTGGCTCTGCATGCCCGGCATGGCGTAGATCATGCCCGCCAGGGTCGGCGCATAGAACGTGTTCATCATGTTGGTCGAGGTGATGTCGAAGCGGACCTCGCGATCGACCGGCAACACCAGTTCATTGACGGTGGCGATGTTCTGTTCGGGATAAATGAAGAGCCATTTCCAATCCATGGCGACGACCTGCACGCGCAATGGCTCGATTGCAGCGTTGGTGGCGTGTCCGGCCTCGATCCGGTCCAAGCGGCGGAATGGGTCCAGAAGATGCGTGCTCGACCAGGTCACCGCGCCCAAGGTGATGATGATCAGAAGTGGAATCGACCAGATCACCAGTTCGAGCGCGGTCGAATGGTGAAAGTTGGGATCGTAGACCGCCTTCTTGTTGGATTGGCGATAGTGCCAAGCAAACAGCACCGTCAGGAAAATCACCGGAACAATGACGAGCAACATTAGGCCGGTTGAGAAATAGATGAGGTCGCGCTGCTGCAACGCGATGTCGCCTGCAGGATCCAGCACGGCGCGTTCGCATCCAGCGAGCAGAGCCGACGCCGCAAGTGTGACGAAGCCTTTGCGGCGCCGGACAAGATCAATCGCCATGACGGAACGCTGTGCTCTGAAAGTTAGCGGCCACGACGGACATTTTGTCCGAGCCTCCAACTTGTATAAGTGGCATAAGGCTTCGCTCAAGCATTTTTCGAGATGGTGCGAGCGAGAGGAGTGTAAGGCGATGAGTGGACCAAGCGGCGCCTCGACATCGACGCCTTTGGAACGCGACGCCCGCCGCGTCAGCGCCGATCATCGCATCAAGCCGGGTGAGATCGCCATCGGCGTCGTCATCGGACGCACCAGCGAATTCTTCGACTTCTTCGTTTACGCGCTGGCGTCTGTGCTGGTGTTCCCGCACGTCGTGTTCCCTTATGTCGATACGCTTACCGGCACGCTCTATTCGTTTGCGGTCTTCGCGGTCGCGTTCTTGGCGCGTCCGTTTGGCACGCTTCTCTTCATCTGGCTCGATCGCAAGCACGGTCGGGGTGTCAAGCTGACGCTCGCGCTCTTCTTGTTGGGTGGATCGACAATGGCGATCGCGCTGTTGCCGTCGCATCAGGAAGTCGGTTGGCTTTCGGCGGCGTTGCTGGCGCTGTTTCGCTTCGGGCAGGGCATGGCCTTAGGCGGCGCGTGGGACGGAATGCCGTCCCTCTTGGCGCTCAACGCTCCCAGTGACAAACGGGGCTGGTATGCGATGATCCCCCAATTAGGCGCGCCTTTGGGCCTGCTCGTTGCGTCGGCGCTCTTCGCCTATTTTCTCATCGTGCTCTCCGCTGCAGATTTCCTGGATTGGGGGTGGCGGTATCCGTTCTTCGTCGCGCTAGCGATCAACGTTGTGGCCCTGTTTGCCCGACTGCGGCTGGTCGCAACGCCCGAATTCGAACGCGCGTTTGCGACGCGAGAACTCGAGCCTTCGCCTCCGTTTCAGACTTTGTTCGCCAATTGGCGCACGATCGCTCTGGGCGCGCTGGCGCCATTGGCGAGCTTTGCGCTGTTTCACATCGTCACCGTGTTTCCGCTCTCTTATGTGACCCTGTTCGCCAATGAGGCGGCGGAGCGTTTCTTGATCATTGAGACGGTGGGCGCCGGCGTCGGCGTCCTCTTCATCATGCTCTCGGGTGTGTTGGCCGATCGCCTTGGACGGCGCACGGTGTTGATGGTGTCCGCCGTCTTGATCGGCGCCTATAGCGGGTTTGCGCCACAACTCTTGAGCGCCGGCAATGCCGGTGAGTGGTTCTACATGATGGCGGGATTCGCACTGCTCGGGCTGGCGTTCGGCCAATCGTCGGGTCTGATGAACGACCGCTTCCCGCCGCACTATCGCTACACCGGCGCGGCAATCGTCGCCAATGCCGCGTGGTTCTTCGGTGCGGGTTTTGCGCCATTGGTCGCCTTGTTCGTCGCGAGCCAGTTCGGCCTTTGGTCGGTGGGCGTCTATTTGCTCTCGGGTGTGATCGCGACGCTGGTGGCGCTCGCCATCAACCGCGAATGGGCGCGCGAAGGCAGCTGATCGCCGGGATGACGTTGTGAGAGAGGCGGGCGCGCTCATAACAACCCCGAGAACAGACCGAGCGGGTGGTGAGCGCGGGCGACGTAGTAAATATAGCCAAACACCAGCAGTGCGGCGGCGAAGAAGCCGAGCCGCGCTCTTCTGGTCTTGGCGCGCTTCAAGGCGAAGCTGCCGAGCACGATGTAGACGACGAGGAGAACCAGCTTCACCGTGAGCCAGGCGTGCATGAACGGGTATTGGTGCACGATCGTCATCAGCATCAGCGCCGCCGTGAGCAGCACGGTGTCGATCGTGTAGCTCACATAGCGCACCGGCGCCCACATCGGCCAAGCGGCGTTGAAGAGGTTTAGCCCCAAGCCGCGCAGCAAGAAGAGGGCGCCGCTCGTCAGCACCGCGCCAATATGGACCTGCCGGATCTGTAGGTAAAATTCTTCCATCGCCGCGCCTTTTACGGCCTCGTTCGCGTGAGCTCCTCAGGTTCGGGCGGTTCGCGCTTGGGCAGCAGCCAAAGCCCGGCGACGAAGAGGCCGAATGTCAGCGCTCCAATCGCGAAGATGGTGTCGCCCGGCACGCGCATCCAAATCAGAAGGTCCACGAATGGCTGCTGCATGAATTGTTCGGAGCGCGCGAACCAATAGCCGTTATTGATCGCGGCCAGCAATTGCAGCACGCCCAATGGCAGCAAGGTCAGCAGCGCCATGCCGGCAAGACCGATGTTGAAGCACCAGAACGATGTCTTCAGCAAACCCTCGTGCCAGACGAGATCGGGCTTCATACCCCGCAGACAGAAGAGCACGAGACCGATGCCCAACATGCCGTAGACGCCGAACAGCGCCGTGTGGCCATGCAGCGGCGTCAGGTTGAGGCCTTGCATATAATAGAGCGAGAGCGGGGGATTGATGAGGAAGCCGAACAGGCCGGCGCCTACCAGATTCCAGAACGCGACCGCGAGGAAGAACATCACCGGCCACTTGTATCGCCGCATCCATGGCGTCGCGCCGGAGAGGCGCCATTGGTCGTAAGCTTCGAAGCCGATATAGGCGAGCGGCACCACCTCCAGCGCCGAGAAGCTCGCGCCAAGCGCCAGCACAGGTGTTGGCGATCCGGCGAAATAGAGGTGGTGCAGCGTTCCCAGAACGCCGCCCGCCATAAAGACGATGGTCGCAAACAACACAGCCACCGTCGCCGTCTTGACCGGCAACAAACCGAGCCGTGTGAACAGGAAGGCGATCACCGCGGTGGCGAACACTTCGAAGAAGCCCTCGACCCACAAATGCACCAGCCACCAGCGCCAGTATTCGACGATGGAAAGATGGGTGTGCTCGTTCCACATCAGCGCGGCGCCATAAAAGAGGCCGATCGCCACTGCTGAAAGGAAGAACAGCGCAATGATGGAGCGTGATTCTGTATTGGCCCGCAGCGCGGGCAGTAGCGCGCGTCCGACCAGGATCAACCAGATCATCAGTCCGATGAACAAGAACCACTGCCAGAAGCGGCCCATGTCGGCGTATTCCCAACCTTGGTGACCCCACCAGAAGTTTTGATCGAGGTTCAAACGTTGCATCACCGCCAGCCACTGACCGGCGAATGAACCGACGACGATGATGAGAAGGCAGACCCACAGCACGTTGACGCCGAGGGCTTGGAATTTTGGTTCTTTGCCGGAAATCGCCGGCGCCATGTAAAGACCGGTGCCGAGCCACGCCGTTGCGATCCAAAGCACCGCGAGTTGGGTGTGCCAGGTGCGCGTGATCGAATAGGGGAAAATCTCCGCCATCTCGTAGCCGTACACGAGCTGGCCTTCGACCTGGTAATGCGCGGTGAGCGCGCCAAGCAGGATTTGAACCAAGAAGAGCGCGAGCACGACCCAGAAATATTTGCCGGTGGCGATCATCGAAGGCGTCACCACGACGCTGCGCATGGGATCGACCTTGGGCAGATCGTGCGGCTCCTCCTTCTGCGAATGGGTGCGCGCGTAGTGCCAGCCGAGCAATGCAATGCCGGCGAGCAGGAAGGTGACGGAGAAGGCCGACCACAAGAACATGCTTGCCGGGGGCCGATTGCCGACCAGGGGCTCGCTTGGCCAATTGTTTGTGTAGGTGATTGTGTCGCCTGGCCGCTCTGTCACAGCCGCCCAGGCAGTCCACCAGAAGAAGGCGCCGAGCAAACGCCGGTTCTCGGCGTCAGGTATGGTGTCGTTGCGCATGGCATAGCCTTCGCGCAGCTCGTGGAAGGCCGGATCGGCGCCGAAGAGGCCTTCGTAATGCGTCGACACAGTGCGAATGGCGTTGGCGCGTTCGTCCGGCAACGTGATCGTCCCGGTTTCGGGATCGTACGTGTTCTGCCTGACCCGCGCGCGCAGCCGCCCTTGCAGTCCGTTCTGCTGCTCTTCGTTGAGTTCTGACCAAGGCGCGCCGTACTCGGCTTCAGCCCATTGGTCGAGAATGGCGATGACTTCACGATGTAGCCAATCGGCCGACCAGTCTGGCGCAACCAGACCGCCATGGCCCCAAATCGAACCGAGCTGTTGGCCGCCGATCGATTGCCAAACGACGCGACCGCGCTCGATCTCGGCGCGGGTGTAGATCGTCTGTCCGGATTCGCTGATCACGCGCTCGGGCACGGGCGGCTTGGCGATTTCGATTTCGCGTCCGCTCCACAACAGCACGGCAAACGAAGAGACCAGAAGTACGATCAGCAAGATCCAGAGTTGCTTGGCGCTGTTCATCGTGTCCTCGCGGAATTGTTCGCAGGCGTTCATGCAATCGTCGGCGGCGACGATCAAGATTCAATCATTGAGTTCCATAGTGTTTCGTTGCGCATCGCGATGCGTGGGAACTTGTCTCGCACATTGTGCGTGGTTTTCTTGGAGAGCGTCGTCGCGCAAAGCGTCAATGCGACACGCGCGATGATGCGTTCGCGGCACGCGAAGTTGAGCCTGGCGAACATGCGCGCGTCATGCGCACGCATGCGATCGTCAGCGCCGATCATCGAGACGGCGCTTCGGAGCTATGCTGGGTTCGCGTTATTTCACGACGCGCGCCTACGGCGTTTGATTTTTATCAAGCAATGCGATTGACCGAGATCAATGACATGGATGCGTCAATGCGTTCTCGTGGAAGTTGACGCTTGTGTCATCTTCAGGGGTACGTTCATGCGTGTCACACTTGTCGCCGAGCCGCCGCAAACCGTGCAGAGATTCACGGCCGACGACGATCTCGCTGACAAGCTCACCATGGAAGACGTCGAGACTATTCGCGAGATTTTCCACACGCCGCTCACCGGATCGTTCAACTGGGATTACAACAACGCCAACGCCAAAATCCGGCGCCTTTACGAGCTAGGCAAAGCCCACAATTGGAATTCGTCGCTCGACGTTGATTGGGATGCGCCCTGCGATCTCAATGATTTCCCCTCGGATCCGGCGTTGAGCGCGCTCAACGGCTACCCGGAGTACGAAGCGCTCAGCCACGCTGAGAAAGTGCGGTTCGCGTGGGAAGCACACGCGCAGACCATGAGCCAGTTTCTGCACGGCGAGCAGGGGGCGCTGCTGGTGGCGTCGCAGCTTGTCTCGTGCGCGCCGACTCATGACGCGAAGCTCTATGCTGCATCGCAGACATTCGACGAAGCACGCCATGTGGAGGTGTTTCATCGCTATCTGCGTCAGCGCTGCGGCATGATCTATCCGATTAACAAGAACCTGAAGGCGCTCATCTCGAAAGTGCTGTCCGATGAACGATGGGACCTAAAGTTCATCGGCATGCAATTGATCATCGAGGGCCTCGCCCTGGCTGCTTTCGGCACGCAGGTGCGCACAACGCGCGATCCGCTGTTGAAGCAGATCGTCGAGCTCGTCATTCGCGACGAGGGCCGCCACGTCGCGTTCGGCGTCAACTATCTCGAAGACTGGATCAAAGCGCTGCCTGAGCAAGAGATCGAGGACCGCGCGGAATTCGCGTATCAAGCCTGTCTCGTGATGCGCGATCGCCTGTTTGGGCTTGATGTCATGCGCGAATACGGATTCGATCTCGAGGCGGCGCGCAAGCACATCCTCGACAGCGTCATCATCAACCTGTTCCGTGAACTCTTGTTCGAGCGGATAGTGCCCAACCTGAAGCGCGTCGGATTGCTCACCGAGCGCGTGCGCCCGAAATACGAGGCGTTGGGCGCGCTGCGTTACGAGGACTTTGCCGGCGACGTGATGATCGATTGGGCGGCTCTGGAAAGTCCCTTGCCAACAAAGCAGAACCTCGCCGCCGCCGGTGTCGCGGCGGAATAGGAGCGAGCGTCCAAAGTGAACTCGGCGGCGGCGCGCGGCCACGCGCCGCTGCTATTTTTCTCCGGCGGGCGGCGTGTTTGATTTCCGTCGAAGTAAGAACGCGCGTTCGCCTCGGGTTGCGACGGCGATATCGGCAATAACAAAGTGGGGGCGCTCGGCGCGCTAGTTGAGATAGCTTGTTCGTTCCTCTGGCTCGTAATCGAGCCAATAAGCGCCGCGCCACATTTCGAGGCAGCGCCCGCAGGCACACACGATAAGCCACACATTCGGCGTCTCACGCGGCTGTTCGACGACGTGGCGCGCGTAACGCAGGCCGCACGCGCAGTCGCAAATGCGCGAGATACTTGGAAGCGCCCACGAGAGCACGGCGTATGGTATCATGCGCGGTTGCGCCGCCACAACCGCGACGGTCTCGATGTGTCGGCGCTCGGATCATGTGCCCCCCCGCGAATGAGACTTCCTCTGCATCGATGTGTTATGAGTATAAGTCGGCGCGCGAGCAGCACACCGCGTAGAAGGTGAGGCGTGTTCGTCTCTTGCGCGAAGCGCTGCTTCTTGCAGCGGTGGACTAGGGATTAGCATCGGAACATGTCGCGCATTCTCATCTTGGTCTGGCTAAGCCTCGCGCTCACCGCCTGTTCCACGCAGAGCCGCGTTGAGAGCGCGAACGAGTTCCATCTCGATCGTGTCGTGATGGTCATGCGCCACGGCGTCCGTCCGCCGACGCGGCCAGAAGTGACGCCGCCTGGCGTCGCCGCCGATCCTTGGCCGGTCTGGGATGTTCCCCTCGGTCATTTGACGGCGCATGGTTATGATGCGGTGCTTCCACTGGGACGCTATGACCGCGCCCTCTACGCAGACCTTTTTCCCGCACTTGGCTGCCCCGGCGCCGGGGATGTCGTCGTCAATGCCGACAGCGATCAACGCACGATCCGCACTGGCGAGGCGATGGTTGAGGCGATGTTCCCGGGCTGCGGACTGGCGGTGACGCATCTGCGCGAGGGTGAACTTGATACGCTCTATTCGCCGCTCGACGAGCCCGGCATGGATCTCGACGCTGCGGAGGCGGCGATCATTGGCGAGGTCGGCAGTCTTGAACGCGTGCGCGCAGCGCATGCCGTCGAATTCGACCTGCTCGAGCGTGTGCTCGGCTGTTGCGCATCCGCGCCATGTGCGGAAGCCGCGATAGCGGCGCCGTGCCGGCTGCGCGATCTGCCGTCGCGCTTTGTCCGCGCGCCTGGCGACGGCCGTCCGAGATTGGATGGGCCGATGAACTTCGCGCCGACCGCGGCGATGACGCTGGTGATGGAGTATGCCGACGGCCGCCCGATGGAAGAGGTGGGCTGGGGGCGCGTCACGCGCGATGAGATCACGCAGCTGACTGGTCTCTATGTGATGAAGGTGGAGACGCTGCAGCATCCCTATTATGTCGCCGCGCGCGGCGCCTCGCCGTTGATGCGGGCCGTGCTCACAGCGCTAAGCAATGATGCAGCGCCTGCATTCACGCTATTGGTCGGACATGACACCAACATTTCGGACCTGAGTGGGCTTCTCGACGTGGATTTCCATGTGCCGTCCTACGCAGCGAACTTTCCTCCCCCTGGCGGCGCATTGGGTTTCGAGTTGTGGCGCGATTCCCAAGGCCGGGGTTTCGTGCGCGGCTTCTATCGCGCCCAGACGCTCGACCAGATGCGTGAGTTGACCCCGCTCAGTGCTTCAGCGCCGCCTTTTCGGCAGGAGGTCGCATTGCCCGGGTGTGCGCGTCCTTGCTCGCTTGGCCGTTTCGAAACCTGGGTGCGCACGCGACTTCACTGAGGAGCTGTGCGCGCGAGTTTCAACTGCGCGCGGGCGGTGGATCGCGAACTGCCATGAAAGCAACGCAGCCGATCGCAAGCAACGCGGCCGCCTTCGCGAGTTCGAATCCTGCATAGAGGTGATGATGCAGCGAAGGCGGCGGGGCGCCGCCGGCGACGATTTTGGCCACACGCTGATCTAGCGCGGGCAGAAGCCAAGCCGCTTGCGCAAGCACTATAGCGCTGACGCCAACGACGAGCGCGCGCAGCGTCCAGCGCCGTGTTGGCGCCAACGCGGCTGCGCCCAACAAAAGCACCGCGAGGCCCCATTCGATCCGGCTGAATAGGCCGAACGTCGCTGCACCCACCTGCAGTGCTGTCGGCAAGTCGAGATCTTGCACCACGAATTTGACCGGCGTCGCCAGAAAGGAGACGCCGATCAACATGCCGAACCAAGTCCACGCCAGCGCGGCAAGCGCGCCTTGTCGCATTAGGCCGCCCTCGGCAGCTCTGTGGCGTGGTCGGGATAGCGCGCGTGCGCGGCTGCGTCGACGTAAGCGCCGGCGAGTTCGCTGGCGAAGCCGTGATTGACGTCGCGATGATGGGCCTCATCAGCGCGGACCACCAAGACGACATCGCGCAATGTCGCGTCGTCAGGCAATTTCCAATAGCGCTTGGCAATCTCCGGCGCCGCGACGTTCGGACTGCGGCCTTCGTCGATCTCTTGCAGGTAGTGGGTATAAGAGATGACGGCCTCTTCCTCGAAATACCCGACGATGCGGTGCGCTGTCTTGGAGCTGATGAGATAGAGCACGAAGAAACCAAGATAGAACACCCATTGCGCGGCCAACACGACGAAGCGCTCGAACAATGTGGGCTTGGCGACCTCGATAAAGGTCATGAGGTGCATACGCTCGTTCTCGGCTTCCTCCATCAACGTGCGAATCCAGCCCTTGTCGTCTTCCATGCGGCGCAGGCATTTCAGGTGCGTGAGCGTCGCGCCGACCATGCCGGGAACAGCGGCGACGGTTTCGAGCACGATGGCGCGATGACCGTAGCGCTTGGCGAAGAAGGTGTCGGCGCACCAGCGCAACCCTTTGGTGAAGGCCAACGCGATGTGATCGGACAGCCCTTTGGGTTGATGGTGAACGTTGAGATCAACGTAGGGCGTGTTGGCCATTTTGACGCGTGTCCTTTTCTGTCCTGCAGGGCGCTCGGCAGCGTTGGTTTGTATTGCTGCGCCAGCCGCGATGCTGTGCCGTAGGGATATCAGCGCCCTCTGGATGTGACTTGATTTAGATCAATCGGGAGGTCGCGATGGGCGATTGAAAGCTTCCGCGGACGCGGGTCAGCTGCGCTATGGCGGCGCGCGGAGGAGGGACAGGGCCTCGTTCCTGTAGTGCGGATCGTCGGTCACCTCTGGGCCCACCCAAGGCGGCAGCTCGATATCCTGATCGGTGGTGTAAAGTTCGATCTCAGCCATGATCAGACCCGCCAGTGCGCCGCGGAATTCATCGACCACCCAATCTAGACTGTCCCAGTCGATGCTATGGCGCGTCTTTTCGACCAGCGACTCGCCGCAAAAGTGCGACAGGAGATAGTCGGCTTCCTCGCAGGGAATTTCGTGCTCGAACTCGGCGCGCACGTGGCCCGGCGTCAGGCTCTTGATGGTGAGAAAAGCGCGCCTGCCTAACCGCCTCACGCGCACGACAGCCGATGGCCCGCGAGCGAGATAGCCTTGCTGAACCAGCTGAGGCGATTTGCTGGCCTTGCGCCAATTCTCGCCTGTCACCAGGAATTTGCGTTCAATTTCCAGAGCCATCGGTTTGTCTGCCGAGCGGACCTTGTGCGTCGGGGCTATGACACCAGTGCGACAAGTATGCGCCGGCGTCTTTGAGCGTCATCAATGCGAGATTGCGGCCCGCGGCTAGAAGGAGCGCTCACGAGGAGAGGGAGCGTGATGTCTGTGTACGATCGAGTGGAACGCACGCGCAGCTTGGCGCGCATCTTTGGGCCCTATCTGCTGATCATGGCCGCGACGTTGTTCGTCCGCCAAGAAAGCCTGCCGGATCTGTTTTCAGCTTTCATGCAGGACGCACCGCTCGTGCTCGCGGGCGGCGCTTTCACCTTGATGGCGGGCCTCGGCGTGATCGCGGCGCATCACCATTGGAACAGCGCCGCTGCCGCTGCGATTTCGCTGGTTGGCGTCGCCGCAGCGTTCAAAGGCGCGTGGCTCATGATAGCGCCCGATCTTGGGGCCGAGATGACGGCAGTGTTCGCTGAAGCCCCCTACGCGCTGATGATCACCGCCTGCGTCGAAGGCCTGATCGGGCTCTGGCTTACGATCGTGGGCTGGCGCGCTAGGCCTCCGAGCGCCACAGTCTGAAGCGTTGCGCGGGCATCGGCCGAGGAGTGCCGATGCGGCTTGATGTCGATCAGGGCAGAACGCCTCAGCGCGTGCGAGGCGTATCGTGCTGGCATGAAGCGGAGGAGAAATCGTGCGGCGGCGGGAGCTCATTTGGACGGGATTAGCCGCCGGCGCCGCCCTCGTTGCCGGCGGATCGGTCGTGCAGGCGTTCGATGCTGATCTCGACCGTGCGCGCCAACGCTTGAGCGCGCTCGATGCGGAGGTGTTTGAGAGCCGTTTCGGAGCGATGGAATACGCTATCGCCGGAGAGGGTCCGCCGTGTCTGATGATCCACGGTACCGGCGGCGGTGTGGACCAAGCGCTTGCTTTCGCCGAGCCGTTGCGTCGGGTCGGCCATCGGGTCATCGCTCCCTCTCGCTTCGGCTATTTGCGCTCGGCCAATCCGAGCGATCCCACGCCGCAAAGTCAGGCGCTGGCGTTTGTCGATCTGTTGGACCGGCTTGGCATTGAACGGGCGGCGATCCTCGGCGGCTCGGCCGGGGTGCTCTCGGCGCTCGCCTTCGCGATTGATCACCCGATGCGATGCAGTGGCCTGGTCGCTTTGGTGCCAGCAACGTACGCGCCCGGTCGCGAAACCGCGCCGCCGGGGCCGGTCGCGCGTTTCATCATGGACCATGGACTAAGGTCCGACTTTCTTTATTGGGCGGGCGCTAAGGCGAACGAAGACGAAATGATCGCAGCGCTCCTGGCGACCGATCCATCGCTCGTGCATCAAGCCTCCGCAAACGAACGCGCGCGCGTGCGTGGGATTTTGTGGGACATGCTGCCGGTCAGTGCGCGTAGCGCCGGGCTCGCCAATGATATGGCCCAAACCCTCAGTCCCGCGCCGATGGCGATCGAGAGCATCACTGCGCCGACGCTGGCGATTTCGCTGGAAGATGACCGGTTCGGCACCGCCGCGGCGGCGCGTCACATCGCGCGCAGCGTTCCCGGCGCGCGCCTTCTCATCTACCCGAGCGGCGGGCACGTCTGGGTCGGCCGCGATGCTGAAGTTTGGCGCGAGATCGACGCGTTTCTCAATCAAGTGCAATCTGCTTGAGCAAGATCAAGGCGGGGGCGCCTGTGCTGGCTCAACCATGCCCCAAGAGCATTGGAGAAGACAGGTGAGCCAACTCAACACCATCATTCTGCGTTTGGCGCGCAACCCGGATGCCGGGTATCCGCACGGTGATGACGCGCGGGGTTATCGCGTTGTGGCGCCGCTCGATGGGGAAGGCCGGCTCGATCTCGCGCTGTGGCGGGCCAACAAGGAGCGTTGTACGGTTGATCGGTTTTCACCCGATGACGCCGAGAAGGCCGACGGCTGGCTTAGCCATCGCGGCGCGCACTGGTACTTCCGCTATGACGAAGACGAAGAGGGACCGGACGAACCGGTATTCCGGCTCGGCGATCACAAGCTCGTCGTCGGCGAGTACATCACTGTGCACGAAGCCGATGGCGACGCCTTGGTCTATCGCGTCGCTGAATCCCAACCGATCAATGCGTAGCTGGCGTCGCAACACGCGTCCGCGTCGGGTCTGGCATTCTCTGCTTGCGCCGCCGTTCGCGGCGCCGTTCACGCACGAAATCGAGCATGTTGGCGTCTTCAGTCGGCACATCGCCGCGGAGTTTGCGCGTGCGAACGCTGTACGCATGAATCGCGAACGAACCAGCGCCGCTGAACAAGGCGAGCAGGTCGGGGGGGACGGCAAGTAGCGAGCGAGTAAACGATGTCGGTGAAGCTTCACGTCCATGGCGCCGCTGGTTGCGTGACGGGTTCTTGCGTCCGTGTCGAAATCGAGGGCGGCGCGCAAGTCTTGGTCGATTGCGGCCTGTTCCAAGGGCCGAAGACATTGAAGGCGCTCAACTACGACGCCTTCCCCTTTGAGCCCGGCGAGATCGCGGCGGTGTTGTTGACGCACGCGCACGTCGATCATTCCGGGCTGTTGCCAAAATTGAAGCTGGCGGGTTTCAAGGGGCCAATCCTGGCGACGGCCGGAACGCGCGCTCTCTGCGCGGTCATGCTACCGGATGCCGGCGCCATCCAGGAAATGGAGGTTGAACAGCTCAACCGGCGCAATCGCAAGCGCGGCCAAGAAGAAGTGAAGCCAATCTACACCGCGCGAGACGCGGAAGCCGCCATGGCGCTTTTTCGCGCGGTCGACAGAGACGTTTGGATCGATGTCGCGCCGCGCGTGCGCGCCCGCTGGTGGAATGCCGGTCACATCTTGGGTTCGTCATCGATCGAGATCGAGGTCGATGAAGAAGCGGGTGCGCCAACGCGCATCTTGTTCTCGGGCGATATCGGTCCAGGAGGGCGAGACTTCGCCGAAGACCCGCAAGGCCCGGCGGGCGTCGATCATCTGGTGTTGGAATCGACCTATGGCGGCGTCGAGCGCAGGCCAAGCGATCGAACCACGCGGCGCGCGGCGCTGGCTGAAGAGCTGAAGGCCGCGCATGCGGCGGGCGGGCCGCTCGTCATCCCCGCGTTCGCCGTGGAGCGCACGCAGGAATTGTTGGTTGACCTCATAGATCTCATGGATGCGGTGGAGGCGCCGCCGGGGCCGATCTTTCTCGATTCTCCACTCGCCATCAAAGCCACCGAAGTGTTCCTGAGCCACGCCTTTCACGACATGGGACGCAATCCGTTCGCGGCGTTAAACGAAAGGGGATTATTGCGTTTCACCGAGAGCGCCCAAGAGAGCCGCGCGATTGAACGCGTGCACGGTTGGCACGTCATTATTGCCGCGAGCGGGATGTGCGACGCTGGCCGCGTTCGTCACCACTTGAAGCGTTTGTTGTGGCGTCCCGAAGCGACCATTTTGTTGGCCGGCTATCAGGCGATCGGAACGCTGGGGCGGCTCTTGCAGGAAGGCCGCCGCGAGGTGCGCATCCAGGGCGAGCCCTATCGCGTGCGCGCCCGTATTCGCACGCTCGATCAATATTCGGGACATGCTGACGGTCCGGGTCTTGTGCGTTGGGCTGAGGCGCGTGGGCCCATCACCGGCGGAATCTTGCTGACCCACGGCGAGCCCGCCAATATCCGCGCCTTGCGCGAACGGCTGCGCGCCGCGGGATTTGCAGCCGAGGCAATTCACGAGGCGGAAATTGATCATGCCTACAGATTGCGCGCGGATCGCGCCGAGATCGGCGCAGGCGAGCATGTGCGCATAGAACCAGCCGCAGTTTCGCGGCTTGACTGGCACAATGCGCGCGCGGAATTCTTGAATCACTTCGAAGCGCGTCTTCGCGCCGCCGGCAGCGACGAGGAGCGCATGCAGATCGTGATGGCGCTTGAGAGCGCGATCAAACACGACCAATAAGAAGCGCTTTGTCCCGGCGCGCCCGAGCTTGACACTGCCAGACGCTAGACCAATATCGCTCGTATGCTGTTGCGTGCTCATACCGCCGAACGCACCATCGTTCGCAATCTGTCGCGAGTTTAGCCCCTAGCCGGCGTCGTTGCGGCTAGGGGAAAGCACACTCTCATTAAATCCAAACTGTTTGTCGCCGCGCCTTGGCGCGTCGGGTTCGCACGCGCCAAAGCGCCGTGGAGGATGAGCTATGTTGGCCACAGCCACAAAAAACCGGCCGCCGATTCTGGTGGCGGAGGATGAGCACGAGCGCTTGGTGGAGCTTGCTTTGGCGGCGATGGATCGCATGCCCGGCGCGGCGGACCTGTTCGTTGAGCTGTCGCGCGCCAAGACGGTGACGACGTTGCCCAGTGGCGTGGTCGGTGTGGATAGCCTGGTGACGTTCGACTATGACGGCGCGTGTTATCGGGATTTCGCCTTGGTCGATCCCCATCATGCGAACTTCGCCGAGGGCCGCATCTCCATCATCACGACTGTCGGCGCGATGTTGCTGGGCTTGGCTGAAGGCCAGTCGATCGCCTGGACGGGCGAAGATGGTCGTTCCCATGCGCTCGCCGTGATCAAGGTGTCGGAGCGGGACGCTCGCCGTGCGGCCGTGCAAGGCGATTAGACGTGATGCAGCGCGCCGCGTTCGCCTTAGGCCGCTTGCATGTGCTCGAGCGCGCGCCAATCGCGCAACACAACGTGGCGTGCGCTCGGTAACGCAATCGCGTGGTCACGTTCCATTTGCGTGAAGGCGCGCGAGACGGTTTCGATGGTGAGCGCGAGATGGTCGGCGATGTCGGCGCGCGACATTGGCAAATCGAGCTCGCGCGGGCCTCTGAGGCGATCCGCCATTCTGACCAGAAACGCAGCGACACGCTCGGCGGCGCCCTTGAAGCCTAAGATGACAGCATGCTCTTGAGCCTCGTGCATTTGCTCAGCGGCCATCCCCAGGAGCGCGCGCATTGCCGCGCTATTGTCAGCGGCGGTCTTGTCCACGAGAGAGCGGCGCACCAAGAGCACTTCGGCGTCGCTCACGGCTTCGGCGGCAAAGCCATGGGTCGAGGCGAAATCCAAGCCGAACACATCGCCTGGCAGGTGGAAGGCGATGATCTGACGGCGGCCCTCGCTGGAGAACCGCATGGTGCGCACCGTCCCGGAAATGACGCGATAGACGTAGTCGGCGGCCTCGCCTTGGCCGAAGATTTCGGCGTTGCGCTCAAAGCGCATGCGCGCGCCGGACAGGGCGACCGGGCCGATCGTCAGCACATCCTCCGGCTTGACGGCGAGGGTGTGGAGGTGAGGGGAGGCTGTGTAATCGAGGTCGCGCATGCGCCGTCTCCGTGACTGACGCATCAAGGGGTAAAGCGCGCTGGACGCGCCGAAAATTCGGGATGAACGCCTAAGGGTACATCCGTAGGCCGTTCGGCCGCAGCCGGACGCCCTATCGGGGTATTCTATTGGCGCTTAGCTTGAAGATTGCCGTCGTCGATGGGGCAGGCGCGGCCTGAATCGACGACCTCGCCCTGATTGCGCAATCAGACGATTGATTATACGCGGAAAATGACAGGCTTCCCGCTGCCTGTTTACGGCCGCCGTGGCGGGTCATCGCGCTGTGAACTAAGGGGTGCCGCGAGCGAGCGGCGGAAAAGACCGGATGCGCGAGGAGCGTGTGACTAAAGAGCGTGACCTTTTGAGCCTGATCGGGGATTGGACCGCGCGTTCAGGCGGCGCGCAGCGCGCGATGGCGATTATATTGGGCGTCGCTATCGCGGGCGCGCTGCTCTATGCGCTCGCGGCCTCGCCATGGTTGGCGCTGCGTGGCGGCGCTGTGTTCCTGCTCTTCATGCCGCTCGTCATCGCGGCAAGCTTTTATGCGGGGGCCGGTCCTGGCGTGTTCGCCACAGCGCTCGGCCTCGCGGCGGGCTTTGCGTTGCCGCCGCAAGGCGGGTTTGCTCACGAGGCGGCGACCGCGTTGTTCCTGTTGACCGGGCTCTTCGCGGCTGGCGGTGGGGAATGGTCGCTGCGCGCGCGCCAACGTCTGGTCGAACGTGAAGCGCACTTGAGTTCGATCTTCGACACTGCGCCGGACGCCATGATCGTGATCGACGAGCGCGGGCGCATCCAATCGTACAGCGCCGCGGCCGAACGTATGTTCGGCTGGACGGCGGAAGAAACGATCGGACGCAACGTGTCGATGCTGATGCCCGCGCCTTACGCGCAGGAGCATGACGGCTATTTGCAGCGCTATCGCACGACTGGCGAAAAGCGCATCATTGGCATCGGGCGCATCGTCGTCGGCGAGCGTAAGGACGGCTCGACGTTTCCAATGGAATTGGCGGTGGGCGAATTGCGCTCGCCGCACGCGCGCTTCTTTACAGGCTTCGTGCGCGATTTGACCGAACGCCAGGAGACCGAAGCACGTCTTCAGGAACTGCAAGCTGAGTTGATTCACATCTCGCGCCTGACGGCGATGGGCGAGATGGCCTCGGCGTTGGCGCACGAACTCAACCAGCCGCTGAGCGCAACGGCGTCCTATCTGAGCGGCGCGCGGCGTTTGATGGAGCAGGACGGCCAACCCGACGCGCGCATCGTCGACGCGGTGTCGAAGGCCGGCGAGCAGGCGCTGCGGGCCGGCGACATTATCCGCCGTCTGCGCGATTTCCTGGCGCGGGGTGAGGGCGAGCGAAGCATCGAATCCTTGCCGAGACTAGTGCAGGAAGCCTGCACGTTGGCGCTGGTCGGCGCCAAGGAGCATGGCGTACGCGTGCAGATGCGGTTCGATCCCGCCATCGATTTGGTGCTGGTTGACCGTGTGCAAATTCAGCAAGTGCTCGTCAATCTGGTGCGCAACGCCTTGGATGCGATGCGCGACCAAGCAGGCCGGCGCGAATTGCTGGTCACCAGCGCTCCGGGCGATGACGATTTGGCCATCGTGAGCGTCGCCGACACAGGACCTGGTCTCGATGCCGCCGCAGCGGCGCGTCTGTTTGAACCCTTCGTCACAACCAAGGCGCATGGCATGGGGGTGGGGCTGTCGATATCGCGCACCATCGTTGAAGCGCATGGCGGGCGCATTTGGACCGAACCCAATCCGGGCGGCGGCGCCGTGTTCCATTTCACCATCCGGCGCGCAGTGCATGAGGCCAGCGAAGGAGAGATACGGTGAGCGATGTCGTCCACATCGTCGACGACGACAAAGCGGTGCGCGAGTCGATCGCGTTTCTGCTTCAGGTCGAAGCGCTGACGCCGCGCGTATATGACTCAGCCGAGGGGCTGTTAGCCGACGCGCCGGCGCTCGCGCCGGGCTGCATCATCACCGACGTGCGGATGCCCGGCCTCAATGGACTGGAACTGGTTGAGCGGTTGAATCGCCTTAACGTCAAACTCCCCATCATCATGCTGACGGGACACGCCGATGTGGCGCTCGCCGTCGCGGCGATGAAATTGGGGGTGGTGGAATTTCTGGAAAAGCCTTTCGACGATGCGACACTGTTGGCGGCCGTGCGCGCCGCGCTCGCGCGCGGGGACGCGGCCACCGGCCAGGAGGCCGAGCGGGCCGAGATCGAAGTCCGGCTCAATAGGTTGACCGGCCGCGAGCGAGACGTGTTCGAAGCGATTGTCGCGGGCGATTCCAACAAGGCGGCGGCCGCTAGGCTCGGCATCAGTCCGAGAACGGTCGAAATCTATCGCGCCAACGTCATGACCAAGATGAGGGCGCAAAGCCTGTCCGATTTGGTCCGCTTGGCGTTGAAGGCCGGGCTTGGCTGAGGCTGCCTTTGCGTCAAATCAATGCGCGACGGCATGGCGCGCGCCACAAGGCCGCGATCATGCGACCCCGGAATGCCCTGTGCTGAACATGCCTCGACGCGACGAGCGCCCGATTGTCTTGGTGGATGACGACCCCGCGCTGCTGCACGCGCTGGTGTTTGCCTTTGAGACCGACGGCTATCGTGTCGCCAGCTATGCGAGCGGCGAGGCCTTGCTCGCACGCGTGCCGGCCATGGCTGGGTGTTTCGTCGTTGATCAAAATCTTCCCGGCGTTGCGGGCATTGAGCTGATCGAGCGCCTCCGCGCCGAGGGCGAAAATGCGCCCGCGTTGCTGATCACAACGCATCCAACGCGCGCCGTACGCGCCCGCGCAGCGCGCGCGGGCGTCGAGATCGTCGAAAAGCCGCTCATGGGCGATGCGCTGGGCCGGCGCGTGGAGCGCTTGTTCGCCGACGTTTGAGCCGTTTGATCGAACGCAACGCCGGATGTCGGCTGCGCTCTACGCTCGCTCGCGCTGGCCGTCTCGGCGTCGGATTTTCGTCCATGAAGCACGCCATCATCGTCGCTCATCCCAACGCGCAGAGCTTCACCACTTCAGCGGCCGACATCTATCGCGGCGCTGTCGAGGCGTTGGGCCATGTGAGCATCGTGCGCAACCTCTATCAGTGCGGTTTCGATCCGCGCCTGGGAGATGGAGAAATTCCGCGTCAGCAGGGCTTTGCTGCGGCCGAGGATGTGCTGGAGGAGCGTGCGTTGATCGCAGATGCAGACGTGTTCGCCTTCTTCTATCCGCTTTGGTTCAATGCGCCCCCGGCGGTCCTCGTAGGGTACATACAGCGCGTCTTTGGCATGGGTTTCGGCTATGGCCCCATTCGCGGCGGCGGCAATGAGCCGCTGCTGACGGGCAAGAGCATGATTAGCTTCTCTTCGTCGGGCGC
Organism: uncultured Caulobacteraceae bacterium; assembly: GCA_902826145.1. Classification (GTDB taxonomy): domain Bacteria; phylum Pseudomonadota; class Alphaproteobacteria; order Caulobacterales; family Aquidulcibacteraceae; genus Vitreimonas. The sequence goes on from CADEDT010000022.1 coordinate 20,402, forward strand.
CCCTGCCGAGTGGCTTCGCAGCGAAGGGTCGTGGGAGGCCTTACAAAACCTGTTCGACCATCACGTTGCTGATGTCTGCGGCTTGCGCTTTCTCGAGCATCGCCATTTCGGCGGCGTGCTCAGCCAAACGCCGCGGGCGCGCGTCGAAGCCCATTTTGCGGAGATCGTCGCGCTTGTGCAGCGTCAGTTCGCCGCCCAAAAGCTGCATGAACGCCCCTGAGAATCTTAGCGACGGCGATTTGAGCGCGATCAAGCGGAACGATTTCATGCCGGGCTAAGGTCTCGCCAATTCTGGAGGCGGCGCATGGCCTATAAATCGATTCTTCTTGTGGCGGCCGGCGACGCCGCCGATCAGGCGACGCTTGAGGCGGGTGCCGCTCTTGCCGCGCGTTTCGATGCGGACTTGCGCGTGCTTCCCGCGTTCGCCGATGCGGCCGCCAGCTATTTGGCTTATGGCGCAGCGCTCAAGGGCGATGCGACGGGGGCTGCTGCGGAGGCGCTGCGGCGGGGCGAGCGCGAGGCGCAAACGCGGTTGCAAGAGTTGGCGCACGCGGCGAGCGAGACAATGGGCGCGCGGATCGAGGTGGAGGAGCGCGCACTGCAGCCGGGCGCCGCGGTGGCCAAGGCTTCGGTCCTCGCCGATCTCGTCGTATTTGGCGGTCAAAGCGTGTGTGGCGGGGCGTGCACGGGGGTGTTCGCAGAGAGCCTTCTCGACACCCGCGCTCCGATCTTGCTCACACGCAACAGCGCCAACGCTAGGCGCGTCGCCATCGCATGGGATGGCAGTATCGAAGCCGGCCGGGCGGTGCGCGCGGCGCTGCCGGTGCTGCAGCAGAGCGAGGAGGTGCTGATCCTCTCCAATGGCGACGATATCGGCGCGAGCGCTGCTGAGCGTGAACAGCACGCGCTCGAAGCCTATCTGGCCCGTCACGGCGTCGCTAATCAGCGGACGGAGACGGTGCCGGGTCGCAGTGTAGCGGCGTCGCTCCTCGATGCGACGGCGCGCAACGGCTGCGACCTCTTGGTGTCGGGCGCTTATGGCCGGCCGCGCCTCTATGAGTGGATTCTCGGCGGCACTACACGCGCGCTCGTGCACGCGTCCGATGGACCTGCGCTTCTGCTCGCCCATTGATGCAGGCGCGATGGGACTGAAACTCATCTTGGCGCCGGTCGTGTCTTTGGCCGAGGACGAGGCGGCGCTCAAAGCCGCCCATGTCCTGGCGCGCGCCCACGATGCGCGCGCGGCCGCGCTCGTCATCGCCATTCATGCCGGATCCGATTACGCTGAGCAGACGGCGCCGCTGTCGGAAGTTCTGGCTGACATCGCTGCCGGCAGCCGCGGCGCCGCCGCGCGGGAGCGGGCGGTGATTGCCGCGCACCTCGACGCCATCGAACCGGCGTTCGAACTGCGCGACGCTGTGGTGGAAGCGGCGTTGACGCAAAAGGAAATCGTGGCGCACGCGCGCTGCGCCGATCTCGTTGTCATGTCCCGGGGCGGGTCCAAGCGGGTGCGGCGAGTGATCGTCGAGGCCATGTTGTTTGATGCTGGCAGGCCGTTATTGCTCATGCCTAAGCCATGGCGCGGCGAGAGCCTCGGTGAGCGCGTGCTGATCGGCTGGAACGCCTCCCGCGAAGCGGCGCGCGCTGTCAATGATGCGCTGCCGATACTCAAGAGGGCGCGTCAGGTCGTGGTGGCGACGGCGGACGCGCGGCCGAGCACATCGGGGCATGGCGAGGCGCCGGGCAGGGAGCTTGCGGCGCATTTGGCGCGCCATGGCGTCCGGGTCGATGTGCGCAATCTCGACGGCATGGGTCGCCCAGATGCGGAGGTATTGATGAGCGCGGCGTTCGACATGGCCGCGGACATGATGGTCATCGGCGCCTACGGCCGTTCACGCGCGCAAGAACGCGTCTTTGGCGGTGTCACACGCGATCTCTTGGCCGAGGCGGAGCTGCCGCTCTTCATGTCGCACTGAGCATTTGCGGGAAGTCAATGCGGGGCGCGGATGCGAGCGACAAGCTAGCGGCGAACGCTCGTATGAGGAGCCCAATATGGCCTACAAAGATCTGTTGACGATCGTAACGCGCGCCAATGGAGATGCGGCGTTCGCTGTTGCAGAGACGATTGCGGCGCGCTGGCCGTGTCATGTCGCCGGACTCCACGTTGCGGAACTCCCGCAAATGCTCGCGAGTGCGAACGGCGCCGAACTCTGGGCCGATGTGACGACCAAGATTCGCGCCGACAACGCCGCAGATCGCGCCCAGGTCAGTGAACGTTTGCGAAAGTTCGACCCTCCCGGTGAAATGCGCAGCGTCGAGACCTTCGCCGGCGCGATCGAGGACGCCGTGGCCTATAACGCGCTCCATGCGGACCTCGTTGTCATGGAGCGATCGAACGATCCCTTGAATGGCGCGGTGCAGGAAGCCGTGTTGTTCAAGTCGGGCCGTCCATTGCTGCTTGCGCCGTCCGATTGGCGCGCCGGGCGGATCGGCCGACGCATCTTGGTGGCCTGGAGCGCCAAGCGTGAGGCTGCGCGCGCCATCGCTGACGCCGCGCCCTTGCTCGAAGGCGCAGAGCAGGTGGCGGTGGTCACCGTGGACGCCAAACCGCCATTCGGCGCCTCATCGCCGCCCATCTTGCGCGCCGCGGCGTCGATGTCGATCTGCGGCACGTCGATGGTCTAGGCCGCGCCGCAGAAGACGCTTTGATCGATGAGGCGCGCGCGATCGACGCCGATCTCATCGTCATGGGCGGATACGGCCATTCGCGCTTGCGTCAGTTCGTATTCGGCGGCGTGACGCGTGCGCTGATCGAGCGCGCGCCCGTGCCGCTCTTCCTCTCGCATTAGGAGGAGGACTTGGCCTTCAAAGACCTCCTTGCGCTGGTGCGGTCGCCCCGGCAGCGAAGCGTGTTCGACATCGCCGGCGCTCTTGCGGCCGAGCACGGCGCAGGGCTCTCGATGCTTCACCTGGTGGAGTTACCGGCGCCGGTGACCGAACCGTTCGGCGAGGCGATCTGGACCGAGCTTTGCGCGGCCGCGCGCGACCGTGCTGGCGAACAATTGGCGCGCATCGCCGCGCGTCTGAAGCAATGCGATCCGGGCGCCGAATTGCGTCAGCTCGAAACCTTCACCGGCGCCGACGATGAAGCGCTCGCTTACGAAATGATGCACGCCGATCTCGTCGTGATGGAGCGCCCGGGCGACGCTATTGCGCGCGCCGCATTGGAGACGGCGCTGTTCAAGTCAGGGCGGCCGTTGTTGCTGACGCCGCCTGATTGGCGCGCGCCGCTGGGGCGGCGGATCATGGTGGCGTGGACGCCGACCCGCGAGGCCGCGCGAGCACTCGCCGACGCGGCGCCGCTGATCGAACGCGCGGAGGCGGTCTTCATCGTCACCGTCGATGGACGTCCGTCGCGCTTTGCCGAGACTGGGCCTGGCGTAGACATCGCCGCGCATATCGCGCGCCGCGGCATCGATGTCGAAATTCGACCGGTTGAGCGCGGCGGGCGTTCGATAGAGCAGACTTTGCTTGAAGAGGCCGAGACCATGGGCGCGGATCTCATCGTCATGGGCGGGTATGGCCATTCGCGTCTACGCGAAGTCGTGTTCGGCGGCGTCACGCGGACGCTCAGCGAAACCTCGCCCTTGCCGGTGTTCATGTCGCATTGAGGAGGCGCCGATGAAGCGCGTTGAGGGCAAGACCGCGATCGTCACTGGCGGCGCCCTAGGGTTGGGGCGGGCGATTGCGCTGATGTTGGCGCGCGAAGGCGCCAATGTCGTCGTCACCGACGTCAAGGAGCGCGAGGGCGTTGCGGTCGCGGAGGCCATTCTGACTGAGGGCGGTAAGGCTGCCTTCGTGCGCCACGATGTGGCCGAGGAAGGCGAATGGCGCAGCGTTATCGCTGTGGCGCTCGATCGCTTCAGTCGCCTCGATATCTTAGTCAACAATGCCGGCGTCGCGCTCAGTGCGAGTGTCGAGGACACAAGCCTCGAACAATGGCGCTGGCTGCAATCCATTAACAGCGATGGCGTCTTCATCGGCACGCAGCAGGCGATCGCCGCGATGAAGCAGACTGGCGGCGGTTCGATTATCAACCTGTCGTCGATTGAAGGCTTGATTGGAGATCCCAACCTTGCCGCCTACAATGCGAGCAAGGGCGCGGTCCGCATCTTCACCAAGTCGGCCGCTTTGCATTGCGCCAAGGCCGGTTACGGCATTCGCGTCAATTCAGTGCATCCGGGCTATATCTGGACACCGATGGTCGAGTCCTATCTGGCCGCGCAAGACGATCCCGAGGCCGCGAAGGCGGCGATCGCTGCGCTGCATCCGGTTGGGCGCCTCGGCCAGCCTGACGACATCGCCTATGGCGTCCTCTATCTGGCGTCGGACGAATCCAAATTCGTCACCGGCGCAGAGCTCGTGATCGACGGCGGTTATACGGCTCAATAGGCTGCCCATGACCGACGCGCCAACCTCTGAACCTGTCGCCGCAGCGCCGGCTGCGCCGCGCCGGCGGTTGTTGGCCGCGGCCGCGCTCTATTTCGTTATTGTCTTCGGCGCAGGGTTGTTGATGGGGCCGATCCGCGTGCTCTGGCTCGAACCGGTGCTGGGGCCGTTCTTTTCGGTTCTTTGCGAAACCCCGTTCCTCATTCTGGCGATGTGGATTGCGGCCGGCGTTGCGCCGCGTGCGACGCGCCTGCAAGGCGGCGTTGGCGTTCGTCTCGCGCTTGGTCTCTTGGCGCTTGTTTTTCAGTTGACCGCCGATGTGGCTGTCGGGTTCGGCTTGCGGGGTCTCGTACTGCAAGCTCAACTCGCTTACTTCGCCACGCCGGCAGGGTGGCTTTATGTGATCTCGCTTGCGCTTTTTGCGTTGATGCCGGCGTTGGTGTCTTGGCGGAGGACACGAGCATAGGTCTCGTATTTTTATCCCAGGCTCTGCTCGTTGGCCTTGCGCTGCTTTCGCTTCTGCTTGCGCCTGGCTCGCATCGGGCGTGGCGCGCTTTGGCGATTGTCGCGGCCTTCTTGGCGATCGCCGGTGCCGCCGCGGCCGGAATATGGGTCTACCCGCCAGTCTGGATCATGGCGCCGATTGGCTTGCTGTTTGTCATCTTGGCCAATCGTGCGTGGCGGTGCGCGCCCTCGCGCACGCGGCTTAACGCATTCATCTCCGCAGCTGCAAGCCTCGGCTTGGCGTCATTGGGCGGCGTGCTGGTTTGGCATGGCGTCGCGGGCAGACTGGCGCCGTCGGCGCCACGCCTCGATCTTGTCGCACCGCTGCGTGGCCCCGGCTTTTGCGCCGTGAGCGGCGGCGCATCGCCCGTTTTGAACTTTCACTACGCGACTTTGGCGCATGGCTTTGAGGCGTTTCGCGGTCAGAGCTATGGCGTCGATATCGTCAGAATCAGCCCAAGCGGCTTGCGCACCGTCGATCGCTCATGGTGGCAAGCTCAGCCCAGCGCGCCCGTTGCGTATCGGATTTTCGGGGCCGAAGTGCTTGCGCCCTGTTCGGGGCGCGTGTTGGCCGCGCGCGACGGTTTGCCGGATCATGCAGCCGGGATGCGAGATCGCGCGCATCTGGCCGGCAATCACGTTCTACTCGCGTGCGGCGCTCACGAAGTGCTCTTGGCCCATCTGCGGCAGGGCAGTGTTGTGGTTCGGCCGGGGGATATGGTGAGCGTCGGTGAAGCTCTAGGGACGGTGGGCAACAGCGGCGCCAGCGACGAACCGCACTTGCATGTGAGCGCTGCGCAGTCGGCGCCGGACGGCGGCCTCGGCGGCGCACCGGTTCACATTAGTTTTGACGGCCGCTTCTTGTCACGCGGGGCGTGTTTGCCGTGAGCAGCCAACCGGGTTGGCGAACGCGTGGAAACGCCAGACTAAGACCCGCTAGGAACAACGCCGCCGCGCCGATCCAGCACGCCGCACAATGGCCGGCTGATAAGTGCGGCGCCGCGCCGCAATAGGCGTTGGCCAGCGCCCGGTCGTAGGGCGAAAGCAGCAAGAAGGTGATCGACCCAGCGACGCTAGGCCAAGCCAGGGCTGCGGCAACGAAACCGAACGCGAGCGCCTGTTGATGCGCAATGGGACGTTTCATCGGACGGCCTTGTCTTTGCTGCGACATCGTTACCGCGAATGTTGTTTGCGCATTTGATGCAGATCAAATGTCGCGGCGGCGACCGCTGGCAAATCGGATGCGCAAGACCGAGGCGGTCCGGGGAGCGCGCGTATGGCCGCACGGGGTTTGACTGAGACGGGCGACGAAGCGCTCGTCATCTTGGCGATCCTGATCGCCGGCATGTTCTTGGTCTTGTTCGGCGCCGGTTCGGTCGAAGGACCCTTCGCGACGCAAATGTGGACGATGTTCGTCGCCTTTTTGCTGGGGGCGGCCGGTATTGTCGGCCAATTGGCGCGTGCGCCGCAGAGCGGAAAGTTGTCTCGCTACGAAAACGGCGTCGTTAAAGCCGGTGTCGTCGCCTCGATGTTTTGGGGTGTCGCCGGTCTGCTGGTCGGCCTCATCATCGCGCTACAGCTGGCCTTTCCCAATCTCTTCTATTTCCCCGAAGCCGGTTGGACCAATTTTGGCCGCTTGCGTCCGTTGCACACCTCGGCGGTGATCTTCGCCTTCGGCGGCAATGTGTTGATCGCCACGAGCTTCTATGTCGTGCAGCGCACCTGCCGTGCGCGTCTCGCCGGCGGGCTTTGGCCGTGGTTCGTGTTCTGGGGCTATCAGCTCTTCATCGTGCTCGCGGGCACAGGCTATCTGATGGGGATCACGCAGAGCCGCGAGTACGCCGAGCCGCCCTGGTACACTGATCTTTGGCTGACCTTGGTTTGGGTCGTCTATCTGCTGGTGTTTCTGGGCACGATTTGGAAGCGTCAAGAAAAACACATCTACGTCGCCAACTGGTTCTATCTCGCGTTCATCGTCACGATTGCGATGCTGCACATCGTCAACAATCTGGCGATCCCCGTGACGCTGACGAGCTCGTTCAGCTATTCGCTGTTCGCGGGCGTGCAAGATGCGCTGACGCAATGGTGGTACGGCCACAATGCGGTGGGTTTCTTCCTCACCGCGGGCTTCCTCGCCATCATGTACTATTTCATCCCGAAGCAGGCGGATCGGCCGGTCTATTCGTACCGGTTGTCGATCATCCACTTCTGGGCGTTGATCTTTCTCTACATCTGGGCGGGGCCGCACCATCTGCATTACACGGCGCTGCCGCAATGGGCGCAGACGCTCGGCGCCACCTTCTCGATCATGCTGTGGATGCCGTCATGGGGCGGCATGATCAACGGGCTGATGACGCTCTCCGGGGCATGGGACAAGCTCAGAACCGATCCGGTGCTGCGCATGCTGGTCGTGTCGGTCGCCTTCTACGGCATGTCGACCTTCGAAGGCCCGGTCATGTCGATCCGCGCCGTGAACTCGCTCTCGCACTACACCGATTGGACCATCGGTCACGTGCATTCAGGCGCTTTGGGTTGGGTCGGCTTCGTCAGCTTCGGCGCGCTCTATTGTCTCGTGCCGTGGCTTTGGAAGAAACAACGGCTCTATTCCAACGCGCTCGTTGAGTGGCACTTCTGGCTCGCGACCATCGGCATCGTTCTCTACATCACCTCGATGTGGGTGGCCGGCGTCATGCAGGGGCTGATGTGGCGCGCCTACAACGATTTCGGCTTCCTCGAATACTCGTTCGTGGAGTCGGTCGAGGCGATGCATCCCTATTACATCATCCGCGCCTTGGGCGGAGGACTCTATCTCTTGGGCGCGCTCGTCATGGCTTACAATCTCTGGCGCACAGCGCGCGCGGATGCGCCCGCACACGAACGCGCCGGCGATCACCCCGTGGCGGCGGCGTCCGCCGCAGCGGAATAGGGGGCGCTTCTCATGTGGTCATTTCATCGATGGTTCGAGAAGCACTCGCTTATTCTCTTGATCGGCATCCTCGTCGTCGTCTCGATCGGCGGCTTGGTGCAGATCACGCCGCTCTTCTTCATTGAATCGACGATCGAGCGTGTCGAGGGCGTGCGGCCCTATACCCCGCTCGAACTGGCGGGGCGCCAAGTCTATGTGCGTGAAGGGTGCTACACCTGCCATTCGCAAATGATCCGTCCGCTCCGCGACGAGGTCGAGCGCTATGGTCATTATTCGCTCGCCGCCGAGAGCATGTACGACCATCCGTTCCAATGGGGATCGAAGCGCACCGGGCCCGACCTTGCGCGTGTCGGGGGGCGCTATTCCGACGAATGGCATCGCGCCCATCTCACAGATCCCCGTTCGGTGGTGCCTGAATCGGTGATGCCGCCTTATGCGTTCCTCGCCGACGCCGATCTCGACCTTCGCACGATGAGCGATCATCTGCGCGCCAATCGTCTCCTGCGCGTGCCGTATACCGATGAGCAAATCGCCAGCGCCGCCGCCGACGCGCGCGCACAAGCGACCCCCTTCGGCGAAGGCGCCTACGAGTTCGAACAGCGTTACGGACGTGTGGCTCAGCGCGACTTCGATGGCGACCCCGCGCGCGTGACCGAGATGGACGCGCTGATCGCCTATCTGCAGATGCTGGGGGCAGGCGTCGATTTCTCGACCTACCAGGCCGACGCGCCTGAGAACGAGAGGTGAGCCGATGAGTTACGCTGAGGCGAGCCATCTCGCGCAGACTTGGGGGCTTGTACTGCTCGCAGTGCTTTTCGTTGGCGCGGTGATCTACGCGCTGTGGCCGGGCAATCGCGACAAGTTCAAACGTGCGGCCGAGACGCCGCTGAAAGACGAGGACGACGATGACCGACAAGCCTGAGCGCGACGCGGTCACCGGCGTCGACACAACCGGCCATGAATGGGATGGCGTCAAGGAATTGGACAACCCGCTGCCGCGCTGGTGGCTCTATATCTTCTACGCGTCGATCGCGGCGGCCGTGATCTATTGGGTGTTGATGCCGGCCTGGCCGCTGCTCAATTCCTACACACCCGGCGTGTTGGGCTTCTCCGATCGGCGCAATGTCGCCGCCGAGATCGAGAGTTTGGAGGGCGCGCGCGCACCCATGTTCGAGCGTCTCGCCAGTGCGAGTAGCGCTGACTTGGCGCGCGATCCCGAGCTGCAGCAATTCGCCCGCGCCGCGGGGGAAAGCGTGTTCGGCGATTATTGCCGCACGTGCCATGGCGCCGGCGGGGCCGGCGCGCCGGGATATCCGGTACTGGCTGACGATGTTTGGATTTGGGGTGGTTCGCTGGCGGAGATTGAACACACTTTGCGGGTCGGCGTGCGCGCCGACCATCCAGATACGCGCATGTCGCAAATGCCCGCGTTCGGACGCGACAATCTGTTGTCGCGGGACCAGATCGGCGACGTCACCGAATACGTGATCTCGGTATCGGCGGCGCGCCGGCGGATCGAGCCCAATGCGGCCGCCGCCGCGCGCGGCGCAATTGTGTATGGTGAGCAATGCGCCGTGTGTCACGGGGCCAGCGGCGCCGGCGATCGCAACGTCGGCGCGCCCAGTTTGCAGGACGATTTGTGGCTCTATGGCGGTTCGCGCGAGGAGATCCGCCGTCAGGTCGAATTGGGCCGCAGCGGCGTGATGCCATCCTGGGAGCGCCGGTTTGACGCCGGGACGTTGCGCGCGCTGGCTTACTATGTTCACCAAATGGGTGGCGGCGAAGCTGATCTCCCGCCTGCGCCGGCGGAGCCTGCGCCCCCGGCGGCTCCGGCGCCGGAGTGAGGATGGGCGTGACGACGCTCATTCCTCGCCGACCCGATTCCGATCTCGAGGTTGATGCGCGCGCGGTGAACTCACGCGCGGCGCGCGCGCTCTACAAGAAGCGCGAACAGATCTATCCAAAGCTCGCGCGTGGTCTCTTCCGTAACGTGAAATGGGCGGCGATGATCGTCCTCCTCACGATCTATTACGTCACGCCCTGGCTCAGATGGGACCGTGGCGTCGGCCGGCCCGATCAAGCTGTGCTGGTCGATTTCGATCACGGACGTTTCTATTTCTTCTTCATCGAGCTCTGGCCGCAGGAAGTCTATTATATCACCGGCCTCCTGATCCTGGCTGCGTTCGGCATCTTCCTGTCGTCAGCATTGTTTGGACGCATTTGGTGCGGTTATGCGTGCCCGCAGACGGTGTGGACAGATCTCTACATCTACGTGGAGCGGCTGATCGAGGGCGATCGCAACGAACGCATGCGTCTCGATAAGGCGCCGCTCAGTTGGGGGAAGGCCGGCAAGAAAGCATCCAAGCACGCGCTTTGGCTCATTATCGCCGCAGCGACCGGCGGAGCTTGGGTCTTCTATTTCGCCGACGCGCCGACCCTGTTTGCGGCAATCTTCTCAGGGACAGCTTCAGCTTCCGCCTATCTCTTCATCGGTCTTCTGACCTTCACCACCTATGCGCTCGCCGGCACGATGCGCGAACAAGTGTGCACCTATATGTGCCCGTGGCCGAGGATCCAGGCGGCGATGATGGACAAGGACGCGCTTTCGGTCGCGTATCGCGTCGATCGGGGCGAGCCACGCGGGGCGCATAAGAAAGGTCAAAGTTGGGAGGGACGCGGCGATTGCATCGATTGCCGGCAATGCGTCGCAGTGTGTCCCCAAGGCATCGACATTCGCGACGGGGATCAGCTCGAATGCATCAATTGCGCGCTTTGTATCGATGCATGCGATGCGATTATGACCAAGGTCGGGCGTCCCAAGGGCCTCATCGCCTACGACAGTTACGCTAATCAAACGCGCCGCGCTCAGGGAAAGGTCGCGCGCATCCGGCTCGTTCGTCCGCGCACCATTCTCTACGGGGCGCTCTTCGCTCTCGTTGGCGCGCTGATGATCTATGGCCTGGCTTCGCGCCAGACGCTCGACGCCAATGTCATCCGTGACCGCAGTCCACCTTTCGTGCGTCTGGCCGATGGATCAATGCGCAACGATTATGAGCTGAAGCTCATCAATATGAGCGCGGCGCCCCGGCGCGTGTCGATCAGCGTCGAGGGTCTGGAGGGCGCACACTTGCAGGCGCCTGATCTGGGCGCGGCGGGTGCGGTGGTCGCGGTGGCGAGCGCAGACGGGGTCACCAATGTGCGTTTGCACGTCGCGGCGCCTGCGGGCGTTTTGCCTGGCTCACACGATATCCGTTTCACGGTGCGCGATCTGGAAAGCGGCGAGACCGCCACCAGCGCCTCGGCGTTTCTGGCAGGAGGGGAGCGATGAGCGCGTTCCGGTTGCGGGGTTGGCACGTCTTGGCCGCGATCCTTGCTTTCTTCGGCGCCGTCATCGCCGTTAATGTCGGCTTTATTGTCGTTGCCGTTGGCTCGTTCCCCGGCGAGGACGTGCGCCGCTCCTATCTGCAGGGTTTGCGGTTCAACGACACTTTGGCTGAACGGCGCGCGCAGGCCGCATTGGGTTGGCGCGCAAGCGCTGGACTTTCGTCGGAGGGCGAGGCTGGCGTGATCGAAATTGCGCTTCACGATGCCGCGGGCGCGCCGATCGAGGCTGCGCAGATAGAGGCCGCGCTTGAGCGGCCCACGCAAGCGGCATTGGACCATCCGCTTCGTTTCACATCCTCCGGCCCCGGACGCTACGTG
>CADEDT010000023.1:0-5010 GCA_902826145.1 uncultured Caulobacteraceae bacterium
AACCAGCGACACGCGGATTTTCAATCCGCTGCTCTACCAACTGAGCTACCCAGGCAGACCGGCCGCCAGACCTGGGTCCGGCGCGGAGCGAGGGTCTATAGCGGGGCGGCCCTGGCCTGTCCACGCCGGAACGGCAGGGCTGATTTTCCCCGCCAAACCGCCTTGCCTCGGGCGCTAAGCCACTGAAAATGCCTCCACTAGATCGCGTGATCGAGGAGGACGGGACATGTGCCAACATCTCTGTGGAAACGACGCGGTCCATTCCGCCCTGCATGCGATCGACCGCCGGAAGTTGCTCGGCGGGGCCGCAGCGACCGCTGCTGTGCTGGCGGCAGCGGCGTGCACAACGGTCAATCCCGATACTGGCCGCGAGCAATTCATCATCATCGATGAGTCGCAGTTGCAGCAGGCTTCGCTGCAAGCGTGGGCGCAGATGCGTCAGCAGGTGCCGCCGTGGAATAACGCGGCAGCGCAAAGGCGTGTCGAGACGGTTGGGCGCCGCGTCGTACAGGCCGCCGGACGCGGCAATCAGAACTGGGAATTCGTGCTGTTCGACAGCCCACAGAAGAACGCATTCGTGTTGCCCGGCGGGCAAGTCGGTTTCTATCGCGGCCTCTACCAGATTTCCGAGCGCGACGATTGGATCGCAACGGTGCTTGGCCATGAGACCGGACACGTCATCGGCCGACACGCGGCGGAGCGCTATAGCCGCGATATGGCGACGCAGATTGGATTGGAAGTCGTCGGCACGCAGGTGAACAGTCAGTTGGCGATGGCAGCGCTGGGCTTGGGTGCGCAGGTGGGTGTCAGCCTGCCGTTCTCGCGCGAGCAGGAAAGCGAAGCCGATATTCTTGGCATCCAGTACATGCAGCGCGCTGGTTACGATCCAAAGCAGTCGATCCCGTTCTGGCAAGCGATGCAGGCCGGTGGCGGCGCGCGCCAGCCTGAGTTCTTGTCGACGCACCCCGATCCGGACAACCGCATTCAGCGGCTGCGCAACTATATCAACGAGCAGGGCTGGGGACCGGTTTAGGAAGCGGAATCAGGCCCCTAACGCCGCCTTGCTTCGGCCAGAGGCTGGCGTTAGGTTCCGCGCCCCGAGTTGCCGCCTTAGCTCAGTTGGTTAGAGCACTGGTTTGTGGAACCAGGTGTCCCCGGTTCGAGCCCGGGAGGCGGTACCATTGGCTTTTTCGGGCAAGCCTGAGCATCAAACATTGAAAAGCGCGCAAGCGCGCTACGCGGCGCACGCGGCTGCTGCGTGTGGGTATGCGTTTCGCTCGCTCGATGGCGTCGACGGATATTTGTTTGAGGTGAGCGACGGCGCGCGGCGCGCGACGTTTGCGGCCGGCGCAGGCACGCCATACGCACTGAACGATGCGCGCGCGGCGTCGTTGGCGCGAGACAAGGCGTTCTGCGCCGAGGTGCTGCGACAGGCTGGTGTACCCGTGCTGCCGGGTCGGATGTTCTTCGTAGCGACACGCTGGACGGACATGCGCACGCCGGGGCGTGAGCCAAGCGATGCTTTGGCGTATGCGGCAACGGCCGAATACCCGCTGTTCTGCAAACCGATCGCTGCGTCAAACGGGCTCTACGCAGAGGTCATCGAAAGCGCAGAAGATTTCGCCGACTACATGGCACGGGTTTCGCGTGAGCATTTCGCCATTCTGATCCAGCCGTTTGTGCGCGCGCCGGAGCACCGCGTGTTTGTGCTGAACGGAAAGGCGCTGTTTTCGTATCGCAAACTGTTGCCGCAGGTGATCGGCGATGGCCGGCGGACTCTACGCGATCGGGTTGCGGCCTTGCCGCGTGAGGCAGAGACGCCGCCGCTGAAGCCGCGAGGGCGCGATGCACGGGGCCGCTTGGTGGCGGCTAAGGACGTGGTCGCATTGGATGACGTGGTTGTACTGGAGGGCCCGGCAAACCGCGCAGCAGGTGGCGGCGCGGACGGTGTCCGTGATGGCGCTCCTGACCAACTTGCGCAGATTGCAATCGCCGCGGCGGAGGCGCTTGGCCTTTCGTTGGCGGCCGTTGATCTGTTCGATCTCTCCAGCGATGGCGCTGATCTCGCCGTGATCGAGGTCAACTCGAACCCGATGATCGCAACGCTCGAAGATCAAGGGCGCTGGGATCTGATCCAGACTATCTGGCGCGCCAATTTCGACGCGGCGCTGAAATGAAAATCTGGCGCGTGCCGTACCCCAAGTTCGGCGCGGGTCCAGCGTTGGAGCGCGTTAGCGCGATCGCGGAATATCTGGGCGTTCATCTCGCAGACTTCGGCGAAGACGGCGCCGTCATCGTCGGTTCCAACGGCAAGGGTTCGACCGCGGCGATGTGCGCGGCGCTGCTTGAACAGCCGGGCGCAAGCGTGGGTCTATTCACTTCGCCTCATCTACTTGCGCTGAACGAGCGCTTCCGTGTCGGCGGCGAAGATATTAGCGACGCCGAGTTGGAGAAGCACTGGAAACGCGTCTCCACCGCCATCGAGGAAAATGGCCACGCAGACACAGTCGGCGGCTTCGAATTCTTGTTTCTGATCGCCGCCGACTGGTTCAAGGCGCGGGGTTGCACTCATACCGTCTGGGAGGCGGGAATCGGCGGTCGGCTCGATCCTGTACGTTTGATCAAAGCGAAACGCGTAGCTCTCACATCGCTTGACCTTGAACACACGGAGCTGCTCGGCGGCACTCTGGAGGAAATCGGGCTCGACAAGATCGAGGTCGCTCCGCCCGGTTCTACGATCTACGCGGCGGTTTGGACCTCAGTGCGCGAGGTGTTAGCGCGACGTTGTGCGCAGATGGGTGTGGGCTACGCGACCACGCCGCCCTACCATCTGCGACATGGCGATCAATTGCCCTTGCGCGGGAAGCATCAAAATCAAAACGCTGCTTTGGCGATGAGCATCGCTATGTCCATTACCGGTTTAGACGATGAGCAACTCGTCGGCCGCTTCGCCGCCACGCACTGGCCGGGGCGCCTGGAAACGTTGAGCGACGAGCCGCTGACAATCATTGACGTCGGCCACACGCCGGACGGTGTGAGCGCATCGCTTGCTGGTTTCAGCGCCATGCGCGGCGATCGAAGCGCGGTGCTCATCTGCGGCGTGTCACAAGATAAAGACGCCGCCTCAATCATCGGTCGGCTGGCGCCGGCGTTCGATGTGATTGTCTGTGCTGCAGCCCAACACAAGGGCGTCCCACCTGCGCTCATCGCGGCGCACGCGCAGTCCGCTAACCCCAGCGCCGATATCACCATCGCGGAGTCCGTCGCCGACGCGCGGCGGCTCGCCTTGGCGAAGGCCGACGGCGGCGCGATATACGTTGCCGGGGGATTATTCCTCGCCGCGGAGTACAAAGCCGTGCATTTGGGCCGCGATCCGGCCTCCTTGGTCTTCTTTTAGGCGCGCCGCGCGGCTAGAAATACGCGACGGGGACCCATGCCAAGAACGCTGTTCGAGCACCTCTCGCCGGACACCGGCCCGAAGCGCATTCTTGCGCTCGATGGCGGCGGTGTGAAAGGCGTTCTGACGCTTGGCATGCTCAAGGCGTTGGAAGACGAGTTGCGCCGCCGTTCCGGCGCGCCATCATTCCGGCTTTCCGATTACTACGACTTGATTGGCGGCACTTCGACGGGCGCCATCATCTCGTCCGGTCTTGCGCTCGGCCTGAGCGTGGACGAACTCATCGCGCTCTATATGCGCCTCGGACCGGAAGTGTTCGGACGCAACGCCGGCGATGGTGTGTTTCTGCAGAGCAAGTTCGACTCAAAGAAACTCCGACGCGCACTGCACTCGGTGTTGTCGACGAAGACGCTTGGCTCGGAGGAGCTGAAGACTGGCCTCGCCATTCACGCTAAGCGCATCGACACCGGTTCTGCTTGGGTGGTGACCAATCATCCTCTCGGGCAATTCTACGATCCACCCGCTGACGGCGGCATCTTTCCGAACAAGCGCTATCGCCTGACCGACCTCGTGCTCGCAAGCGCCGCCGCGCCCACATTCTTCGACGAGATCACCATCGACATCGTGTTCGACGAAAAGCGTCGTCCGATTGAGAGGGGCTATTTCGTCGACGGCGCCGTCAGCGCTAACAACAACCCGAGCATGCAGCTTTTCATGCTGGCGCTGGAGCCTTCCTATAAGTTCGGTTGGCGATCAGGCGCGGACAATCTGATGATGACGTCGTGCGGAACGGGCGCGCGCCGGCCGACGGTGGACGGTAAGGCTTTCCAAGGTCTGCCGCCTGGGCTGCGCGGCGTCCATTCGCTGCGCGCGATGGTTTACGATACGCAAGTGCAGGGCATCATGATGATGCAGGCGCTGTCCGAGCCAAAGCGCCCGTGGCGCGTGAACTCGGAGATCGGCGACATGCGCGGTGTTTGCGTCAGCGGTGTGCCGTTGCTCGACTATCAACGCATGGATCTGATGCTCGACACCAAGCCGAAGGCCAAACGCCGGAGTGATCCGGTGCCGCCGATGACGCCGCTCGAACGACTATTGGGCCGCGAACTTGATGCGGAAACGCTGCTCGCACTCGATCTCATGGACAACGGCAAGAAGCCTAACCTCGACTTGCTGCTAGAAGTGGGTATCGCTGCGGGCCGTACTTTCGTCGATGCCACCTATCCAGATCCCAAGTTCGATCTGCCGGAGTGGGGAGGGAGATAGTGGCGACGGCGTTTCATATTCGCGGCCACAACGTCTTCTTGAGTCATGCTTCGGCTGACAAGGTTGCGTTTGTAGATGAGCTACATGAATGGCTCACTGACAAAGCAAAGGTCAGAGTCTGGTACGATCGTAACCTGTACGGCGCGGCGGCGGGCGAACTCTCTCACGCGCTTGATGACAGTCAGTCGGCCCTCTTTGTGGTGTCCAAGAGCTCGGCGGCCTCCCAATGGGTAAATCGGGAATTTGAGTGCGCGCTCGCGGAGAAGGAGACAAATCAGCATTTTCGGATTGCGAGCATCCGGCTCGATGAAACTAAGCCGCCAAATTTCCTTCGGACTTATGCTCAT
>CADEDT010000023.1:5020-31679 GCA_902826145.1 uncultured Caulobacteraceae bacterium
GCGTTCTTGAGCCGAGAGCGGGCGCGCTTTTGCTTGAGTCGCTCTTTGGAACGGCCGCCCCCACCGGCGGGCGTTCTGTGTATTTCAGCCGCGGGACGCGAAAGGCGGACGAAGCGGCGAATACTGTTGTGAGCGAAGCCGCGCGAGGCCTCGGATGCCGGTTGGTATGCGACTCGCCCGACCAACCGCATATGGACGACGAACGCCTCAGCAAGATCATCAATGGGTGCAGCGGATTGGTTGCGGTTCTCCCGTTAAGACAGGACGGCACGACGTCTCGCTACGTCGTTTCGGAGATCAATCTCGCGCTAGCTCTCGGCAAGCCGGTTTTGGTTTTTTGTCATGGTGGCGTCAAACCAGGTGGCTGGCAGTTTGAAGCTCTGCCCCTCTCAGATGATGTGCTAGCGGCGGGGGCGGAGGCGCTGGAAGATGCGTTTGGAGATCAATTAAACGCGTTTGCCCGAACCTTATCGTCACCGGCGGTCGGCGAGCATGTGTTTATTGGGCATTCCTTCGCCGAGTCTTCCAAGGAGATGTTTCGTCCCGTTCAAAGGCTGATTTCGCGGCTGGTGGGCCTCCCAGTGAAAGCAGGAAGCGGCCTCTCTGGACGGGGAGCGCAGGAAAAGATCGTCGACCTCATTCGGGCCTCTGAGTTCAGCCTCATCGACATCACGAACAATGGCGCAGACATCTCGCCGGAGAAGTTCAACTACGGCCTGAACTCCTCGATTGAGGCTGGAGTAGCGCTCGGCGCAAATCGGCCATTGTACATAACCTGCCAAGGTCGCCGGCGCACGCCGCCCTACATGTTCAGGGATATAGAGGTCCGGTACTACGAGAACGAACTCGAACTGGTCGGAATCGTCAGGCAAATCACCCATGCCCACCGCCGCGATGTCGTAAAATAGCGGTTCGCGGGAAACCCTTTTTAAACTAGGCGGCTTCGCGATTTCCTTATGGCTGACGGTTAAGGTCAGAGGATGCCTTCTTCTAGAAGCTCTCGCACCAAGCCTGTGAAAGGCGGAGTGAAAGAGGTCGTTAGTGATCTCTACGCGGCGCGTCTTCACAGTGATTGGCTGCGCGAGTTCCGACGGAGCCACCCGGCGGAAAAGCGCAAACCGCGCATGCGTCTGCGCGGCGGCGTCATGGTTGATATCAATAAACCATGGGCGTCGCTCGATCCGAAGGCGAAGGCCGATAACAAGCACGCCGCTTACGCTGCTTACGATGCGGTGAAGCGCTTTCCAGACGATCGCGAGGCGGCGTCGGAATATGTGCACCAGCGCTGGATAGCGCGGAATAAAGGCGACAAGAGCCAGCCAAAGGCGTTGTTCAAGGCGTACGCGCGCTTGCCCGAGGTCGAGAAGGATAAAGATAGGGCGCACGTCGATCGCATGACGGCCGCGTTGCGCACGGTGAGTCCGAAGAAGGCGCGCAAGGCCAAAGCGAAGACAACGGCCACCAAGACAGTCCGTCTAGACGCCAAGACCTGGGCACGTCTGGAGGCTGCAGCGAAGAGCTTATCGAACGCGCTCGGCCGCACAGTAACGCCTGAAGCGCTGCTTGTGGCGGGCGCGGAAGCGGTGGCGGCAGTGGCCAAGTCGGGTAGGGCGAAGAAGGCCTGAGGCGCGCCGTCGCGCTGCCTTGCGCGTGGCGCCGTTTCGGTTGACATCCGCCAACATGAAAGACGTCATCGTGGTCGGTGGAGGGGTGATTGGCCTCTTCTGCGCCGTGCGTTTGCGCAAAGGCGGCGCGCGCGTGCGGCTGATTGACAGCGGGCCCGAGCACCCAACCTACTACACACCGATTGCTTCAGCGGCTGCCGCCGGCATGCTCGCACCAATTGGCGACGCGCCAAGTGCGCATGAGCAGGTAGCGCTAGAGTCCTTCGATCTCTGGAAGTTTTTCCGCGAGGGCGCCGAATGGGCGGATGGCGTTCGCTTTGACGGCGGCATTGTCGTGCGCGCGAGCGAAGCTGAGGCGAGCGTTTTCGCCTCCAACGCAGCACGCATTGGGCAGAAGGCGATCCCGCTTTCAGCGCGCGAGTTTCAAAAGCGTACCGGCTTTCGCGCCAAGATCGATCACGCGCTGTTCGTTGAAAGTGAAGGCACGGCTGATCCGCTGCGCGTGCTGACTGGTCTCGCGATGCAGGCGCATGCGCTGGGCGTGCTGCGCGATTACAACACCGATGTCGCATCGGTAACGCCTACAAACGTCACCACGCATGAAGGCAAGGTGTTCGAGGCGGACGCCATTGTGCTGGCGCCCGGCGCCTGGGCGACGAACCCGCTCATGGAAGCGGCGCCGGCGCTGAAGCACATTCGTCCGGGCAAAGGCATGGTCGCTGCTATCGAGATGGAGCCGCGCTTGGGGCCGAATTTGCGGGCGGGCGACTTCTATCTTGCTCAGCGGCGCGAGGACGCTGTGATCGGCGCTACGCTGGAGTTCGACCGGTTCGACCGGAAGGTCGACCGCGCCAAGCTCGCCGAACTCCATGCCGCCGCCGAAAAGCTGTTGCCGGGAGAGGTAAGGCTCACGGAGCAAGCCTGGGCCGGCATTCGGCCGATGTCGCCTGACGGCTGGCCCATGATCGGTCCGACGGGTGAGGGTGTGCTGGTCGCTGGCGGCCATTCGCGCGATGGGTGGCTCATGGCGCCTATTACGGCGGAGATCATAACCGCGTATGTGTTCGGCGCAGAGATATCGCCCCGATGGGCCGCGCTGTCGCCAGAGAGATTTGAAACGAAATGACGTTCGCCCTCGACCTCACCGAAGAGCAATCCGCTATCAAGCACGCGATCGAAGAGATTTGCGCCAAGTACGATGATCATTACTGGCTGAAGACCGACGACACCGGCAAGTTTCCGGAAGAGTTCGTCGCCGACATCGCTGAAGGCGGCTGGCTCGGCGTGGCAATGCCGGAGCGCGTAGGTGGCGCGGGGCTTGGCCTTACCGAAGCTGCGCTGATGATGCAGACGGTGGCGGAATCTGGCGCAGGCTTCTCCGGCGCCAGCGCCATTCATCTGAACATTTTCGGCCTGATGCCGATCGTGAAGTTCGGCACGCCAGAGCAACAAGATAGATTCTTGCCGCCGGCAATGGATGGCCGCGACAAAGCCTGCTTCGCCGTCACCGAACCGAACTCCGGTCTCGACACGTCCAGCCTCGAAACGCGCGCCGTGCGGACGAACGAAGGCTACAGAATCACCGGCCGTAAAATCTGGACGACCAACGCACAGCGCGCGAACAAGATTCTTATCATCGCGCGCACGACGCCGAAGGATCAGGTGAAACGGCCGACGGAAGGCTTGTCGCTCTTCTATGCGGACTTCGATCGCAAACACATCGAAGCGCAGCCGATCCCCAAAATGGGCCGCAAGGCAGTCGAGTGTAATACGCTCTTCATCGAGGATCTCGAGGTCTCGCACGCCGAGCTGATTGGCGAAGAGGGTCAGGGCTTCAAGATTTTGCTGAGCGGTCTCAATCCTGAGCGCGTTCTCTTCGCCGCTGAAGCTATCGGTCTTGGCCGCGCCGCACTGCGGCGCGCTGCGCAATACGCCAAAGAGCGTGTCGTGTTCGGCCGCCCCATCGGTCAGAACCAAGGCATCCAGCATCCGCTCGCGAAAGCCTGGGCTGAACTCGAAGCCGCAAACCTGCTCACTTTCAAAGCAGCCGCACTCTACGACGCTGGCAAGGACTGCGGCGCCGAAGCGAACGCCGCGAAATATCTTGGCGCGGAAGCTGGCTTCCGCGCCTGTGAGTCTTCCGTGCTTGCGCATGGCGGCATGGGCTATGCGAAGGAATATTTCGTGGAGCGCTATTTCCGGGAAGCCATGATCGCCCGCATCGCGCCCGTCAGCCGTGAGATGATCTTGAACTTCATCGCCGAGCGCGTGCTGGGTCTGCCGAAGAGCTACTAATCGCAAAGGCAATCCGCCGCATTGTGGAGCGGTTGGCGCGGGCGCTTGTACGCACCCATGAAACTGCAAGCGCTGGCCTCCAACTTCCACAAATGGCTTGCCCTCATCGTCGGCGTGCAGATTCTGTTCTGGGTCGCGTCCGGCTTGTTCTTCACGCTCTTCCCAATTGAACGCGTGCGCAGCGAACATCGCATCGCCGAGGCGCATGCCGCACCGCTCGTGGCTATGCGCGATGTCAGTGCGTTGCTCCCGGCAGCGCCGACGCGCGTCACCTACGAGCGCGACGCAGTTGGCGATGCCGTCGCCGTCGCAGAGTTTCACGAGCGTCGCCCGATCCTGATCGATCTGGAGGATTGGCGCGTGGCGTCGCCGCTCAGCGCAGATGCCGCGGCGCAGATTGCGCAGGCGTACACGACTGGCGCGCCGCGCGTGCGCGAACGCAAGCTGATAACCGAGGAGACGCCGGAATATCGCGGGCCGCTCCCGGCGTGGCGCATTGCGTTCGACGATGCGGAAGGGCTCGCGGTTTACGTCGCTGCCGACACCGCGCGCGTCACCGCGCGCCGCTCCGATCTCTGGCGCACGTACGATGCGCTGTGGGCGCTGCACATCATGGACTGGCGCGACCATGAGAACTTCAACACGGGCCTGATGATACTCACAGCTTTCACGGCGCTCATCGTCGTGCTCGCAGGCTTCGTTCTCTTCCCGTATCGAATGGGTTGGGTGCAGCGCCGCGCGGGTTAACGCGTCGTTTACCAAACGAGCCGAGGCCTGGGCGCATGAGCGATCCGATCGCGCCAGCCGGGCATGACGCCGTCCGCGCCGCGATCCGCAGAGCTGCGGATGCGACGGGCGTCAATTTCTCGATGCTTGTTGAAACTGCGCGCCGCGAGAGCGCGCTCAATCCCAATGCGCGCGCTGGTACATCAAGCGCGACGGGGCTCTTTCAGTTTATTGAGAGCACGTGGCTCGACATGGTGCGCCGCCACGGCGCCGATCACGGGCTCGGGGCTCAGGCGGCGGCGCTGCGCGGCGGCGCCAATGCCGAGACACGACGCGATATCCTCGCGCTTCGTACCGACCCCGAGCTTTCCGCGCGCATGGCGGGTGAGTTGGCGCGTGAGAACGCTCAGACTCTAGAGACTCGATTGGGCCGTGCGCCAAGCGCTGGCGAACTCTATGCGGCGCATGTCATGGGGCCGGGCGGTGCGTTGCGCTTGATCGAAGCGGCGCAGCAGGGCGCGCCCAGCGCGGTGGCCCTTTTCCCGCGCGAGGCGGCCGCCAATCGGGGCTTGTTCTATGCGAACGGCCAGCCCCGCAGCGCGCAAGCATTGCTGGATCGGCTGCAACTCGATGCAGACGCCAGCATGGGCGCTGCGCGTGGCGAGGGTGGCGGTAGACTAGAATATGGGCGCGATGGCGAGCCGATGTCGCCGGCCTTGGCGCAAGCGTTATTCGCCTTCGCGCTGTTGCCGCTTCTACGCAGCGGCGAGGACGAACAGACGCAGCAGCGCAATCCGTTAGAGGCGCTCAGCGCGTATGCGCGGACGAGCGGCGTCTAGCCTGATCGGCGAGCACAGCTTCTATCGCCGGATCGCGTAGCGCACGATAGGCTTCGAACGTGAGCGGCGCTGCGATATCTGGCTCTAGCGTGCGCACGCGCACCGGATAGCGATCGTTTAGCCAGAAGCACGTCGCCCGATCACGGCACGGGCCATTGTAGATGTGGCGCCCAGAGGCGTAGTGAACCTGCACGAACGCATTCGGCAGATCGAACGTGCCGCCCTCGGCCCAGAAATCCAATCGATCGCCAACCGGTTCACCGACAATGATCACTTGATCGCCGCCCGCGGTTTTAAGCGCGGCGACGGTGGTGATCGCGGCGGAGAATGTCCAAGCCGAAGTGAACACATAGATCGGCGCGCCGTTGGCCGCTTGTGGCAACGCTTGAGCGAAGGCGTATGTGGTCGTGTAGTCGCCGCCGCCGTTCATGCGCATGTCGATGACGACATAGGCGGGGCGTTCACTGCGGACTCGCGTCAGCGCGCCCTCAAGAAAGACGCCGATCGGGCTTTCGTCGGCGTCGCCGTTGTGGCTGAGGCCGATATAGAGCCCGCGCTCCGGCGCGGCTTCCAGCGAGAACAGATTGGAGCTGTGGCGGAGGTAGATCGGCAGTTCGGTTCGACCGTTCATCAATCCTTGCATCGGCGCGCCCTCCCAAGTCGGGAAAAGCAAACGCTGCGAACTTGAAACCCAGGCCGAGCGATCACGCTGTTGCGCCTCGATGCGTCGCTCGAAGGCCGCGCCGTTCGCCAAGACCCCGCGAAACGTCAGCGCATCGCGAGCATTGGCTAAACCCGCGGCTTGCAGCAGCGCTGGCGATTCCAGGATTGCGCTTTGCATGCGCACCCTGTGCGCGTCCGTGCCGCCGGAATAGCGGCGGAGGCCTGTGTGAAGCGCGGAGATGCTGCGACCGTCGATCGTGTCAATGCGGGCGCCGAGCAGGCCGGTGAGCTCCGGCGCCGCCCAGACCACGTAGAGACCGTCGGCGAATTCGTACGTCCGCAGCGGCAGGCGAGGCGTGTTCTTCTTGAAAGCGTTTTCGCCAATCGACGTGTGGCCGTTGTCGGCGAGTGCCGCGATCTCCGCGACGCGCAACACGAACTGTTCGTGCGTGAGATCGCCCGCTTCTCTCTGCAGTAGCGCCAGCAGGCGTTGCGCTTCACGCCGGGCTGACGGCGAGTACGCGCGGTCGAACTCCGGGAAGCGCGCGAGGTAGGCGGCGTCGGCTATTTGCCCGGCGCGCTGATCGGCGACCTCTTCGGGCGCGGGCTCTGGCGGGCCGTATTGGAAACGCGCCGCGAGTTCGCGGTCGAACGTGGCATCGTCCATTGTCGACGGATCGGGTATTTCGCTGCTCGCGCACGCAGCGACGAGCAGCGCCAGCAACCAGCGCATGCGTTCCTCCTCGCGCGAACGCTAGGCAGGCTCCATTGCAGGTTTATTTCAGGCGGCTGCGCCGCTGGCGTACATCGCGTCTATGTCGGTGGCGCTGAAGCCTGCTTCAGCCAGCACCGCGCGCGTGTGTTCGCCGGCGCGCGGTGAAGGGCCCTTCGGACCGTCATCGGCGCCGGGAAAGCGCACGGGGCCCGCAGGCGCGTTCATAACCCCACCATCGTGCTTTGGTGTTTGCACAACGCAGCCCGCGGCAATGGCCTGGGGATCGGCAATCGACTCCGCAGCCGTCAGCACCGGCGCCCAGATCATTTCTTCGGCGTCGAGCGCGGCAGCGATGTCGTCGAACTCGCGCGCAACAAACGCTTCGTCCAGCAGAGGCACGAGTTGGGCGCCGTTCTCGCGGCGGACGCGGCCGTTGGCGAAGCGTGGGTCGCTGACAAGGTGCTCCACCTTCAGCGCGCGGGCGAGCTTCGGCCAATCCTTCTCGCCCTGACGCTGCAGCAAACTGATCCAGCGGCCGCCGCCGGTTTGGAAATAGTTGATCAGCGGATTTGGCGTGTCCTTGCGCGGACGATTGGAAGCAATGCGACCGCGTGTGTGCTGGATGGCGAGATCGCTTGAGCCCGCGTAGTGCGCGGCGCGCAGCAGCGACGCATCGATCAGTCGGCCTTTGCCGGTCGCTTGACGCTCGTACACTGCCGCCATCACCGCCGCGACGATCGCGAGCGAGGCAACGTGATCGCCGAACGCTGTGCGCAGCATCACCGGATCGCCACCCTTCGGGCGAAACATCGCCGCCAAACCCGAGCGCGCCCAGAACGCGGCTTGATCCATGCCGGGGCGATCAGCGTCCGGGCCCTTAAGACCGTAACCCGTCAGCGTTGTGTAGATGAGCTTTGGGCAGCGCTTCAGCACGGTGTCTGGATCGAGGCCAGCTCGCTGCAGACCACCGGGGCGCACGTTGGTGAGAAAGATATCCGCGCCGTCGATGAGCTTAAGCAGCGCATCGCGGCCTTCCGGCTTCGAGGTATCCAGAATGATCCCGCGCTTGCCGCGATTGTCCATGTCGAAGACCGGATTCAGCGTCTCTTCGACGCCGAGCGACGAGAAGAACATCCGGATCGGATCACCGCCTGGTGGTTCGACCTTGATCACGTCGGCGCCCCAGTCGGCCATGATGCCGCCGGCGCCGGGCGCGGCGACGTAGGTGGCCATCTCGATGATCTTCAGGCCTTCGAGCATGGCTGCCGTTTCTCCTTCGCAATATTCGTAATCAAGGCTTCGTTAAGGGACGCCCGCGAGGTTGTTCCCAACGGGTGCGGCGGGAGTCGCCGCCCGCCTTGGAGCGCGAGCGCCACATGTCGATTGTCACGATGCGCGCAAACCTCACGGATAGCGACATCCGGTCTCTGATCAAGGGTCCGAGCGAGGATGAGCGGGCGCACGCCGCACACAAGATTTGCCGCTGCATTGAAGAAGGTGAGCTTTCCCCAGAGGAACGCGCGCACGCTGAAGGCATCATGGCGATCATGGCGCAGGACGCGGCTGTGCTTGTGCGTCGCGCGCTTGCGGTGGCGCTGAAGAATTCGCCGAAGCTGCCGCGCGAGATCGCCAACAAGCTGTCGCGCGACGTGGACTCGATTTCGCTGCCGGTGATCATGAACTCGCCGTCGTTGACCGACGCGGATCTGGTCGCGATCATCCGCGCGTGCCCGCCGAACAAGCAGGTGGCCGTGGCAAGCCGCGAAACGCTTACGACGACGGTGACGGGTGCGTTGTCTTCCTATGCCGTCTCGGACGCTGTCGAGCGTGCGCTGGCGAACGACAACGCGCTGTTCGATGAAGATGGCCTGGAGACGGCGCTGACGCGCTTTGAAGGGTTGTCCTCGATCACCACCGCGATGGTTTATCGCGAAGAGTTGCCGGTGGCGGTGACCGAGAAGCTCGTCTCCATGGTGACCGGCGAGCTGTTCGATCACCTCGTCAACAATCACGAGCTGCCGCCGCAGATCGCTATCGATCTCGCCATGGGCGCGCGCGAGCGCGCGACGCTCGATATTGTCGAGCAGGCGGGCCGCCAGCGCGACTTGCCGAAGTTTGTGCAGCAGCTGAACTTGAATGGTCGTCTCACGCCATCGCTACTTATGCGTGGGCTGTGTTTGGGTCAGATCGACTTTGTCGAATACGCGATGGCTGAACTTGGTGGCATCGCCCATCAACGTATGTGGCTGTTGATGCACGATAGCGGGCCGCTTGGATTGAAGGCTGCGTTTGATCGCGCTGGCCTGCCGCCACGGCTCTTCCCGTCGTTCCGCGCTGCGATCGAAGTCTATCACTCGATCGACCGCGAAGGCGTGGTGCGTGACCGGATCACGTTCCGCAAACGCATGCTGGAGCGCACGCTGACGCTCTTCCAGTCGGTCCCCAAGGACGATTTGGACTATCTGCTCGAAAAGCTCGATGCCTCAGGCCTTCAGGCCGAGCGCGTCGCGATCTAGCGCAAGCCAGCTTCAGCGAAGGGTCCACCACCGCGATCAAAGCCGGCGATGGCGAGCGTACGCGCGTGTGAAGCAGTCAGCACCGTCTCAGCAGTAATGACCAAGCCAGCGGCCTTAGCCGCGAGCAGGCGGCGGCCAAGCGGGGAACGGTCGCCATCTTCCACAGCTAGAAACGGATCGGGCATCGCGGGCGCCTGGATCACGATCTCGTTGTAGAGATTCCGCGCCCGCGCGCCGAACGGCAGCGGGCATTCCGGATCGCCGCGCAGGACGACATTCCAGCCGCGCGCGCGAAGCTCTTCGGCCAACACAGGTCCGGCCGTGACAATTTCGCGCTCGTTGAGCTGGAAGTTTAGGCTGCGGCGCGTGCAGCCAGCTTCGATGGCGGCTTCGCTCAGCAGGTCGGCCTCAAGCGAGTTCTGAATGTCTGCCGGCACCGCGAGCGTGAGGACGCCATGCGCGTTGCGTTCAAGCCAAGCCATGCGGGCGCCGCGTACGAGCCGGGCGAGGTTCGAATAAGCGAACGCGTCTTCGGTTTCGCCCATAGGGCGCACGACGCCGGCCGCCAACGCGCCGACGCGCAGGTCGACGCGTGCGCCGATAGCGAAGGCGAGCGGCTCGGCTTGCGGCCGCGGACGGAACGGGATCACGTTCATGGAAGGCGCGCTTATCGCACGCACACGGTTAAGGTCAGGCGGACGAAGAGGGTAAAGCCGCGTTTAGACCTCAGCGGGGAGCAACGCCGAGTTCTGCCACACGTGTTTCCAAAGCCTGAAGCACGGCGCGTCCGACCGGATGCTCGGTGGAGCGGATTCCATCGCGAACGGAAGCGCGGAGCGCGTCGATATGCGCGCGGGCCAGCGCCGGATCGCGCTGTGCGAGCGCCTTGCCGGCGTCTGTCTCAATCAAGCGGCAGAGCGATGCGGCGATCTGCGTGGCGAGCACGGAGCCATAAGTGGCCCCGAGGCCTTTGAGATCGTGCGCGATCGCGTGGACGTCCTCTTGTGAAAGCACCGTCCAGCGCGCTGTGTCAGCGCGTAGGCGGGCCGCTTGCAGGCGCTCGATATCGGCGTCGAGCCAAGCCTGAAGCTCGTCGCCCATGGACTCCAGGGCCTCGTCCGCGCGCGCCACGGCGCCTGCGTCGAAGATCGGTTTCTTGAGTTCGAATGTGCGCAAGCCTTGCTCGCGCGGATTGATCATCTCGGCTTTGGCCGAAGCAGCCGGAGGTGCGCTTGGCGCGCTGGGTGCGCAGAGCGTGGTCGTTGGCTTTAGGCAACGAGAATTGGGCGGGCGACGCATGTCACGGTAGGTGACCTCCGCTTCATGAACAGAGCGTTGACGCCGCTGGTCAGACCACGAACTGTTCGCGAACGATACGTTCGTCGAGCGCATGGCCGGGGTCGAACAGAAGCGTCAGCGCCGCGGCTGAATCTTCGCGGATTTCGACGGCGCTCACGTCACGCGTCTCCAAATTATCCGCCGTTGCGCTGACTGGCCGGTGAGCGCCCTCGATCACCTCAATGCGCACCGTCGCCCGATGTGGCAGCAACGCGCCGCGCCAACGGCGTGGGCGAAAGGCGCTGATTGGCGTAAGCGCCAAGAGCCGTGAGTTGATTGGCAGGATCGGACCGTGAGCCGAGAAGTTGTAGGCGGTCGAACCGGCAGGTGTCGCTACCATCAGGCCATCGCATGAGAGCTCTGGTAGGCGTTCCGCGCCGTCGATGTAAATACGGAGCTTCGCTGTTTGCGCCGTTTGCCGGAAGAGCGAGACTTCATTGAACGCCCGATGCTCGACGATGCCACCAGCGGTCTCGCATTTCGCCACCAGAGGGCGCACGCGGAGCGGCTCTGCCTTGCCGACGCGCTCTGGCAAATCAGCCTCGCCAAACTCGTTCATCAGAAAGCCAATGGTGCCGCGGTGCATGCCGTAGACGGGCTTTTTGTCCTTGAGGCGCTTACGTAGCGTATCGAGCATGTGCCCATCGCCGCCGAGCGCCACGATCACGTCGGCGTCGTCGCCAGCTTCCCCGTAGGTATGGCGCAAACGGCGCAGCGCTTCTTGCGCCTCTGGGCGGGCGCTGGCGGTGAAAGAGAGCTTCATGGGGAGGTCGACACGCGCTCTTTGCTTATCGGCCCGGTCGGCCTAGGGTTTTCCTAACACAGTCACGAGCGGAGCGCGACCAATGGCCGATGACGCCGGAACATCCCTGAAGGGCCGGGTGAGCGCCGAGGAATGGAATGCGCGCGTCGATTGTGCCGCGCTGTATCGTCTGGTTGCGCTGCACGGCTGGGACGACATGATTTTCACGCACATCTCGATGCGCGTGCCGGGGCCGGACCATCACTTCCTGATCAACCCGTATGGCCTCTTCTTTGAAGAGATGACCGCGTCTTCGTTGGTGAAGGTCGACCTCGACGGCAACATCGTTTCGCCGACGCCGTATTACATCAATCCGGCGGGCTTCACGATCCACTCGGCGATCCACGCCGCGCGCGAAGACGCGCTGTGCGTGATCCACCTTCACACGGATGTCGGCGTCGGCGTCTCGGCGCAGAAGGAAGGTTTGCTGCCGCTCACTCAGAACGCGCTGCTGACGATCCCGAACATCGCCTATCACGGCTACGAAGGCGTCGCGCTTAATCTCGATGAGCGCGAGCGGTTGGTGAAAGATATCGGCGACAAGAAGCTCATGCTGCTCCGCAATCACGGCACGCTTGCCGTTGGTTCGAGTGCGGCCGAAGCGTTTGTCGGCATCTTCTTTTTGGAACGCGCGTGCGCGCAGCAAGTGGCTGCATTGAGCGCAGGGCGCGAAAATGTGTTGATTGCGCCGGAAGAAGCGCAAGAGGAAACGCGCAATGGCCCAGCAAAGGCCATGGGCGGGGTATCGGGGTTGGCGTGGCCGGGGCTGAAACGCAAACTCGACCGGCATTTGCCGGGCTACGACTCCTAACCGTCGTAGCAGCACTATCTCCCGCACCGGCTGCGGCCGGAGCTTGGATTGCGCCCAGCGGCGGCCAGGAAATTTCCACAAACGCCGTAGGCGAGCGCAACGAGACGATCGTCTACGAGAGCGCGACCTATTGGGAAGTCCCGAACGACGACAAAAGTTCGATCATTCTAGCGCCTTGGTTTGAAGCGAACGACGACACGCTTGAAGGTTGGCGTGGTGAGGCGACGCTTGCTTACAAGCGTGTGGTTCACCGCGATGAGAGAAACATCGTCGCGCTGCAAGCTGGCGCGCTTTGGATTTCGCATCCGACCGGTTGTGGCGAGGGCGGCGCCGAGGCGCGGGTGCTTGCGGGGCGCTCGATAGGTGAAACTGGCTTTGTAAACGTCGAGGCCGCGGGTCGCGTGCTGAGCGGCGGCTGCGAAGGCGGCCGGCTGGACATCACCGCAGGCTACCGCCCGCTCCAGAACTGGCTGACCTTGGGTCAGGTGTTTTTGGACGCTCCGGTGGACGGCGATGACACCGTTCGGGGCCAGCTCAGCGTGGTCCGCTTCGGAAAAGACGGCCGCGGCGTGCAGGTTGGTGTCCGTGCGCGCATTGACGGAGGCGCCCCTGAGCCCACCCTTGTGATAGCTTTGTGGGGCCAGCCGGGCGATTGATCGCAAGTCGGGTGGACATTCGGCAGTCTCGGTCACACATCCGCAAAACTTCGCGTGTAGGGTCCATTACAGAATGTTGGTGGGTTTGTTCAGGCGGTTTGGCTTTGCGGCGGTCGTCGTAACCGGGCTCGTCCTTATGGTCGTTGTGGTGGCGGGGAAGTCCGCGACCGACGCGATCTTTGGGGGCGACAACGGTGCGGCGAAGGCTGCGCCTGCCGGCGGTGGCCGCGGTGGTCCCGGCGGTGGAGGCGGCGCTCCGACCGTGCTCGCGGTTGCCGCGGGCGTGCACACCTTCACCGACGGGCTTCAAGCTATTGGCACCGCGCAAGCGCGCGAAAGCATCGTGCTGACGCCGAAGGTCGCTGACACCATCCGTCGCATCCGCTTCGACAGCGGCGATCGCGTTCGTGTGGGCCAGGTGCTGGTCGAGATGTCGAGCGTCGAGCAGGCTGCTGATCTGGCGGAGGTCAACGCCGCCAACGCGGCAGCGCAAGAAGATCTGCGCCGTTATCAAGAATTGTACGATCGCGGTTTTGCCTCGCAGGCGCGCCTCGACACCGTGCGCGCTGCCGCCGATGCAGCGCAGGCGCGCGCCAATGCCGGTGGCTCCCGCATTGCTGACCGCACCATCCGTGCACCTTTCGCCGGTGTTGTTGGTCTTCGCACCGCCAGCCCAGGGCAGTACGTTCGCCCCGGCGATCAGATCGGCACACTCGATGACGTGTCTGAGATCAAGCTCGATTTTACGATCACAGAGACGCAGATCGCGCGCGTAACGACAGGCGTCGAACTCGTCGCGCGTACTTCGGCCTATCCGGATCGCACCTTCACGGGTACGATCGCCAACGTCGATAGCCGTGTTGATCCCGCCACGCGAACTGTGCGTGTGCGTGCGATCCTGCCGAACAGCGATGGCACGCTGCGTCCGGGCATGCTGATGACGGTGGATGTGCGCTCGAACCCGCGCCAAGCGCTGGCCATTCCTGAAATCGCGATCCTCGATCAGATCGACGGCGCTTACGTCTACAAGGTTGTTGCGCGCGAAGGCGGGCAAGCCGTTGAGCTCGTCCGCATCCAAACCGGCCAACGCTCCAGCGGCATGGCTGAAGTGCTGAGCGGCCTCGAGTCAGGCGATCAAGTGATCACGGAAGGCGTGCAGAGCGTGCGTCCGGGTCAGCCGGTGCAACTCGGAACGCCCGAAGCGCCAGCAGAAGGCGCCGCGCTGCCTCTTCGGCCGCGCGGGTAACGAGAGCAATGACGCTTTCCGATCTCTCCGTCCGCCGCCCCGTGCTGGCGACGGTGTTCTCGCTCATCATCATTGCGTTCGGGTTGATCGCGTTTACACGCCTGCCGCTGCGCGAGCTTCCGGACGTCGACCGCCCGATTGTGTCGGTGAACGCATCCTATCCCGGCGCCTCGGCGCAGGTCGTCGAAAACCAGATCACACGGATCATCGAAGATCAGCTCTCGGGCATCGATGGCATCGACACCATCAACGCCACGAGCCGCGATGGCCGGTCTTCGATCAACATTGAGTTCACGCTAGAGCGCGATCTCGAAGACGCCACCAATGATGTCCGCAACGCGGTAAGCCGCGCACGTGGGCAGCTGCCTGCCGACATCGATGAGCCGATAATCCGTAAAGCCGACGCGGATGCCGACGCCATCATCTGGTTCAGCCTGCAATCGACCTCGCTCGATCGCATGGCGCTTACTGACTATGCGGATCGCTACATTGTCGACCGGCTCGCCGTTCTGAACGGCGTCGCCAACGTGCAGGTCGGCGGCGGCTATCGCCGCGCCTTACGCATTTGGCTTGATACTAACGCCATGGCGGCGCGCGGCATCACGGTGCAGGACGTTGAAAACTCGCTGCGGGCACAGAACGTCGAGCTGCCGGCGGGATATGTGCAGGGCCAGGAGCGCGACTATCAGGTGCGCGTCGCGCGCGCATTCGAGACGCCGGAGCAATTCCAACGATTGCCGGTAAGTGGTGTCGGCGGTCCGGAAGAGGCCGTGGTGCGCTTAGGCGATATCGCTCGCGTTGACATTGAGCCTGAGGAAATTCGCAGCCTCTTCAGAGGCAATGGCGTCGAGCAGGTTGGATTGGGCATCGTCCGCCAATCGCGTTCGAACGCGCTCGATGTCGGTCGTGTTGTCAAAGCGGAAATCGAACGCATCCGGCCGTCGCTGCCCGAAGGCACCGATATCGTCATCACTTACGACTCCACCGTCTTCATTGACCGCGCCATTCAGCGCGTCGGGCAGACGCTGATCGAGTCGACGCTACTCGTCGTCTTCGTCATCTTCCTGTTCCTGGGGTCTTGGCGCGCGGCGTTCATCCCCGCTGCCGTCATCCCAGTGTGCTTGATCGGCGCGTTCCTGATTCTGATGGTGTTCGGGTTCTCGATTAACCTGCTCACCCTTTTGGCGTTGGTGCTCGCCATTGGTCTGGTCGTCGACGACTCCATTGTCGTCCTCGAAAACGCGCAGCGGCGCGTAGATACTTTAGGCGAGCCGCCGCTCGTCGCCGCCGAGCGCGGTTCGCGGCAAGTGTTCTTCGCTATCGTTGCCACGTCTGCGGTGCTGGTGGCGGTTTTCCTGCCGCTGCTGTTCGTCGGCGGCTACGTCGGACGGCTCTTCGTAGAGCTTGCGATCACGATCGCTGGCGTCGTCGTGATCTCGGCCTTCGCGGCGCTCTCGCTGTCGCCGATGATGTGTTCGAAGCTCATTAAGCCGGTGAAGACCAGTTCGCGCTTGTCGCGCATCGTCGATGGCGCGCTAGACGGCCTCCGTGCTTCCTATCGCGCGTCGCTCGAAGCGGCGATGAACGTGAAGCCACTGGTGTTCGCCGTGTTCGCCGGCGTGCTGCTCATTGGCGGCTACATATTCTCGCAACTCTCGTCTGAACTGACGCCACCGGAAGATCGCGGCAATCTGATCGTGCAGGTGCAAGCGCCAGAAGGTTCTGGCTTTGAGTACACCAATCGCGTGATGCGGCAGGTGGAAGAAATCCTGCTGACTTACGTTGAGAGCGGCGAGGCGCAGCGCATCCTTGTCGTGGCGCCCGGCTTTGGCGACGCAGGCACGAACCGCTTCTCCTCCGGCCTGGCGCGCGTGTTCCTGACAGATTGGGAACACCGCCATCGCAGCGGCGCCGAGATCGAAACAGAGATGAACCAGCGTCTGGGGCAAATCCCCGGCGCGACCGTGCGCGCGCGCATGCAGAACCCGTTCCAAGGTGGTGGCGGCGGCGGTGGTGGCGCTGACGGCGCTTCGATTGTCTTGCTCGGTTCCACCTACGAACAACTAGCGGCGGTCGCGGAGCGCGTCATGGACCGCATGCGCGAGAGCCCGAACTTCCAGCGTCCGCGCATGAACTATCAACCCACTTCACCACGCGTGCTAGTGGACATCGACCGTGAGCGAGCGGCGGCGCTCGGTGTGTCTGTGCAAGCTATCGGCCGTACTCTCGAAGCGACTATGGGATCGCGGCGCGTGAATACGATCAGTGATCGCGGTGAGGAGTATTACGTTTATCTGCAGGCCGAGCGTGACGAGCGGTCCGACATCGCGGATCTCTCAACCAAATATGTGCGCTCGGATCGCACCGGCGAACTCGTGCCGCTATCGACGCTGGTGAACCTGCACACAGTTGGCGACTCTGCCGAGCGCCGCCGTATGAACCGGCAGGCGGCGGTTACAATCTCCGCGTCTATCGCCGGCGACTACGCCATCGGCGACGCGCTGAACGAACTCGAGACCATGACGCGCGCCGAGATTGGCAACGAGCCCATCACGATCGACTACACGGGCGCCGCGCGACAATACAAACAATCCACTGGCGCCATCGCCTTCGCGTTCGCCTTTGCGCTGGTGGTTGTGTTCCTGGTGCTCGCAGCGCAGTTCGAGAGCTTCGTTCACCCGATCACTATTATGGTGTCAGTACCGCTCGCCATTACCGGAGGTCTATTCGGGCTGTTCTTGTTCAACGGAACGCTGAACATCTACAGCGAAATCGGTCTCATCATTCTGATCGCGCTGGCGGCCAAGAACGGCATTCTGATCGTCGAGTTCGCCAACCAGCTACGCGATGAGGGCAAGAGTATTCGCGACGCAATTATCGAGGCGTCCGATCTGCGCGTTCGCCCCGTGCTGATGACCTCCGTCGCCACGATCGCGGGCGCCATTCCCCTGATCCTGGGCCATGGCGCAGGCGCCGAGAGCCGCTTCACCATCGGCACGGTGATCTTCTTCGGCCTTCTGGTGGCAACGATGCTGACGCTGTTCGTCGTGCCCGTGTTCTACGATCTGCTGGCGCGCTTCACTAAGTCACCGGAAGCGACAGCGAAGGAAATCGAAGCGTACGAGCACGACCAGGCGGTTGCGCGGCCGGCCGAATAATTACTTATCGGCTTCGACCATTAGGTAGGCGATCAGATCGCGGCGCTGCGTTTCATCACGCACGCCTGCGAACGCCATGCGGTTGCCCGGCAAGAAAGTCTGCGGGTTCTGCAGCCAATGATCGAGATGATCGGCATCCCACACGAAGTCGGCGTCCTGCACCGCTTGAGAATAGGTGAAGCCTTGTGACGTGCCGATCTCGCGGCCGAACACGCCGTGAAGGTTCGGGCCAACGCGATGTGGCGCGCCTTCTTGGATCACGTGGCACGAACGGCATTGCGCAAACACACGGCGTCCAGCCTCGTAGCTCGCTTCGTTGTAAGGCGCGGGCAACGCGGTGATCGCGGCCTGCATTGCAGCGGCATTGGGCGCTTGCGCAGCAGGTGCTTGCGAGCCGCTCGAGGGCGCTTCCGGTGAACCGCACGCGGCGAGTGTGAGCAAAATGGCGATAGCGAAAGCGCGCATGGAGGTTCCCCGGCACAGATCGGGCGGGACACTCTCGCGGCAATTCGCACCGCGCAAGTGGCGAAGCGTCTCAGCCAATCGGAAAGGCGTCCCGAAAACAGCGCCTTAGCGCGCGGTGCCGCGTAAGGGACTCGAACCCCTGACCCCCTGATTACAAATCAGGTGCTCTACCAGCTGAGCTAACGCGGCGTCGCGGCGCGCGCTTTTGCCACTTCAAGGCGCGCAATGAAAGCCGCTGTGTGACCACCGACAAGCGGTTTGCGGGGGTCGCTTAATAGGTTAATCCGGTCGCCCGCGCAGGGGACGCGCCGGATCTGCGGTTGAGAAGAGGGGGAGTGTATGAGCTTCTGGGATTCAGTGTTCCGCGCGGTCTTCGGTTCACGCGGATCGACCCGGCCCAGCTCGCCGCCGTCGCCACCACGGCCGCCCGCAACGCCTCCGCGCCCACCTGCGACACCACCCCGTCCGCCGGCGACGCCACCTGCGCCTCCGCCAACCGCGCCGCCACCACCACCGGTGACGCCGCCCGCGCCACCGCCTCCACCTCCGCCCAGCAGCCCGCCGACCACACCTCCGCCGGCGCCGCCGACTCCGCCGCCGCCGGTGTCGAACGATCCGCCTGCGGGATTCTCGCTCGACAATCTGCGCGCGCAGGATGCGACGCGTTTGAGCGATCAAACTCTAATCGGCGCCGCTGAAACGCTTGGTATCGACGCCAAGGTGTTGAAGGCGATCATCCGCGTTGAGAGCGCAGGCCCAGGCTTCTCGGCCGGCAAGCTGCTCATCTCGTACGAGCCGTACTTCTTCAGCGAAGCGACGGAAGGCCGCTTTGACGCGAGCCACCCGACGATCTCGAACAAAAACCGCACACCGCTCGGCGGCAACCAAGCCACGCGTTGGGCGAAGCTCGCCGAGGCGTACGCGCTTGATCCAGCCGCAGCGCTTGGCGCGACAAGCTGGGGCGCGTTCCAATTGCCCGGCCGTTACTATGCGACCGCTGGCTATCCAAACGTGTTCGCGTTCGTGCAGGAAATGGCGCAATCGGAAGCGCGTCAACTCGAAGCGTTTAAGGCCTACATCACGCGTGGTTCGCTCGTGGATGAGCTGCAACGCCGCGATTGGGCCGGCTTCGCAGGTGAGTTTGAAGGCGGGCCAGGCGCTGCCGCGTACGCGACCGCGTTGGCCAACGCGTTCGCGGCGTTGCCGCCAATGGCGAACAACTATCTGAGCACGCTCGTCCGTTCGAACAGCGATCCGTTGCGGCGTGCGGACTTCGAGGTCATCGCAGGCCGTTTGGGCTGCGAATGGGAAGCTGCTGCCGCTGTCGCCGAAGTAGAGTCGGGTCCACTCGGTGGCTTTACCGCCGAAGGCCGGCCGGTGATCCTGTTCGAGCGCCACTTGTTCTCGCGCAAGACCAACTCAGCATACGACGCAAGCCACCCCAGCATCTCCAACCGCACGCCAGGCGGCTATCCGCGCACGCAGGCGGAGCGCTGGGCGCAACTCGAATTGGCGTACTCGCTCGATCCGGAAGCCGCGCTGCAAAGCGCGAGCTACGGGCGTTTCCAAGTGCTCGGCCAGAACTTCCCGAACATGAGCATGCCGAACGCGCACGATTACGTGTCGAAGCTTGCGAAATCGGAGAAGGATCAGCTTGAGGCGTTTGAGGCGTTCGTGCGCGCCAACGGTTTGGCTGACGAACTTCAGCGCAAGGATTGGGCGGGCTTCGCGAGCCGCTACAACGGCCCTGGCTACGCCGCGAACCAATACGACACCAAGATGGCACAAGCGTACGACCGCTTGAAAGCAACGCCGATCGCTTGATCGGCTTGCTGGCGTCAGCCAAGCGTCTTAGGTAGCGGGCCTTATGGCTCGCTACCTCATCACGTCCGCAATTCCGTATATCAACGGCATCAAGCACCTCGGCAACTTGGCCGGCTCGATGCTGCCCGCGGACGTGCACGCGCGTTTCCGCCGACTGCAGGGCCACGAAGTCCTCTACATCTGCGCGACCGACGAGCATGGCACGCCGGCTGAACTCGCGGCGGCGGAGGCCGGCGTGGACGTGCGCGCCTATTGCGATGAGCAATACAAGATCCAGCGCGACGCATGCGCTGGCTTCAAGCTCTCATTCGACCATTTCGGCCGCTCTTCAAATCCGCCGAACCACAAGCTGACCCAGCATTTCGGTGAAGTGCTGGAGAAGCACGGCATGATCGAAGAGCGGGTCACCAAGCAGATCTACTCGATCGACGACAAGCGTTTCCTGCCGGACCGCTACGTTGAGGGCACATGCCCAAACTGCGGGTTCGAGCGCGCGCGTGGCGATCAGTGCGACAATTGC
Source organism: uncultured Caulobacteraceae bacterium (assembly GCA_902826145.1). Taxonomy (GTDB): domain Bacteria; phylum Pseudomonadota; class Alphaproteobacteria; order Caulobacterales; family Aquidulcibacteraceae; genus Vitreimonas. Next base: position 25,220 of record CADEDT010000023.1, read on the forward strand.
CAGACGCTGCTCGACCCTATCGAACTGATCAATCCGCGCTCGAAAATCTCAGGCTCCACGAATGTCGAACCGCGTGACACCGCGCACCTCTTCTTGAAGCAACCACTGATGCAGGATCGCATTCGCGAGTGGGTGGACAAATCAACCGAGTGGCCGCCGCTTGCGCGCTCGATTGCCTACAAGTGGCTTGATGAAGGTCTGATCGATCGCTCGATAACGCGCGATCTCGCCTGGGGCGTGAAGGTCACCAAGGACGGCAAGATCCGTGCGGGCTTTGAGAACAAAGTCTATTACGTCTGGTTCGATGCGCCGATCGAATACATCGCGTCGACGGTCGAGTGGTCAGAAGCTGGCGGCGGCGATTGGGAGCGCTGGTGGCGCACCGACAAGGGCGCCGAAGACGTCACCTATGTGCAGGTGATGGGCAAGGACAACGTCGCCTTCCACACCGTGAGCTTCCCCGTGACCATCATGGGTAGCCAAGAACCATGGAAGCTTGTTGATCGCCTGAAAGCGTTCAACTGGGTCACTTGGTACGGCGGCAAGTTCAGCACATCCGAGAAGCGCGGCATCTTCATGGACCAAGCGCTCGAAATTCTGCCGAGCGATTATTGGCGCTGGTACCTAATGGCGAACGCGCCGGAGAGCTCCGACGCCGCCTTCACGCTCGAACAGTTCCAGCAAACGATCAACGCGGACCTCGCGAACGTGTTCGGCAACTTCGTGAATCGCATCACGCGCTTTGCTGCGTCGAAGTTCGACAGTGAAGTGCCCAATGGCGGCACGCCCGGCGCGCACGAAGAGAAGCTGGCGAACGAGTTCGCGGAACGCCTCGCCGCGTTGACGCAATGTCACGAGCAGATGGAATTCCGCAAAGCGGCGGCAGAGCTTCGCGCGATCTGGGTTGCTGGAAACGAGTATCTGCAGGTGGCAGCGCCGTGGACGGCGCTGAAGACGGATCGCGATGCGGCCGCCGTCGGCGTACGCACGGGGCTCAACGCCTGCGCCGTGTTCGCCATTCTCGCGCAGCCCTTCATTCCTGATGCCGCGAAGATCGTGCTCGATGCGCTCGGTGTGCCGGAAGCGAACCGCAATTGGCCCAAGCCCGACGACAAAGGCGTTTGGGATGCGCTCCCGCGCGGACACAAGTTCACGCCACCGGACGTGCTGTTCAAGAAGATCGAGGATGAGCAAGTCGCGGAGCTTGCCGTGCGCTTTGGTGGCGGCGGCGCGGCGTGATCATTCGTCAGCTCACCACGAGTGATCTGGCCGCGTATCGCGCGCTGCATCGGTTTGGGATGAAGGAATCACCGAGCGGCTTCGTCGATGTGGAAGCCACTGACGCGGCCCGCTCAGACGCCGACGTTGAAGCAATGCTTACACGCGGTGACGGCTGGGGCGCGTTCGACGGCGAGCGTCTCGTCGGCAAGCTCACCATTGACGCTCTGATCTACCCGTCACTCGCGCACACGTGGTGGATCCATGCCGTCTATGTGCATCCCGATGCGCGCGGCAGTGGCGCCAGCGGCAAGCTCATCCAAGCTGCTATCGCACATGCACAAAGCCGTGGCGCCTCGCGGATTGCACTATGGGTGAACGGCGTGAACGGCCACGCGCGCGGCCTCTACGAACGCATGGGCTTCCAACAGACAGGGCGCATCCCGGGCGGTATCGAGGTCGATGGCGTCTGTGTCGATGACGTCCTCATGACGCGCGAACTCACCTAAAGCGGGCGCCTTTCGGCTGGACGGAACCGGAGGCGGCGCCTAAAAATCCCGCCGGGGACCGGCGGGGACGGGAACCCTATCGCGGAGGGGCGAATGGAATATGTGGATCAGGCCATAGCGTGGCTGCGCGACGGTTTCGCCAACATCAACAATCCAAAGGGTCTGCTGATCGCGCTCGCCGCGGTTCTGTTCATAGGATCCTGGAGGCAGTGGGTGCCGGTTGCTCTTGTCGCGACGGTAATTCACATCGCTATCGAAGTGCTGGCGCCGGTACTGTCCGGCGGCGGTGGCGAAGTGACGTTGCCGCCCGATCTGATGCAAGAAAGCTTCTGGACGCGCGCGCTTGTCCTCTTCCTTGGCTATCTGATCATCATCGGCATCTTCTTCCTGATTAAGAGCATGCTCTTCAGGGGCGGCGCCAAAGCCGCGCACTAGCGCGAGCGTTTCGCTTCGTAGAGTGCAATCGCGGCGGCGACGGAGACGTTCAAGCTCTCCATCGCCGGCGCGATCGGAATGCGCGCGCGCTTCTCGCACGCTTCGGCAACGCCGGGCCGCAAGCCCTTGCCTTCGGCGCCGACCACAATCGCTGCTGATCGCTTATCGGCGAGCGCGTCTCCGAGACCAAGCTCCGCTTCGCCTTCAAGCGCGACGGTGATGTAGCCGAGCGAACGCAACGTCTCGATCGCGCGTCCCAAGTTCACCACGCGCACGTGCGGAATCGTTTCGACTGCGCCCGCGGCCGCCTTAGCGAGTACACCAGTCAGCGGCGGCGATTTGCGATCCTGCAGAATGATTGCGCGCGCACCGAACGCCGCGGCCGAACGAAACGCCGCGCCGACGTTCTGCGGATCGGTCACGCCATCGAGGATCAGCACGCTGCGCCCATCGGGCGGCGCGCATGCGGCTTCCAGTGCGACTGGTTCAAGCGGATGGGCGCGCGCCGCTAGCCCTTGGTGCACCGCGCCGGGCGGCAGCATGCCGTCGATGGCATCCGGTTCTAAGATTTGCGGGTCAATGCCTTCGGGCAAACGCGACGCCGCATTTCGCGTGGCGACTACCCGTTCGATCCGCCGGGCAGGGTTGGCGAGCGCCGCCAAGGTCGCGTGCACGCCCCAAATCCAGGATGGCCCGCCGGCCTCGGCCTCGAATTCACGGCGCGGCAACGGGTTGATTGGACGCGCACGGTCCGGCTTGAGCGGGGGAGGTGGCTTGGCTATAGGACGCGCTCCGCGAAATCAGGGCCCTGGCTTACAGGCGCTTTGCCGGTCGCGGAAGCATGGCCGGAAGGGTGGCCGAGTGGTTAATGGCAGCAGACTGTAAATCTGCCCGCGCGAGCGTACGCTGGTTCGAATCCAGCCCCTTCCACCAGCCTTGCTGACGAACACTGCCAAGAGCGGTTGCGGGTATAGCTCAATGGTAGAGCCGCAGCCTTCCAAGCTGAAGACGAGGGTTCGATTCCCTCTACCCGCTCCAAGCCTTTCCTCGCCGTAACGCACAAACAGAGGCCTGCCCCTTTGCGGCGATCACGCGCGCGTGATTAAACTTGGAAAGTTCCAAAGGCCTTTGAGGGGAGGCGGCTATGCCGCTGGTAGGGGCGATCCCTCGGATCGCGGTGGTGCTGTTCGGTTTTGCGTTGGCGGCGTGCTCTGGCCTGCCGGTCAATGAGGAGTTCGTGCGCTTGCCGGTGGCAGTGCGCACCGGCGCGGCCAACACCGTGATCGAGCGTGTGGAGAGCGGCGTTGACCGAGCCGAAGTGGCGGCCGCTGTAGAGAGCCTCGTGCAAGCGGCGCCGATTTGTTTTCCGTGGCCGGGCATTTGGCTCGATCCAAGCGATCGTCGGGCCGTCTACTTCGCACGCTTCGACCGCATGAATCGCGATTGGGGCGCGGATGTCACCACGTTGAGCCGCGCGCGCATGCAAGAATTCGTCGAAATGGGTTTTCTCACCGCCGTCGAACGTCCGGACGTCGGACCCGGTGTCGTTGAATATAATCTGACGCCCGAAGGTGCGCGCGTGCTGCGTGGCTCGCCTTACGGCGGAGCACGTCCATCATTCTGCCCGGGTTCTCAGCGCCGCATGGTCGAGATCACCGACATGCAATGGGGCACGTATCCGTGCGGCAGCCTGCATGTGCGCTTCACACACGTGGCAGACAGCTACCCTACCTGGGCGCGCACGCCGAGCGCGCAGCAGCGCGTTGGCTCGACGTATGCACCAATCGGTACGACGGCGGCTGGCGAAGTGACGCTCAGCCGGCAATGGTATCGAACCAATCTGTTGCCATCGGGCGAGACGAACGGTGCGTTGAAGTCCCTATGTCTGGACGCTGCGCAAAACGTCACGGGCGACGATCTGAACCTCAACGTGCCGCTGCAATAGGCGTCAGTTCAACACGAACGTGACCTTCATATTCACGCGCCATTCGCTGATTTTGCCGTTCTTGGCAGTGACCTTGATGTCCTGAACCCAGGCGCCTTCGATGTTTTCGAGCGAGTCAGAGGCTTTCGCCATGCCTTGTTCGATGGCGTCCTCGAGCCCTTTCTTCGAGCCTGCGGTGACTTCGATTACTTTTGCGACTGCCATGGCGTCCTCCTGTTTTGAACAGGAGGACGCTAGGCTTGTTGTTGGCGAAGGCAATCAACTCGGCTGTTTGAGACGGATGCCGACCATGACATTGCGCGGCGCGCCGGCAAACGCATTGGCTGGCTCGTAGTCCTCGTCAGCGAGGTTGTCGCCAGCGATGTAGATTTGCGCGCCAGGCGTGAACTCCCACGCCGCCGATGCGCGCACGACATCGTACTGCGGCGTTGTGCCAACGCCGAGCCAGAAGCCGTTATCGCCGTAGATCTGGTCCGCCCGCTCGCCAACCGAACGCCACGCGAGCTGCGCGGTGAACGGCCCGTGGTCGAAGTCGAGTGAGGCGTACCACGCATCTTCAGGCCGCCGAAGGAGCGGCGTGTTCGCCACGGCGTCTTGTGCGTCGGTGTAGACGTAGGAGACACGCGCCGTGAGCCACGAGGTTGGCCGGATTGCGAAGCGCACTTCGGCGCTGTCGATCTCAGCTTCGTCGATGTTAGCGTAGACAAAGAAGGAGTTGAAATCGATCAGGTCCTCGATTTCCGAGCTGCGATAGAGCAGGCCGATTTCGATGCCTGCGTCCTGGCCAAACGCCGGAAAGCGCGCATCGCCGCCGATTTCCCAGGCCGTGCCTTGTTCCGGATCGAGGTCAGGATTGCCCCATGAAATGAAGCGCTCGTAGAGCGTCGGCGCGCGGAACGAGGTGCCATAGGCGGCGTAGAAACGCACGATGTCGAAAAGTCCGTAAGACGCGCCGACACGCCATGTCGTCTCCATACCGAAGCCCTCGAAGTCGTCGACGCGCATGGCGCCTGTGAGAGTGAGGTTCGCGATATCGCCTTGCGCCGTGACGAATGCGCCAGTGTGATCCTGGTCTGCGACAACCGTCGCGAAGCCTTGATCGATATCGACTTCCTCTGTTTGAGTTTCGATACCAGCGACGATGCCTGCGTTCGAAAGCACGCCGGTTTCGCCAAATTGCAGATTGGCGACCAAGTCGGCGAAGCGGCGATCGCCCTCAAACGTGGAAGTGGTGAATCCGCCGTCCTGTTCTTCGCGTCGCTGTTCCAGCTTGCCGCCGCTCGCGCGCAACGAAAACGCGTCGTTCAGACGCCATGTCGCGCCAAGGCGGCCGATCGTGACGTCGTTCTGCGCGATCTCGAGGTCGGGATCGTCCGCACGCTGTTCGTTGAATGTCGGCGGTGGAAAGTTGAACGCGTCAAAATCGGCACGCGCTTCGCGGTGACGCACGAGCAGATCGAACGCGAGGCCGTCCGTGACATCGAGATCGAATATGCCGGTGAATGTGCCGCTTTCCGCGCCATCGTCATCGCCGGTGTGGGTAGACATGCGTTCGGGAACGAGATCGTAGCCTTCCGTCGCATAGCCCTCGCCGGTGATTGCGTAGCGAAAGCGCCCGAGCGTGCCGTCAACGCCCGCGCTGGCCGCCGTTGTGTTGAACGACCCGCCCCAGACATCAAGGCGCGCGTTGAGCGCGCCTTCGCCGCCGTGCCGCGGCAGGATGTTGATGACCCCGCCGATCGCATCCGAGCCGAACACGGCGCTCATTGGACCTTGAACGATCTCTACTCGCGTGAGTCCGCCAAGGGTGTCTTGGCCCGCGTCGTAACTCGACCCTGGTGACGATGGATCGTTGAGGCGAATGCCGTCGAACAGCACCAGAGTGTGGTTGGAATTGGCGCCACCTGAGAAAAGGCTCGTTTGCTGGCCGAAGCCGCCGGACTCAACAACGTTGATGCCAGGAGTTTCTGCGATGGCTTCAGCGAGCGTATCGACGCCGCGGCTGCGTGCTTCATCGACATCGATCACGTCGACATCAGCCGGTAGCCGCTCAGCCTCGCTCGGCTGACGCGTCGCGGTGATGACGAGATCGTCCTCAATGTCCTGCGCGGCAGCGGGCAGGGCGACGAAAGACACAGCCGCCAACAAAGCAGCCTTCAATACGTAACGCATGGGAGCATCCCCGTTTTGCAACGCGCCGCGTCCCCTCCGGCGCGCGTTCACAGCGACAAGCGGGGCGCGTTCGTGCGCGGGGCCGCCCGCGTCGCTGCTGCGGAGACTTCCGGTGCGCACGGCTGTACCCGGCCGGGCGAACGAGCGACGTGCGGCGGCAGGTCTCCTGGCTCACGGCTCG
>CADEDT010000024.1 GCA_902826145.1 uncultured Caulobacteraceae bacterium
CAGGCCGCGCCTTGGAGGGGTTCTTCATGCTCCTAGTCCGTAGACGTCAGACGCTGAGATCCCTCCGCGCACAAATGCTCTGCCGCAAATCGCTATATGCGACTGGCGCTAGCATCTGGTGGTTGATCTCTCGCGTTTTCACGACACGTCTCCGAATGGGCCGCGCGTGTATCATGTGATTTGGGGCGATGTCACGCGGAAAAATTGTGGCAGCACGCACGTGTGACTGCGAAGCCTCAGCCTTTTGTGAGCGCCGTTTGCTCCATTTGCCGAACGCGAAGCTCGGCAAAGTGCGCGCGATATTCCGCGGGCGTCATGCCCGTGGAGCGCTTGAACAGTTCGCGGAAGTGCGCGGCGTCGTCATAGCCGACCGCGGTCGCAACTTTCTGGATCGGCGCGTCGTCGCTTTCGAGAATGGCTTTCGCCGTCTCGATGCGCACGCCCTGCAGATACGCGCCAGGCAAACGTCCGGTCGCTGCCTTAAACCGCCGCATCAAAGTGCGTGGACTCATAGCGACGTGGCTAGCGATCGCGTCGCTGGTCAGCGCCTCGCGGAAGTTGGTTTGGATGTAGCGCTCAGCTTCCTGCACGCGTTCGTCATCGTGCGAAGGAGAGAGCGGCAGCACCGCATAGCCGGATTGATGCGTGCGCGGCATGGTGAGCAGCAACGCCTTCGCCGTCTGCACCGCCACTTCGTGACCGCAGAGCTTTTCGACCAAGTACAAGCTCACGTCCGCGGCAGCCGTTAGCCCACCGCTGCAGAGCAGGCGTGCGTCTTCGGTGACGAACATGTCCGGACGCCAGTCCACTTTCGGCCAGCGTTTCTCGAACTCGGACGCGATCGCCCAATGCGTCGTCGCGCGCCGGCCTTCGAGCAGGCCAGCCTCCGCCAGATACGCCGCGCCCATGCACACGCCGGCGAGATAGCCGCCATTTGCGTGCTGCGTCTGTAGCCACGGCAATAGCGCGCTGTTCTCGATGAGCTTCTCGTTGAAGGCGAGACCAGAGGTGGGAATGATCGCGATGTCCGTGCGCTCGATGTCTTCGAGCGCACGTTCGGGGGTCATGCTCAGGCCTGCGTACGGACTTTTCACCGGCTTGCCGCCGATCGACGCCGTCGTCACGCGAAAGCGTGGCTCCGGTGTCTCGCCGTTGAGCTGGCGCCACAGCGCCCCTGCCGAATGAAAGACTTCAATCGGCATGAGCGCCGTGGACGCATAGCCATCGTCCAAAAGCACGACGGTGACGTTGAGCACATTGCGATCCATGCCTGTCACCTTAGACGCTGGGCGCGCCATGCGCTATCGGCTCCGGTCGGTGGTTGGGTCGATCACGCCGGTGGTTTCGGTGATCTTGTTGGCCGGGAAGCCGCTAATGCGCGCGTGTTCGCGGATGTCGTCTTCGTTGTCGGCCAAGTAGATGCAGAACGTCTTGTCCTTGGCGACGTAGGAATGCACCCACTGCACCTTCGGCGCGAGTTCGCTGAGTGCTGCGTTGGAGGTCTTCGCAGCGCCTGAAAGTTCGTTCGGTCCCAGCTTGTCAACGCCCGGGATCTCACGTTCGATTACGTACCGTTTCACAGTTCTTTCCTCTTCGTGTTGCTCTCATTCGTGAGAGTTCACCGTAGATAGAGGTGCTGCCTAAACGGCGTGAGGGACGGGAATGACAATGAGCAGGGGCTAAACCGCCAAGCTCAGATGTCCTTCTGAACCACGTCAGGCGCGCTATCGTCGTGCGCTTTGCCAAGGCCTTGCTCGACGAGGGCCTCCCATGTGCTCTCGGCGGTATCGGCGAAACGGAAGAGCGTGAGATCGGCGGCGTCGATGGCGCCATGCTCTAGCAACTTGTCGAAATTGATCACCGAGCGCCAATAGGCTTCGTCGAACAACACAACCGGAATGAGTGGGGCTTTGCGTGTTTGGCGCAGCGTCAGAATCTCGAACGTCTCGTCGAGGGTGCCGAAGCCGCCAGGGAATACGACGAGCGCGTTGGCGCGCATGGCGAGGTGCATTTTACGCATCGCGAAATAGTGGAAGTTGAACGTGAGCTCGGGCGTCGAGTACGCATTGGGCTCTTGCTCATGCGGCAAGCGAATGTTGAATCCGATGGTCGGCGCTCCCGCATCGCGCGCGCCGCGGTTCGCTGCTTCCATCAAGCCAGGCCCGCCGCCTGTCGCGATGACGTTGCAATGATCGCCGCTATGGTCACGCATTGCGCCGCCACGCTCGGAGGCGATGCGTCCGAACGTGCGCGCTTCCTTGTACCAAAGTGCGTGTTGCTCGGAGCCGCCACTTTCGAGGATGCGCGCGCCGCCGAACGTCACGATCGTGGATTTGATCCGCTTGGCTTTGAGAATTTGCTCGGCTTTCTCGTACTCGAGCAGAAACCGCACGCCGCGCGTGGATTCGCTCAGCAGGAAATCCTCGTCGAGCGCCGCAAGGCGAAACGATGGGGAGGCAAGCTGCGCCGCGTTGGGCTTTTTTTGTTCGGCCATAGCGCCAACCTAGCGCTGCCGTGGCGGGGGGAGAAGCCGCGCCCCATATGCTAGCCTCACGCCGAATCTCATGACCATCCGCCGTCTGCCCCCTGAAGCCGTGAACCGCATCGCCGCGGGCGAAGTGATTGAGCGCCCGGCCGCGGCGGTAAAGGAGCTGGTCGAAAACGCGCTCGACGCTGGCGCGCGGCGTGTAGCGGTACGCATCGAGCGGGGCGGCCTGGGACTCATTTCGATTGAGGATGATGGCGGTGGCATTCCGCGCGACGAACTTTCGCTGGCCGTTGAGCGGCACGCGACGTCGAAGCTGACAGCGGGCGCCGGTGGCGACGTTGATTTGCTTAACATCCACACGATGGGCTTCCGGGGCGAAGCGCTGCCGTCGATTGGCGCCGTGGCGCGGCTGGCGATCACGTCGAAGGCGCGCGGCGTCTCTGAGGCGTGGGCGATTGAGGTTGAAGGCGGGGCGCTGCAGCCGGTGAAACCTTCAGCTTGGGCGGCGCTCAGCGAAAGCGGCACGCGCGTTGAGGTTCGCGATCTTTTCTTTGCTACGCCGGCGCGGCTGAAGTTCATGAAATCCGAGCGCGCCGAGATGATGGCGGTCTCCGAGGTCGTGAAGCGCTTGGCGATGGCGCGGCCGGACGTGGCGTTCTCACTGGAGCACGACGGGCGTGCGTCGATGCGATTGAGCGCCGAAGCCGATCCGGAAAACGAAGGTCGCCGCGCGCGGCTTGCTGCGATCCTCGGTGCGGACTTCGCGCCGAACTGCATCGCGCTCGACCAAGTTCGCGACACGGTACGGCTCTCGGGCTTTGCCGGTCTGCCGACATTCAATCGCGGCACGCGCGAGCACCAACACCTCTTCGTCAATGGCCGGCCGGTGAAGGACAAGCTAATCGTCGGCGCAGTGCGTGCGGCGTACCAGGATTTGCTGGCGCGAGATCGTCACCCCGTCGCTGCGCTCTTCCTCGATCTGTCACCGAGCGAAGTGGATGTGAACGTGCACCCGGCGAAGACGGAAGTACGCTTTCGCGACGCTGCGCTGGTACGCGGGCTCATTGTGGGCGCGCTTTCGCATGCGCTGGCCGGTGCGGGCCATCGTGCATCGACGACAACCGCCGCAAGCGCGCTCGGCGCCGTGCGTCCGCACTACACGCCGCAGCCAGCCCTCCGCGCTTGGGGCGCGGCGGAGGAGGCGATTGCACCGGGCGATTTCATGATGCCGAGCGGGCGTGTTGAGGCGGGCGCGCCGTCCTTCGCCAACATGATCGCGCCCGCCGACCTCGAAGCGGCCATTCAATCAACGCCGCCGCACGATCCCGAGGACGCGCGTTTCTTTCCACTCGGCGCTGCACGCGCGCAGATTCACGAAACCTACATCGTCGCGCAGACCGAGGACGGCATCGTCATCGTCGATCAGCATGCCGCGCACGAGCGCCTCGTCTATGAGCGCATGAAGCAGATGCTCGCCAACGGTGGCGTTCGCCGGCAGGGCTTGCTCATCCCCGAAGTGGTCGAACTCGATCCGAGCGAAGCGGAGTCGCTGGCTGCGCGCGCGGAGGAGTTAGCGCAGCTTGGCCTTGTGATCGAACCGTTTGGCGCTGGCGCCATACTCGTGCGCGAGACGCCGGCGTTGCTTGGCCACGTCGATGCAGCGGGCATGCTGAAGGACTTGGCTGACGACATCGCCGAGCTTGGCGAGGCGCACGCGTTGAAGGAGCGCTTGGAGGAGGTGTGTTCCTCGATTGCGTGTCACGGTTCGATCCGCGCGGGACGGCGTCTCACCGGCGATGAGATGAATTCGCTGCTACGCCAAATGGAAGCGACGCCGTTCTCGGGCCAATGCAATCATGGCAGGCCGACGTACGTTGAACTCAAATTGGCCGACATCGAAAAATTGTTCGGGCGCCGGTAACGAAATACCTTGAAAATGCCTCGTTTCCTCTAGGTCTGTGCTTGCGTTCATGTTCGCGCGGGAGAACAGTGCGCGGGCGCGAGACATCTCGAACTTGGGGAAACACATGACATCACTCGGACGCGTATTGGCTGCTGCTGCGGCCGTTACACTTATGGCTGCGCCGGCTTATGCGCAGCGGATCAATTCAAGCGCGACCGGCACGTTCGGCCAAGTGAGCTTGCGCTCCGGCTTCACGCCTGATCCGCATGTCACGACTGTGAACGCGGGCGGCCCTATCGATGTGTCGACGGTTAGCCCAAGTGAAAATTGCCGTGGCTTCATCGCCGGGCGTCCGAGCTTCACATTGCGGTATCGTGCAGGCGAGCTGCCGCTCTTCATCGGCGTCGCAGCTGATGCGGACACAACGCTCGTTGTGAAGGGCCCAAACGGTCAGTGGATGTGCGATGACGATAGCGGCGATGATCTCAATCCGGTGATCAGCTGGGATAACCCACGCAGTGGGCGCTATCAGATTTGGGTCGGCCGCTTTGGCACCGAGGAGACGGTGCCGGCCAACCTCTACATTTCGGAGATCAGCGGACCTGCCAATGCGGTGCCTGCGAACGCGCCTGATTTCACGCTTGAGCCGAACTACGGCACGATCGAACTCGTCTCTGGCTTCACGCCTGACCCTCGCACCGTCGCTGTAGCGGCAGGCGGCAGCTACAACGCCTACCAGATTCCGGAGTGCGTAGGCTGGATTTCCAGCGCGCCGGATTATCGCGTTAGCTTCACGGCGGGCGACAATGGCCTGCCGCTGATCTTCTCGGTGCAATCAGACGCGGACACGACGCTCGTCATCAATGACGCGCAAGGCAATTGGGTCTGCAATGACGACACCAACGGCCTCAACCCGGCGGTGACGTTCGTGGCGCCGACGTCTGGCCAATACGACGTTTGGGTCGGCACGTTCTCGGAGGGCTCGACGCAGCCTTCGACGCTGAGCGTCTCCGAACTCACGTCGCAATAAGCTTCACGAACAGCGAAGCGAGGCCGCGTTCCGCAAGGAGCGCGGCCTTTGCTTTACCAGCTGCCGGTGTTCGGCATCGACGCCCAAGGCTCTTGCGGCGCGAGGCGTTCGCCTTCCTGCAGCAGCTCAATCGAGATGCCGTCCGGCGAGCGCACGAACGCCATGTGCCCATCGCGCGGCGGCCGGTTGATGATGACGCCGCCGTCCATCAGGCGCTGACACGTCGCGTAGATGTCCTTCACGCGATAGGCGAGGTGCCCGAAATTGCGCCCACCGCCATATTCGCGCTCATCCCAATTGTACGTCAGTTCGACCATCGGGGCTTTCTTGGCGCGGGCCAGTTCGGCGTCGTCGGGGGCGGCGAGGAAGATCAAAGAGAAGCGCCCGGCTTCGTTGTCCATGCGGCTCATCTCGACGAGGCCGAGTTTGGCGCAGAAGAAATCGAGCGCAGCATCAAGATCGCCGACGCGGATCATTGTGTGCAGGTAGCGCATCAGGCGGCGACCTTGCGGCCGGCGATGGCCGCGACCTTGTAGTGGTTGAAGAGCCAATAGAGTTTGCGCATCGAGCGCTTCCATTGGCGCCAGCCGAAGAACGGAAACCAGAAGCGCAGGAAGTGGCGGAAGAAGAGTGTCACCGGGCGCTTTTTGATGTGCACCCAATATGTTTCGCCAATCAGCTCCTGCTTATCGACGATCTGCTGACCATCGAACATCGCCGCGAGTTCGTCCGGAGAGGGGCGAAACATCGTGTCGATGGGGTCGTTGTGCTGGTGATAGCTCGACGGCACGGTGATGAAGAACATGCCACCTTCGGGGATCATCTTCAGAATGCGGCGCGTGAGTTCGTCGCGATCGACGACGTGCTCGTACATGTGCGTGCAGATGACGGATTTGGGATTGGTAGCGAGAATGCGCGCGAGATCGTCGTCGTTGAAAATGTCGCCGGCGATATCGACGCCTTCGGCGGCTTTGAGATCGCTGTGAATCACCTTCACGCCGCGCTTTTCGAGCGGGCCGAAAACGAGCTCGTTGACGTAAGGCTGTTCCTTTTCGCGGTACGCCTTCGTCGACGAGCCGAGATTAAGCGCGGGCGAGATGTCTTGCGGGTCGAGGCGCGAAAGCGTCTCGCCGAGCCATGCCGCATCACATTTCATCATTGGAAGGCGCGCCCTCGTTTTTGCGAGCGGCGAACATAGGGATGGCGCCCGAAGCGGGCAAGCGCGGTCACCAAGTTGCGCTCAGCGGCGCGCCGGAAAACACCTCTGCCAGGCGGCGTAAAGTTGCAGGTGTGGTTCCTTCTGGCGGCTTAAGCGGATCGAAGAAGCCGCGCTCGGCGATCTCGTTGCCAGAGCGCGTTGCGCACGGCTTCCAGGCGCCGAACTTGAAGAGGCCGATGTGATCGCCGGCGAAGTTCGAGTGATTGGAATAGAGCGCGAAGATCGCCGGCGTATCAATGGCCTCCAAGCCCGCTTCCTCCGCCATCTCGCGCGCGATGGCGAATGGCGCTGTTTCGCCGCGCTCGACGCCGCCACCGGGCAGGTGCCAGCCGCGCAGATAGGTGTGCTTGATCAGCATGACCTGTCCGGCTTCGTTGCAGGCGACGCCGCGAACCCCCAATGTCGCGGCACGGCTGAAACGCCAATAGGTGCGGAAGACCGGCGTAATCACCCGTTCGTATTTCAGCCGCCAGTTGTCCATTTCCGCCTAGCCGCCTTGCAGTTGCGCCGATTTGACGTTGCGCGATGACGTTCAACTGTTTGATCTTGCGCGTAGCGCTTCCGTGAGCGCGACAAGTGCGCGCGTGGACAACTGCGCGTCAAGCTTGCCTTGGAGGCTTCGCTTTGCCATCCGCGCCGCCGATGAGTCACTTTCAAATCCCGCCCCCCAAAATTGCCGGCGGGCCGTATGTCATGGGCGTGCTGAATGTCACGCCGGATTCGTTCTCCGATGGTGGCGCGCACGATGCGGCCGCCGCGCCGCACGCGCTCGCCATGCTGGAGGCGGGAGCGGACATCATAGATGTCGGCGGCGAGTCCGCGCGGCCGGGAGCTGCGCCCGTGGAGGAGGGCGAGGAGATCGCGCGCGTTGTGCCGGTGATCGCTGCAGTGCGCGCGGTGATCAAGGCGCCGATTTCCATCGACACGACAAAGCCTGCCGTCGCGCGCGCCGCGATATCAGCGGGGGCATCGATTTGGAATGACATCGCCGCCCTCCAATCGCCGGGCGCATTGGAGACGGCGGCTGCGTTGCATCGACCCGTTGTGCTCATGCACATGCAGGGCGAGCCCGGTACGATGCAAAATGCCCCACGATACGACGACGTCGTGACTGAGGTGATTGCGTTCCTGCGCGCGCGCGTCGAGGCGGCGGTGGCGAAGGGAATCGAAGAAATTTGGGTGGACCCCGGTATCGGCTTCGGAAAGACGCTCAAACACAATCTCGCGCTCTTGAACAACGTTGAGCGCATTGCCGGCGAGACGGGCAGGCGCGTTTTGATCGGCGCGTCTCGCAAGAGCTTTATCGCGGCGATCGATGCTCACGCTCAGGACGCTGCCAAGGGGCGGCTTGGCGGTTCGGTGGCCGCAGCTCTGATCGCGGCGCAGCGCGGCGCGGCGATGGTGCGCGTACATGATGTGGCGGAGACGGTGCAAGCGCTGAAGGTTTGGCGCGCACTCGGCTGACGCACGCGCTCCGAGCGCTGCGGTTTATGACTTGAACCTCCTCGACCGGAGGGCGGGAACGCGCGTTCGCGTCCGGAAGGCAAGGCAGGGAAGAGAAGCGGACATCGTCCGCGCGTTCCCGTGAGTGATTTATCGCTAGCTCCGGCCGGGAGGACGTCGAATTCGGTCCGACGGCCGGGCGCCCACGGCGAGCAGGGAAGTCCGAACTTCTCCTGGACCTGCCGGTTTCACGATCCCCGACAGCACATCTCTCGCTTCACTCACATTCCGCTTCGCCTAAGGGTTCGGATCCAATTGACCCCTCCGTGATGCGGAACGGGAAGAGTATATGTGCGCTTCAATTCGGTCGGATTGGTTTTCTTGCGAAGCGCCAATTGCAACGCGTTGCGCCAAGAATTTGCCGACAGAGGTCCGGCCAATCCCCAGTCCTTTGAGATTTGCGCTCCAATGAAAATTGGTCTGGAATTGATCCGCGTCCGCTGGGCGCTCTGACTGGCGTGCTAGGCGGCTGATGGAGAGTGCACCATGATTGCTCGTTTCGCGCTTGCGCTTGGCCTAGTCGCCGCATTGGTGGCGTTTGCACCCGCGCCCACCCCCGCATTCGGCCAAACGGCGCGCGCCGAGGTCGCAAGCATAGCAGAGACGCGTTGGCACGGATTCGACACGTTGGATGGTGAAGCTCTGGAGCTGACCGCCTATTTCCGCGCTGATGGAGTGCTCGTCTACACGTATGTCAGAGACGGTCGCACCTTCGATAACGCCCGCTGGCGTCAGCGCGACGCGCTAATCACCTTCGATACGAACCAGTACTTCGCAGTCTATTCTGGAGTTATCGACGGCAATCGTATGGGTGGGGCCGCCTACTCCAAGAACGGCACTGTCGCGATCTGGAGTCTTGAGCGCGACTAGCTGGGCTTCGGCGCAGCGAAGAAGGCGTTGGTCATCGCGTAGTCGCCGCATGCTTCGCACTTTAGCTTGATCGGACCATCTCGTGCATCGCGGCCGAGCTCTCGCATCAGATCGCGCCGGCCTTCCAACCAGGCTTCGCACCATTCGACAGCGCGATCGGTGTACGCCCTACCGCAATGCGGACACGGCAGCGCTTTAAGTCTGTCACGGAACGCCTGACGAATCTCTTCAGCTGAAACGGGCATCTTGCTCACAGCACCTTTCCCGAATGGGGCGGCATCGTCTAAGCATGCGGAGCGCATGCGCGCAGCTCATGGGGGATGACATGAAGAGACTTCTCGCGCTGGTGGCGGCCGCTGCGTTTCTTGCGGGTTGCGGCACCATGCAGTTCACGCCGGCCGAATATCCGCTGCGCGATGGGCTTATCGCGCCAATGGCGGTGAACGGGCCGACCACCATCGTGAACGCGCAACCCTCGACCGATCCTGTCATTGTCTATTCCTATAGCGGCTCCAGGCTGAGCTCTAATCTCAACGCGATTACCGCGGTGATGGTTACGCAGGCGCAGCAGGAGCTGAATAAGGCAGGGACGGTCAACGCTTCGGGCGCGCCGAAAACGATTTCACTCCGGGTCACTTCGTTGCTGAGCGAGTACGTCGTCTTCTCGTGGAAGAGCGATATCGTGTTCGATGTCACGCTCGGTGATGGGCAGACGTTCACGATGACGGTGCATCACGCGAGCGGCGATCTGCGGCAAGACCTCAATGGCTGCATCGCGGAGGGCGTTATGAATTTGCTCCAGGATCAGCGCGTGCGCGCTTATCTCGCGAGCTGACTTAGAATCTAACGGCCCGACGCTGCCTTGTCGGTTAGCCAACGCTCGAAATGACGTGCCCAATCGGCGAGTTGGCCGGGCGATATTTGTTCGCCGCTGCGAATGGGCCGCCGCAACTCTTCCTCCGTCGTGGAGAAGTCGTCCAACAACGCGCTCAGGAAATCGACTTGGCGCGAGACGTGTACGCCGAACGTGATGTGTTGGGACGAGCTCTCACGCGTTTCCACCGTGTGCGGCATGCCCGAGGGCACATAGAGCACGTCGCCCGCGCGCATGTGAATCAACGTTGGCTCACCGCGAACGGGCGGCGTGCCGGCGACGTGCGTGCGCGGGTAGCGGGGGCCGTCGACGGTCTCGTACAGTTTCCAGTGCTTCTCGCCCTTCACTTGTACGACAAGCGAGTCCTCCAAGTCGTAGTGCAGATTGAGGCCGGGGCGCTGGGCGGGCGTGAGGTAGAGGTTGACGAAAACCTCGCGTTTCAGGCTTCGCCGCAGGAGTTGCAGTTGCGAGGCGCAGGTTGCGTCGAAGCGGCTGACGCCCATCACCCGCATCGTAGCGCCTTGGCGCAGGGCCTTGTCGATGGCCTCGGCCGAAGGCTGCGATTTGGCGTCGAGCAGTTCACGTGGCTGTACGGCGGTGCCGTTCAGGATGACATCGAACTCAAACGGGCCGAGGTCGTGATTGTCGACCAGAGTAGCAACCCGTGGCATCCAATCGGTGGATAGTAGTGGGTTGCCCTGAGCGCCGCCGCGCACGTGAATGGGCGCGGAATCGCGATTGGCCTCGAAGAGGCAGCGAGTGATTTCGCTGTCTCCGCCGAAGAACGCGGCCGCGATCATCTCACGCGCGGTTGCCATCCCCGATTTCTCCTCCGGCGCCGGGTGGGTGCGCTCAAGTCATCAGAGTGTGACAGCGTGCAGATCGATGACGCTTTCGTCAAACGCGCGACATCTGTAATGATCGCTTCGCGCGTGCGTAGCCGAGATTTGCAACGCCGCGCGTCGCGTCCTCTGTAGCGCGCTATGTAGGGTCAAGATCGGAGAGAAACTTATGGGCTCGTTCGCCCCAGCGTTTGACGTGGCGGCGGCGGCCCGAGCGCTGAAGAGCGCGGGGCGCGCGCACATTCCGAATGCGCTCGCCGAAGCGGACGCCGACGCCGTGTTGGCGGACATGCACGCGGCGCGATGGGTCGCGGCGACGATCGATCAGAGTGGTGAGGTATTTCGGCTCAACCCGGCGATGGCGGCCGCGCTCGATGTAGGGCAACGCACGCGGATCATCGAAGGCGTCTACACCGACGCCGGCGCCGGATTTCAGTATTTGTACGACAAGTTTAGCATCGACGCTGTTTATGCCGCGCGGCGGCCAACGCCGCCGGCAATGGCGGCGCTCTACGAGGCGTTCAATTCGCCGGCATGGTTGGACGCGTTCCGGGCCGTCACCGGCGACGAGCGCATCGCCTACGTCGATTGCCAGGCTTCACGATATCGCATTGGGCACCTTCTTACTGAACACAGCGACGAGAACCCCGAGAACACGCGGCTCTACGCTTATGTGCTCAATCTCACGCGCACGTGGCGGATAGAGTGGGGCGGACTGCTGCAATTTCATGATGAGGATGGGCACGTCTCCGGCGCGTACACGCCGCGTTGGAATGCGCTCAATATGTTCGCAGTGCCGCAAAGCCACTCGGTGAGCATGGTGACGCCCGCTGCGCAGGCGGATCGTTTGTCGATCACGGGCTGGCTGCACAAGAAGAGTGGCGAATGACCAACAAGCCCAAAGGCCGCGTGCTGATCATCGCCGGATCGGATTCCGGCGGTGGGGCGGGCATTCAGGCTGACATCAAGACGGTGAGCGCGCTGGGTGGTTACGCAATGACGGCGATCACGGCTGTCACCGTGCAGAACACGCTGGGTGTGACGGCTGTGCACGCGGTGCCGCCGGATGTAGTGCGCGCGCAGATCGAGGCGGTGATGGGCGATCTGGGCGCCGATACGTGGAAGATCGGCATGATGGGCTCGGCCGCGCACGTGCGCGCCGTGGTGGAGGCTTGGCACGCGGTTGGCGGCGGCGCGCCCATGGTGCTCGATCCGGTGATGATTGCGAAGGGCGGAGCGTCGCTGCTGGAAGACGATGCGGTGGAGACCATTCGCAACGAACTCGTGCCAATCGCCGCGATCGTCACGCCGAATGCGCCGGAGGCAGAAGCGCTGACGGGTGTCGAGGTACGCGATCTCGATGGGCAGATGGATGCGGCGGATGTGCTTGTGAACCAACTGGGCGCATGGTCGGCGCTGGTGAAGGGCGGGCACATTGCGGGTGATGTTGTGCGCGACGTGCTGCTCACCAATGACGGCTACCGCGTATTCGAAAGCCCGCGCATCGACACGAAGGCGACGCACGGCACCGGCTGCACGCTCGCATCGGCGATCGCGGCGTACAATTCCGTGGGCGAGCCGCTGGAGCCCTCCGTCGAGAAAGCGCGCGCTTACCTGATGGAAGCCATCCGGCGTGCGCCCGGATTTGGCAAGGGGCACCAGCCCTTGGGCCACAACTGGCCGTGCAAGCTCGCCTGAGAGGCGAGCCGTGCTCCCCGTTAACCGCGCAGATGCTGGCGCGCCTGCGGGCCAGCCTGCATAGGTTGAAGTGATGAAAATCTGGATCGTGCACGCCTTCACGGACCGCCTGTTCACCGGCAACCCGGCCGCCGTGGTGCCGCTCGAGCGCTGGCTTCCCGACGCCGTGCTGCAAGCGATCGCGACCGAGAACAAGCTGAGTGAAACCGCGTTCGTGGTGCCGACTGGCTTGAAGGGCAATTACCAGCTCCGGTGGTTCACGCCGGCGACGGAAGTGCCGGTGTGCGGGCACGCGACGTTGGCCGCCGGCGCGATGCTGCTGAGTGAGATCGATCCGGGGCTCGAAGTCGTGGTGTTCGACACGCACGCGGGCGCGCTGATCGTGCGCTCGACGCCTGAAGGCTACACGCTCGATCTCCCGCGTAAGCAGCGCACGCCATGGACGCCGGATGACAGCGTTGCGGAAGCGTTGGGTAGCGTTGAGATCGTCGATGCGTTCATCGGCGAGTACGCGAACGTCGTCGTTGAGGACGAGACGACGCTGCGGAATCTGAAACCGGATTTCGCGGCGCTGAACGTCGCGGTGCGTGGGCCGCGGCAAGGGATGATCGGCGTTACGGCGCCGGCCGACGAGGGCAAGCCGTACGATTTCGTCTCACGCTTCTTCTGCCCGGGCGTCGGCATTGATGAGGATCCGGTGACGGGATCGTCATTTGCGGATTTGGCGCCCTATTGGTGCGATCGCTTCGATCTGGAAAGCGTCGTGGGCTTCCAAGCCTCGAAGCGGGGCGGCTACATGCGCGCGATCCAGACCCTGTCGAGTGTGCGCCTGTTGGGGCAGGTGTCGGTTTATTTGCGCGGTGAACTGGATAGTTCGCTGGCGCGGTTGCACAACCGCATGGACGAGCACCTAGAGGCGCCGAAGCGCAAGAAGCGGCGCGCGCGGAAGGCAAAGCAATTGCCGGCGATTTTCGAAGAGCCGTTGATACCGGGGCTCGAGGCGACGTCCGAACCGCTCGCCCTGCCGCCGCCGACATCGCATCCGGTTCCGCCGGATCAGGACGAACACACCCCGCCCGCGCCACGCATAGTGGTGACCGAGGCGGAGTGGGAGCAGTAGCGCACGCCTTGCGATGGCGCGCGGGCGCCTATATCGCCATTAACGGACATGCCGGCGCCCAAACTTACCGAGAAGGATTTCGCACGCATCGCACGCGCGCTCGCTGAGCCGCGGCGCGTGGAAATTCTGCGCCAGGTGGGCGAGGCCGATAAGGGGCGCCTGCCTTGTGCGGAGCTCAATGCGCGCCACGGCGTCAGCGCCGCGACGATGTCGCATCACATCAAGGAGCTTGAGACGGCCGGTCTGATCGACACCGAAAAGGACGGCAAGTGCATGATCATCACGCTCCGTCGGCCGGTGCTTAAGGCTTACCTAGATCGCCTCTCCAAAATTTGAGGTTCTTCTTTCAGCGCTCCCCTTGTGGCCGATACTTAGACGATTATCTAAACGTCGAAGTCATCGCAAGGGGCGTTTCCATGAGTAAGTTGCAGGGCAAGGTGGCCGTTGTCACCGGTGCGTCGAAGGGCATTGGGGCGGCTATCGCGAAGGCGTACGCGGCCGAAGGCGCTAAAGTCGTCGTGAACTACGCCTCCGACCGCGCAGGCGGCGAGCGCGTCGTTTCCGAGATCGAGGCGAAGGGCGGCAAGGCGATTGCCGTGCAGGGCGATGTCGCCAAGGCTGGCGATGTCGAGCGGCTATTCGATGTGGCGAAGGAATCCTTCGGCAAGATCGATGTCGTCGTCAACAATGCGGGCGTGTTCGCATTCTATCCGCTCGAACAAGTGACCGAGGCGGAGTTTCACCGCCAGTTCAACATCAACGTGCTGGGCTCGCTGCTTGTCGCGCAACAAGCGGCCAAGCACATCGGCGCCGATGGCGGGTCGATCGTGAACGTGAGTTCGGTGATCAGCGAAAGCCCGATGGCTGGCGCGACCATCTACGCGGCCACAAAAGGCGCGGTCGACACATTGAGTGGCGCGCTGGCGCTTGAACTTGCGCCGAGGAAAATCCGCGTCAACACGTTGGCGCCGGGCGGCACCGAGACTGAAGGCGCGCATACGCTTGGCATGGTTGGCAGCGACATGGAAAAACAGATCGTCGCCGATACGCCGCTCGGCCGTCTCGGGCAGCCGGAGGACATTGCGAAAGTAGCGGTGTTCTTGGCTTCCGACGATTCTTCGTGGCTCACCGGTGAACGCATTAGCGCTTCGGGCGGATTGCGCTAGTCAGAGCGGCTTGCGTCCCGACACGCCAGAGGCGCAGCCGAAGAAGTAGCGTTTGAATTGGACATCGAGTCCACGCCCGCGTAGCGCGGACTCGAAACCGCTCGCGTCGCCGAATTCGCTGCAATAGCGGCCGATCATGGCGAAGTCCTGCGCGCCGCGAAGCAGCGTGCGTTCGATCAGCGGCAGCATCACTTTGAGGTGGAAGAGGTAAAGCGGGCGGAGCATCCAGCCTTTCGGGTCTGATGCTTCGATGAATGAAAAGGCGCCGCCGGGTTTCAGCACGCGGGCGGTGAGCGCGGCGAGTTGGGCTTGCTGCTCCGGATTGAAGGTCTTCAGGCCGAATGTGGCGATCACAAAGTCGGCACTCGCATCGGCGAGGCCGCTGTCGAATACGTTGTCTTCGATGAACGCGATCTTCTGAGCGCGATGGCGGTGCAGGCGCTCGATGGCGCGTTCGTGCATGCCGGTTGAGATGTCGACAGCGGTGATGGCGCCGAGGTCGCTCTGGCGGCGCAACAGGTGCGGCCA
This sequence comes from uncultured Caulobacteraceae bacterium, assembly GCA_902826145.1. Lineage (GTDB taxonomy): Bacteria > Pseudomonadota > Alphaproteobacteria > Caulobacterales > Aquidulcibacteraceae > Vitreimonas. Next base: position 15,242 of record CADEDT010000024.1, read on the forward strand.
GACTTCGCCGGTGCCGGCCATGAGGTCGTAGCCGGTCGCGCCGGCTGGAAGCTCGGGTAGCGCCTCAACGCATTGCCGGCGCCAGCGTTCGGTGAAGCCGGCGGAGCAGATGTAGCTGAAGCCGATGTAACGCTGGGAGCAGCGGTCGAAGACGCCTTTGACGAAGGCGGGATCATAAATGTCCGGGGCGCCGCTCATTTAGGCACTTGGCCGCGGTTTTCCCCGCTGCTGCAAGTCTCACCAATCGACGCATAGACAAGGCTTGCGAAGCAGCGCACCACCGTCAGCGGGCCATCCGCTCCCAACGGCGGACGTCCATCTGTGAGGATGGGAGACACGTTGATGACAAGTACCGCGAAGCCGGCAGTGCGCCCGGCTGATCCCCGATTTTCTTCGGGACCCACAAAAAAACGCCCTGGCTGGTCGACGGATGCGTTGAAAGACGCAACGTTAGGTCGTTCGCATCGCGCGAAGCCGGGCAAGGCCAAGCTCAAGGAAGCGATCGATCGCACGCGCGCCGTTCTGGGCGTGCCGGATACGCATAAGATCGCGATCGTTCCGGCTTCGGACACGGGCGCCGTCGAGATGGCGATGTGAACGATGCTGGGCGCGCGGCCCGTCGACATTTTTGCATGGGAGAGCTTCGGCGAAGAATGGGTGACGGACGCGAAGCAGCTGAAGCTCGACGCGACCGTACACAGCGCAGGCTACGGCTCGCTGGCGAAGTTGGAGCTGGCGCGGCGCGAGGCGGACATCATCTTCACGCAGAACGGCACGACGTCGGGCGTGCGCGTCCCGAACTTCGATTGGATCGCGGCGGACCGCGAAGGCATCACCATAAATGATGCGACCAGCGCGGTGTTCGCTCAGCCGATCGACTGGGCGAAGTGCGATGTGACGACGTTCTCCTGGCAGAAAGTGCTGGGCGGGGAAGCCGCGCACGGCATGATGATCTTGAGCCCGCGTGCGATTGCGCGGCTGGAGAGCTACACGCCGGATCGGCCGTTGCCGAAGATTTTCCGGCTGACCAAGAAGGGGAAAGTCGATCTCGAAATCTTCGAGGGTTCGACGATCAACACGCCGTCGCTGCTGGCGACGGAAGATTATCTTGATGCGCTGAAATGGGCGGAGTCGATTGGTGGTTTGGCGGCGCTGCATGCGCGCGCGGATGCCAATACCAACGTGTTTGCTGATTGGGCGGTGCGGACGCCTTGGATTGATTTTCTCGCGGTTGATCCGGCGACGCGGTCGAATACGAGCGTGTGTCTGAAGGTAGTTGATCCGCGCGTGACGAGCTTGAGCGCTGACGCGCAGGCGGAGTTCGCGAAGAAGCTGGCGTCGTTACTGGAGAAAGAGGGCGTGGCGTTCGATGCGGCGTCCTATCGCGCGGCGCCGCCGGGACTGCGGATCTGGTGTGGCGCGACGGTGGATGCGTCCGATGTCGCGGCGCTCTGCCCATGGATCGAATGGGCGTTCGCGACGCTCGTTGCTGAACTTGAAACGAAGGCGGCCTGAAATGCCAAAAGTTCTGATCAGCGACGAGCTTAGCGAAGCTGCCGTCAACATCTTCAAGCAACGCGGCATTGAGGTGGATTTCCTGCCCCAAGTGGGTCCGGACGCGGCGAAGCTGAAGGAGATCATCGGTCAGTACGATGGCTTGGCCATTCGTTCGGCGACGAAGGTGAAGCCGGACATCATCGCGGCGGCGAAGAATCTGAAGGTGATCGGCCGCGCCGGGATTGGCGTCGACAATGTCGATATTCCTGCGGCGACGGCGAAGGGCATCGTGGTGATGAACACGCCGTTCGGTAATTCGATCACCACGGCCGAGCACGCGATTGCGTTGATGTTTGCGGCGGCGCGGCAGCTGGCGGCGGCGGACATGTCAACGCAGGCTGGCAAGTGGGAAAAGAACCGCTTCATGGGGCGCGAGCTCTACGCGAAGACGCTCGGGCTCATTGGCTGCGGCAATATCGGCTCGATCGTCGCTGACCGCGCGCTTGGGCTGAAGATGAAAGTGATCGCGTACGATCCGTTCTTGAGCGCGGAGCGGGCGGTGCAGATCGGCGTCGAGAAGGTGGAGCTGGAAGAGCTGCTGCCGCGCGCGGACATGATTTCGCTGCATGTACCGATGACGGACAAGACCAAGAACATTCTCTCGCGCGAGGCGCTGGCGAAGACGAAGCAGGGCGTGATCATCGTCAATGCGGCGCGTGGCGGCTTGGTGGACGAAGCAGCGCTGCGTGAGGCGCTGGAGAAGGAACACGTAGCAGCGGCGGCGTTCGATGTGTTCACGATCGAGCCGGCGAAAGAGAACGTGCTGTTCGGTGCGCCGAACTTTATCGCGACGCCGCACTTGGGTGCATCGACCAACGAAGCTCAGGAGAACGTCGCGCTGCAGGTGGCCGAGCAGATGGCGGACTATCTGCTGACCGGCGCGGTGACCAACGCGCTCAACATGCCGTCGATCACTGCGGAAGAGGCGCCGCGGCTAAAGCCGTTCGCGGCCTTGGCGGAGAAGCTGGGCGCGTTCGCGGGCCAGATCGTCGATGAGGGGCTCGATGAAGTTGCGGTCGAGTACGAGGGCGAAGTCACCAAGCTCAACATGAAGCCGCTGACGGCGGCGGCGTTGGCGGGCGTGCTGCGGCCGCTGCTGCAGGACGTGAACGTCGTCTCGGCGCCGGCGCTGCTCAAGGAGCGTGGCGCGACGCTGACGGAAAGTACGCGCGATGCGTCGCCGACGTATGACAGTCTCATCCGGCTCAAAGTGAGAACCGGCGGCGGCTGGCGCACGCTGGCGGGCGCGGTGATCGCGGGGCAGCCGCGCATCGTTGAAGTGAAGGGCATGGCGCTCGAAGCGCCGTTCCACCCGAACACGCTCTACATCAACAATTCGGACCAGCCCGGCTTCATCGGCGCGCTCGGCACGCTGCTGGGCGACGCGGGCATCAACATCGCGACGTTCCATTTGGGTCGCGAAGGCGCAGGCGCGGAAGCGATTGCGCTCGTCGGCGTCGATCAAGCGCCGCCCACGCCCGTGATGGACAAGCTCAAATCACTGCCGCAGGTGCGTTACGCGAAGCTGCTCAGGTTCTAAGGCCGGGTGCAGGTCAGGTCGGTGCCCTGATAGTCTACGCTGAGGCTCGTCGCGGTGACGCCTTCTACGGTGCGGACATTGGGTTGATTCAACGTGGTGTTCATCGCGCTGACCATCGCCGTCCAAATTTGCGTTTCCGGCACGAGGGCTTGGCCGTCGAGCTTGGCCCAGATCATGTCGAAGGTTGTGGCGGTTTCGGTGAGAACATTGCCGACGAGTGACCAAGTGCCTTCGCCGACCATCGCGAACTCCAGCATCCGGCCGGAGCTGCTGTCTGTGAGCTGGCCGTAGCTGATGAAGGCGCCGTTCGGCAGATACGTCGTGATGATATTGGTGTCGTTGGTCGGCGTAGTGATCCGGCAATTCCAGGAGCCGATCAGATCTGTCTGGGTCTGCGCGGCGGCGGGCGGGGCGCCCAACGCCATAACGGCAACAACCAGGGCGGCAGCGCCCAACGACTTCAACGCGCGCAACATCAGCTTCTCCCCACCATTTCGTCCCGCGTTGGGACCGTATCGGCTTGGGACTCGCTTTTGAAGCGCCCCTAGGCACAATCCGGGGGCGAGGGCGGGAACCGCTGCGGGGGGCCGGCGTTACCGCCCTTGCGATACGTATCGTTCGCGAGGGGACTTCTATGAAATTGAAGCTGCTTGGATCGACGCTATTTCTGGCGATCGCCGGGATGACCGCGCCTGCCCACGCCAAAATCGAAGAATTTCGTGTCGGCGTTGTTGGCAACATCCGTGACGACCAGGGCGAGATCGTCGAAGGGAAGCATGAGGGCGCCAATGTTGAGTTGGAGCTGATCTCCAGTTCGCCGGACTTCCTCAACCTGCTCGGTTCGCCGCGGCCTTATCTGATGGGCTCGTTCGCGACCGACACCGAGGATGGTGTCAATTTCGGCGGCGTCGGCCTGTTGTGGCGCTGGGAATTCGCCGATGGCTGGGCGTTCGAGCCGGGCTTTGGCTACATCATCCACGACGGCGAGATCGACAACCCGTATCCGGACGGCACGCCAGAATCGGTTGAGTTCGAAGCGGACAACCAGCTGCTCGGCTCGCGCGACCTTTTCCGTACGTCATTCGCGCTCGAGCGCGAGTTCGGCAGCCGCGCTGCGATGCAGATCTATTGGGAGCACATGAGCCACGGCCAGATTCTGGATAAAGGCCGGAATCAAGGGCTCGATTATGTCGGCGTGCGCTTCTCCTATCGTTTTGACCCCGATCCGGCTGACTGATCCTCTTTCCTCGGGTTACGCGAACGGGCTAGTTTGCGGCCGAACGGGGAGACTTCCATGCGGGGAACAGCGGCCGGGATAGCGGCTTTTGGCGCGGCGATGATGCTTGCGCCGCAAGCGGAAGCGGGCGTCGACGAAATCCACGTCGGCGTGATGGCGCACAACATCTGCGTCACCGACTGCAAGAACGCCAACAAGGAAGACGGGCCGAACGTCGAGTTTCAAGTCTCGTTCGATTCACCTGGCTTCCTGCGCTGGGCGCTCTCGCCGCAGCCCTATCTGATGGCGTCGGTGAACACGCAGGGTGATACCAGCTTCGGCGGCTTCGGCTTGGAGTGGCGTTGGCAGTTCGCTGAGAATTGGGCGATCGAGCCTGGCGTTGGTTATGTCGTGCACGATGGCGCGACTGAGAACCCGTACCCAGGCGGATCGCCGGAAGCTGCCGCGTTCGCGGATGAGCATGTGCTGCTCGGATCGGAAGATCTGTTCAGAACGTCGCTCGCGCTCACCTACGATTTCGAAGGACCGCTAGAAGCGCAGGTTTTGTTCGAGCACTTGAGCCATGGCCAGATTCTTGGCGACGGCCACAATCAGGGCATCGACCAGATCGGCATCCGCGTCGGCTACAAATTCGGCGAGTAGAGCGCGCTCAGCGCTGACGCTGACAGGCAAGTCCGCCAGCTTGCGCGACGTCGCCCTGGATTCGCACTTCCGCAGACGTGGCGACGCCAAGATTTTCTTGCGACTGTCGGTAGAGTGTCTGCCACTGCGGATCGCTTGATGGCACTTCGGCGCCGTCGCGCACGAAGCGGTCGAGCGTGGCGCGCAATTTGGTGTCGTGCAGAACGCCGTTCTCAAACCGCCAAGTACCGCCGCCGCCGCCTTCGACTGAATCATCGCCGGCGCTGATGCGCTGTGTGCTCACATAGGTTCCGTCTGGCCGATAGTCGAAGGTCGATGCGTAGGTCACGCCACCGTTTTGACCGGTGCATGCCCAGCGGCCGACGAGAGGCGATTGTGTGTCAGCTGCGACGTTGGTTGCGCCGAGCGCCAGCGCCAAAACTGCCAAAACCAAGACGCCGTGCGTTTTCGTACGTGACATGTTCGCCTCCCAGCCTCGTAGCTCAAGAATAGCTGGCGCGCGCGCCGCTTTGCCAGCCTTCTTCGCACCGAGGTGTGCGTTGCTAGGCGGAGCGTAGCCGCTAGTATGCGCGCGCTCCAGAAGGGGGGACGCTTATGGGCGCTCATTTGCGCGAACGTTTTCAACGGCCGGGCCCGAAGCGCATTCTGGCGTTGGATGGCGGCGGCGCCCGCGGACTGCTCACGCTTGGCGTGCTTGCGCAACTTGAGCGTCATCTGGCGGAGCGGAGCGGCCAAGGCGATGCTTTCCGGCTCTCGCATTATTTCGATCTAATTGGCGGCACATCGACAGGCTCGATCATTGCCACGACGCTCGCACTCGAATGGCGCGTGCGCGATGTGGTCGATCTTTATTTCAAGTTGTTGCCGGCGATCTTCGCGCGTCCGCAAGTGCCGGGTCCGCTGCGCATTTTCATTCCGGGTTTCAAGAATAAGGCGCTGACGCAAGCGTTGAACGAGTATCTCGGCGATCGGATGCTCAATTCGGAAGATCTGAAAACCGGGCTCGCGATTCATGCGAAGCGGATCGATTCTGGTTCGGCGTGGATCCTGGTGAACAATCCGGACTGGACCTTCTTCAACGCGCCCGCCGATCTGGCCGATGTTCCGAACGCGCAATTCTATCTGCGCGATCTCGTGCAAGCGTCGGCTGCTGCGCCGACTTATTTCGCCGATGTGCGTATTCCGCTGGAGCGGAACAAACACGGCAACATTTCAGGCTACGCGCACTTCTTTGATGGCGGCGTCAGCCCCAACAACAATCCGGCGCTGCAATTGCTGCTGACGGTCACCGAACCGGCGTTTGGATTCAACTGGCCGACAGGCGAGGACAATTTGCTGATCTGGTCGGTCGGCACCGGCTATGTGCGCAAGCGGTTTGCGAAGAAAAACCGCAAGCGCCGCTCAAGTGCGAAGAGCACATCGGATTTCCGGCGGCTTGCGTACTCCAGCAAGGTGCAGGCGGCCCTCGAGGGCTACAATCACGATATCAGCCAGCAGCAGATCACCATTCTGCAAGCGCTGTCGCGCCCGCGCTTTCCATGGTTCGTGAACTCGGAAGTGCGGATGCAAACGAAAACGCCGCTGTGGACGCCGCAGCCCGTGCTCACGTTCCAGCGCTATGATGCGCGGCTGGAGATCGATGAGGCGGAGTATCGCCGGCCGGAGCACCTTGAGAACCTGTTGAAGCAGGAGATGAAGGGCAAGGATGTCGACAAGCTCAGGAAGATGGACATCAAGGACACCGACCTGCTCGACATTCTTTATCGCACCGGTGAAGCGCTGGGCGCGGCGCAATTGATCCACCGCGACACGGCCGATGAGAAGAACCCGATAAAGGGCGCGGCGATTGCGGCCGATTGGCCGCCGCAGCGCTTCGATCCGCCGGAATGGCGGCCGGCGCCTGCTGCACCCGCGACCGTTGCGCCGCCGGAGGCGCCTCCGGCTGATTCGCCGCCGCCAGCGTGACTTGACGCGCGCGGGCGAAGCGGACACGCAACGCACGTAAGGAGCGCGTGAAATGGCTGGCGTAGTCGTCGTCGGCGCCCAGTGGGGCGACGAGGGCAAAGGCAAGATCGTCGATTGGCTGTGCAATCGCGCGGACGTCGTGGTGCGCTTCCAGGGCGGCCACAATGCCGGGCACACGCTCGTGGTTGGCAACACGACTTATAAGCTCGCGCTGCTGCCTTCGGGCGTTGTGCAGGGCAAGCTTTCCATCATCGGCAACGGTGTCGTCGTCGATCCGTGGGCGTTGGTCGCGGAGATCGAGAAGATCACCGGCCAAGGCGTGAAGATCAGTGCGGACAAGCTGGTGCTATCCGATCAGGCGGCGCTCATTTTGCCGTTCCATCGCGATCTCGATGCCGCGCGCGAAGAGAAGGCAGGCGACGCTTCGATCGGCACGACGAAGCGAGGCATTGGGCCGGCTTACGAGGACAAGGTTGGTCGGCGCGCGATCCGCGTGGCTGATCTCGCTGATCCGGATTCCATCGCGTGGAAGATCGAGCGGCTGACGGCGCACCACAATGCGCTGCGGCGCGGGCTTGATCTGCCGGAGATCGATGTCGCGGCGTTGAAGAAAGAACTCGCGGAGATCGCGCCGAAAGTGCTGCCGTATGCGCAGCCGGCATGGCGCGTGCTCAATGCGGCGTTCGAGGATTCGAAGCGTGTGCTGTTCGAAGGTGCGCAGGGGATGCTACTCGACGTCGATCACGGCACGTATCCGTTCGTGACATCGTCAAATGTGGCAGCGGGGCAGGCGTCTGCTGGTTCGGGTGTCGGACCGAAGAAGATTAGCTACGTGCTTGGCTTGGTGAAGGCCTACACGACGCGCGTCGGTGCGGGGCCGTTTCCGACGGAACTCCACGACGAGAATGGTAAGCGACTTGGCGAAGTCGGTCACGAGTTCGGCACCAACACGGGCCGCGCGCGCCGGTGCGGCTGGTTTGACTCGGTGCTGGTGCGCCAGTCGATCGCGCTCTCCGGGATTGACGGCATCGCGCTGACGAAGCTCGACGTGCTCGATGGCTTTGACGAGATCAAAATTTGCACGGGCTACAAAGTCGGCGGCAAGACGCTCGATTATCTGCCCGCGAGCCTGAAGGATCAGGAAGCGGTCACGCCGATCTACGAGACGCTCGAAGGGTGGAAGTCGACGACGCGCGGCGTACGCACATCGAAGGATCTGCCGGCGAACGCAATCAAGTACATTCGTCGTATCGAGGAGCTGATCGGCTGCCCGGCGGCGATCGTCTCGACCAGCCCCGAGCGCGACGATGTCATCCTGATGCGCGACCCGTTCAAGGCTTAGGCGCGTGGGACGCGAAAGCGTGGCGCGCACGGGCAAGCGTGGCTAGAATGCCCGAGGAGAAATCGATGTCGGCCGACAACGAAAATACGCCGCCGCCTCGCGGGCAGCGCTTCAATCTGAACGTCGAAGGCGCGCGCGCACGGGCGCAAGATGCGTATCGCAAGTCCGAGATCATTTTCACGCGCGCCTACGGCCTGCTGCGTGAGCCGAAGAAGGAATGGCAGCAGATCAAGGCGGAAGAGACGACGGTACCGCATCTGCTGATCGGCTATGTCGCGCCGCTCGCGGCCATTCCACCGGTGTGCGGGCTCATCGGGTCGCTGATCTTCGAGCCGATCCGCGTGGGTTCGATTAGTGATGCAATCGTTGGCGTTGTGGTGACCTGGCTGGTCACCGTGGCGCTGGTGTTCCTGCTGGGCGTTGCGATCAACGCACTTGCTGACCAGTTCGACGCGGACCGCAACGATATTGGCGCCCAGAAGATTGCGGCGTACTCGATCACGCCGGCGCTGCTTTCGGGGCTCTTCTCGCTGTGGCCGCCGCTCTGGTGGGTGTCGCTCTTCGCGCTCGCGGCGATGGTCTACATCATGTACCGCGGCTTGCCGGTGCTGATGAAAGCGCCGGAAGATCGGGCGCTCGCGTATGCGGCGACCGTGACCGTAGCGGCTGCGGTGGCGTTTATCGTGATCTTCGCGCTCGCGAGCTGCGTCAGCTAACGTCGATTAGAGCTTGCCTCGCGGCGCCTCGCTCCTAGCATGGCGGCGGGGAGAGCGATCATGTCGAGCGATGTGTTGAGCGGCGAGCGGCCTGGGCTATTCTCGCGCGCGCGCGACATCCTAATGCGACCCCAATCCGAATGGGAGCGGATCGCAGGCGAAGATGACGCGCCGCTGATTGGCCCTTACGTCGTGCCGCTGGCGATCGCCGGCGCTGTGATCAGCTTTGCGGCCGGCGTTCCTTATTCGGGCTTTGACATCAACGCGGCGTTGGCGTGGCGAGGGATCGCGGCGGCGCTCTACGTGGTTTTTACGGTGCTTGGCGTGATTGTCGCCGCGTGGCTGATCAATTTCCTCGCGCGCCGTTTTGGCGCGGAGGGCGATGGCGGCAAAGCGAGGCAGCTTGCGGCTTATTCGGCGACGCCGGTGCTGGTCGCTGCGACTGGCGCGCTGGCGCCGCCGGTGGCGCTGATGGTGACGCTCGCCGGCGTGTTCTACGCGCTCATTCTGTTGGCGATCGGCGTGAAGCGGCTGATGCCGATGGCTGATGCCGAAAACAACGTGCCGCGCTTCACGCTGACGTTTGCAGTGTTGTCGATCGCTGTGGGCGCGTTGGCTAGCGTGTTCATCGGCCCGCTGGTGAATATGGGGCGCGAAGCTTTGGTTGGCGCGGTCGAGACGGTGATGCCCGAGCGCGCGGCGCCGGAGATCGCGCGGCGGTCTCCCGCAGAGTTGGCGGTCCGTCGGCTTGCTGAGGCGTATGGCGCGCAAGTCTTGGCCGATCCCGAGCGGTTGAGCGAGCAGATGCCGGATAGTTTACCTGGGAGTTTCCAGCGTCAATCAGTAGCCACGGCGCAGCGTGGCGGCGTCTCGCGCGCGGACGCAGTTTATAGCGACGGCTCGAATACGCTTTCAGTTTCGATCATTCAGTTTGCGGGCAGCGTTGATCCAGCGGCCTTCGCTTCGATCCTGGAGATCAAGCCGGATGGCGCGCTGGAAGGCGGTTACGTACGCTCGCAGTCGATTGACGGGCGACTCTATGCTGAGGAGGTGAGCGGCTCTCGGGCGCGGTACGTAGTCATCGGACGCGGCGTTGTGATGATCGCGCAGGGTGGCGTAACGGTGGATCGAGCGCGCGCGGCGGTGGAGACGATCGATCTGCAGCGGCTTGAGTCGATGTTCAGCCGCTAGATTTCGAAGAGCGCGTAGGGGCGTTCGCCAAGGGCCACGAGCACCGGGCGGGCGACGTTGTAGACCGGCACGCCTTTCGGTGTCGCGCCGCGATGCACGCCGCGATGGGCGTGGCCGTGAACGACGGCTTTCACGTTGTCGAAGCGGTCGATGGTTTCGGCGAGGCGCGAATTACCGAGGAACGGGAAGATTTCCAGAGGTTCGCCTTCGAGCGTTTCGGTGACCGGCGCGTAGTGCAGCACGGCGACGGCACGGTCAGTGCGGAGCATGCGCAGGCCGGTTTCGAGTTTCATCGTTTCTTCGAGACAGGATTGCACGAACGTCTTCACCGCGGTTTCGCCGAAGGCGGAGAGCATGCCGCGCCCGAAGCCGCCCATGGCGCCCATGCAACCGGCGAAGCCGACGCCTTCGAGTTCGAAGGCTTCGCCACCATCGAGAATGCGTGCACCGGCGTGGGTTAGGATATCTTTCACGCTATCGGCGTTGCCGGACTCGTGGTCGTGATTGCCGAGCACGGCGATGACGGGGACGGTCGCTGCGGCGAGATCGGCGGCGAGTATCTCGGCTTCGCTCGTCTTGCCGTAGTTCGTGAGATCACCGCAGAGCAGGATGAAGTCGGCGTCGCCGCTCATGTCCGCGAACAGCGCGCGATAGGGTTGGGTCATCGTCTCTTGGACGTGGAGATCGCCGATTGCAGCTATGCGCATGGCCGCCTCACTCGATCGGATCGTGGCGTTCTTCGATGCCTTTGCCGATGATGTCGGCGTAGCCCCATTCGGTGATGTCGGTGACGTAGTCGCGCGCGCTAAAGAGGCGGCCGCGGCAGACCTTCACCTTGGACGGTGGCATATCGAGATGGCTTTGCATGCGTCCGCTCAATTCATCCATCACCCAGCGCGGGACGGCGTCGCGATCGCTTGGGTAGATGTAGCGGAAGTTGATGAGGTGTGTGAGCAGCACTTCCCAATGCAGCTCCATGTTGCGCATGAGACGCGTCCAGTCGATCGCCTCATGCTGCTTTAGGATGACGTGAGCGATATCGGCGCCATCGTAGCGATAGCGATCCTGCACGAAGATTTTCGACCAGATCAGTTCGGTCGGTTTGATGATGCGGACCTTCGTGCCGTAAATCTCGATCTCGGGCGCATCTTCGAACCATTCATCGGTGATGGCGATCTCCGACGTGCGGCAGCTATAGATGATGTCGAAGAAGTATTTGTCTTTGTAGACCTTCGCGATCCAGCGTTCGTCCTCGACTTCGATGTCGTAGCCGTGCTCGCGGAAGAACGAGAGGATGCGCGGGTAGTCGCTGGCCTTGCAGAAGATGTCCAAATCCTTGGTGGGACGGATGATCCCCGTGTAGGCAGTGACGGCGTACGTGCCGCTTATCAAAAACGGGATGTCGCTTTTCGCGAGCAGCTTCAGGCCTTCGATGTAGAAGGCTTCCGCTTCGGGCGGCGGCTGGAAGGAGCTGTCAGCGAAGCTGGTCATGGCGTTTGTGAACAGGCGGCAGGAACTTTTGGTTCCTTAGCCTTCGCGCGCTGGCTGCGGGCGACCCGCGAGGAGCGAAGCGCAATTTGCGTCTTCGGCGAGGCCAAGATCCACGAAGGGCAACACGGCCGCGATCGGTGCGACGAGCGTGGCGAGCGCCGCAGCGATGCCGCCTTGATCGATCGCTTCTTCGACGTCGACGCCGATTTCTGGAGCGCGCCAGCGGCCTTCAATGGTGATTGGCGCGCCGAGCCGGATCAGTCGCACTTGTTTGGGATCGCCCTCGAGGCGCAGGTCGAGCGTTTCGTCGCGCAAGCTGACGGTTCCGCGACCTTGGATGAGCATGGTGTCCGTGTCGAAGACGATACTGCGGGCGTGGGCGATGCCGTTGCGCACGCGGAAGCTGGCGACGCCGCAGCGGACGCCGATTGTGCTGTCGTCATCGGTCAGCAGCAGGCCGAGTCCGCGAGTGATGTTGATGCCGGTGAGTTCGGCGAAAGCTTCGCGCACTTCGCCGTTCGGGGTCACGAAGGTGATCTCACCGTTGGCATTGGCGGCGGCGTCGCGAACGGATGCGCCCGCGCCAGAAAGGCGCGCGCGGCCCATCAGTGTGCCGGTGAGCGGTGGGTTGTCGCCAATCGCCGAGATCGATTCCAGGCGCGCGTTCGAGAGGCGCACGTCGAGGTCGGCGCGGGGCGTGTCGCCGCGCGCATTGATTGCAGCGGAGCCAGTGATGCGGCCGCGGCTCAAGTCGAGCGTCATCGGATTGAGCGAGAGCAGGCCGTGGTCGAGGCTAACTTCGACCGAGAGGCCGCGAAGCGGGAAGCGTTCGCTGCGGACGCGCGCGGCGCGGTACGAGACGTGCGCATCCATGTTGCGGACGCGGCGAATGTCGAGCTGGGCGTCGGGCAGCACGCGGCCTTGAGCCCGCAAACGCTGCGCCATTTCCCGCTGCTCAGCATTGGCCGTTTCCTGCACGGACGGCGGGGCGCCGAGCACGGTGAGCATGTCATCGAAGTCGAGCGTGTTGGTTTGAAAATCGCCTTCGAGGAAAAGGCGGTCGTCAGGTTTGCGGGTTGCAGTGAAGGCGCCGCGCAGATCGCTGTCGCCAACGCGCCCTTGAACATTGGGCATGCCGAAGACGTGGCCGTTGCGTTCGATGCGACCGGTCAGATTGTACGGTGGCGTGTTCGGCAGTGAGAGGCCGATGAGCGGATAGAGGTCGGCGAGATCGGCGCCCGTGCCGCGCACGTTGGCGTACCAGTTGCGGAAGTTGAACGGGCGCGTAATGGCGCCATCGGCAACAATGTGGGTGTCGCCCGCCGTGACGTCGGCTTGGAACGGGTACGGGCGATCGCGGCGCACGTTGAGCAGTGGCGCGCCGGTGAGTTCGATCTTGAACGGGCGGTTGTTGATCTGGCCTTCGCCCATCAGAGCGAATTCGCCGGGATCGCGCGCGCCACGGCTTTCGCGCGTCGTGAAACTCGCTTCGAGTACCATGTTGCGCTTGTCGTCTTCGAGACGCAGCTGGCCGCCATTGAGCGAGAACGAGCGGATCGCGGGGAGGGTGAGCGGCTTGCCGCGCACGCCGGGCGGCGTTGACGACCAGTTCGATACGCCCTCGGCGCTGCGATAGAGCCGGACATCGGCGCCGTTGAGATCAAGGCGGACGAAATCGAGATTGCCGAACAGCAACGGCAGCCAGCGCACGGTGGCTTCGGCTGAGTTGACGATCGCAAATTCACCGCGCTCGCGATAGCGCGCTGGGTTGCCGATGTGCAGGCCTTCGACGCGTATGAGCGGATTGAGGCGCCATGGGTCGACATCGAGATCGCCGCGAATGGCGATCTCGCGCCCGATTGCGGTCGACGCCATGCGCGAGATCGGGCCGCGCAGCGCGTTCCAATCGGCGAAGGTGAGGAAGAGTACGAACGTCGCGACAAGCACGCCGAAAACGCCACCGGTCCAGATGCCGATATTCTTCCACGGTGCGGCTTTGGTTTTCCGCCACGCGAAGCTCGCGCCGGCGCGCGCGCGCGCAGACTGCCTCACGCTCCAGCTACGGAGCGGCGTCAAGCGATCGCGGAAGGAGGGGCGCTGGCCGTCATCCATGGGAACATGAACGCAACGCGAGCATCGCAGGGGCGTTCCGTCCGTGCGTCGCACGGGCGCCGTGTTAACACAGCGAAACCATTACGGAATTCGCGCGCAACGCGCACGCGGCAAAATAGTTCGCCGCGATGCACCGGAGTGCGCCGCGGCGTTGGCCCAGGGCAGGGCGTTTGGTTTAGGCGCTCGCTTCGACGAGCAGGCCGCGCGAGGCCGCCTGCTTCTTCATCGCCTTCTGCAGCTTCTCAAATGCGCGCACTTCGATTTGGCGCACGCGCTCGCGGCTGACGCCGTACTGCACGGAAAGCTCTTCCAACGTCGCCGGCTCATCCTTCAAGCGGCGCTCCTGGATGATGTGGCGCTCGCGTTCGTTCAGCTCGCTCATCGCTTCTTGGAGAAGCGTCATGCGCGCACCGAATTCTTCGCTGTCGGCGAGGCGGGTTTCTTGCGTGCCCGGCTCATCATCGGCGAGCCAATCCATCCATTCGCTGTCGCCTTCGCCGCCGGCGCCACCAATCGGCGCGTTGAGCGAAGCATCGCCGCCACCGCTCATGCGGCGGTTCATGGAGATGACTTCTTCTTCGGTCACCGCGAGCTTGTGCGCGATCGTGGCGACGTGCTCAGGGCGAAGGTCGCCCTCTTCGAGCGCGGCCATCTCGCCCTTCATGCGGCGGAGGTTGAAGAAGAGCTTCTTCTGCGCGGCCGTAGTGCCCATTTTCACGAGCGACCAGGAGCGCAGGATGTATTCCTGAATCGACGCGCGGATCCACCACATCGCATACGTCGCGAGGCGGAAGCCCTTGTCTGGGTCGAACTTCTTGACGGCCTGCATAAGGCCGACATTGCCCTCGGAAATCACTTCACCGATCGGCAGGCCGTACCCGCGATAGCCCATCGCGATCTTGGCGACCAAGCGCAGGTGTGACGTGACGAGTTTGTGCGCGGCTTGCGTGTCCCCGTGTTCCTGCCAGCTCTTCGCCAGCATGAATTCGTCCTCCTTGGACAACATCGGGAACTTGCGGATCTCCGAGAGATACCGCTGCAGCCCTTGTTCGGGGCTGAGTGCAAGCGTGAGCGCGGTTGAAGCCATTAGTTTGTAGGACCCCTCCTAAGGCGGGCTGTTTGGATGCCTCTCTAGTACGTGCGAGAGGGCAGCCGGGTTGCCGCCGTGACCCCTAATATAGGAAGCCGTTCAAGCCCTCGCCGTGGCCGACGTTAGGCATTTATTAGCTTTGGAACATAAAGGGAACGCATCGATTCGGCAAGCGAAACGAAATCAATCGCTAGAATCGGCGCCCGGAACGTTTGGAGATGGCCCCTAAACCTTGGGGGTCAAGGGTCATTCCGCTGG
>CADEDT010000025.1 GCA_902826145.1 uncultured Caulobacteraceae bacterium
ACATGAATTATCGCGGGGTGATCAATCTCCTCGCGATGTGCGGCTGCATCGGCCAGTCGGGCGGCGGCTGGTCGCACTATGTCGGCCAGGAAAAGCTGCGGCCGCAGACCGGCTGGGCGCCCTTAGCGTTCGCCACGGATTGGACGCGTCCGCCGCGTCAACAAAACTCGACCAGCTTCTTTTACGCGCACACCGATCAATGGCGGTACGAGACACTCGATGTGAAGGAGATTCTCTCGCCCACGGCGCCGGACGGCGAATGGGGCGCGACCTTCATCGATTACAATGCGAGCGCCGAACGCATGGGCTGGCTGCCCTCGGCGCCGGCGCTCAAGACCAATCCGCTGGACGTCGCGAAAGCAGCGGCGGCCGAAGGGATTGATCCGCGCGAATATACGTTGCGTGAGATGAAAGCCAAACGGCTCGAAATGAGCTGCATGGATCCCGATCATCCGGACAATTGGCCGCGCAACATGTTCGTGTGGCGCTCGAACTTGTTGGGTTCGTCCGGCAAAGGTCACGAATATTTCCTGAAGCATTTCCTGGGCACTTCAAACGGCGTCTTGGGCAAGGACCTGGGCGCGACCGGGCGGCGCAAACCCGTTGACGTGAAGTGGAGAGACGAAGCGCCCGAGGGCAAGCTCGACCTTCTGGTCACCATCGACTTCCGGATGTCGACGACGGCGGTCTATTCCGACATCGTGCTGCCGACAGCGACCTGGTACGAGAAGAACGACCTCAATACGTCCGACATGCATCCCTTCATTCACCCGCTCACGGCGGCGGTGGATCCGGTGTGGGAATGCAAGTCCGACTGGGACATCTTCAAAGCCATCGCCAAATCCTTCTCGGACGTCTGTCCCGAAGTGCTGGGTGTCGAGAAGGATGTCGTGCTGACGCCGATCCAGCACGACAGTCCAGGCGAAATGGCGCAACCCTTCGACGTGAAGGACTGGTGGAAGGGCGAATGCGAGCTCATTCCCGGCAAGACCGGACCGCAGATCAGCGTCGTCGAGCGGGACTATCCCAACCTTCATGCGCGTTTTACCTCGCTTGGCCCGTTGATGACCAAGATCGGCAATGGCGGCAAAGGGCTTGCTTGGAACACCGAGCACGAGGTGGAGCTGTTGCGTCAGCTCAATGGCGCGGTCGCCGATGGTCCGACCAAGGGCCTGCCGAAAATCGAAACCGAGATCGACGCTTGCGAAACCATCCTGATGCTGGCGCCGGAAACAAACGGCGAAGTCGCAGTGAAGTCGTGGGAATCGCTCGGCCATCAGACTGGGCGTCAGCACGCGCATTTGGCGTTGCCCAAAGAGGACGAGAAGATCCGCTTTCGCGATGTGGTCGCTCAGCCGCGTAAGATCATCTCTTCGCCGATCTGGTCGGGGATTGAAAGCGAGAAGGTTTGCTACAACGCCGGCTACACCAATGTGCACGAGTTGATCCCGTGGCGCACGTTGACCGGGCGCCAGCAGCTCTATCAAGACCATTTATGGATGCGCGCATTCGGCGAAGGCCTGTGCGTCTACAAGCCCCCGGTTGATCTCAAGACCGTCGAGCCATTGCACAATCGCAGGCCCAACGGTGAAACCGAGATCGTCCTGAACTGGATTACGCCCCACCAGAAATGGGGCATCCATTCGACCTACACTGACAATTTGCTGATGCTGACGCTCAATCGCGGCGGTCCGGTTGTTTGGGTGTCGGAGAAGGACGCCAAGCGCGCCGGCATCGAAGACAATGACTGGATCGAATGTTTCAACGCCAATGGCGCACTGGCCGCGCGCGCGGTCGTGTCGCAACGCGTGCGCGAAGGCATGGCGCTCATGTATCACGCGCAAGAGAAGATCGTGAATACGCCGGGATCGGAGATTACCAAGCTTCGCGGCGGCATCCACAATTCGGTGACGCGCACGGTGTTGAAGCCGACGCACATGATCGGGGGGTACGCGCAACTGGCGTACGGCTTCAACTATTACGGCACCGTCGGCTCGAACCGCGACGAGTTCGTGATCATGCGCAAGATGCGCAAAGTCGACTGGCTCGACAAATCCTTGGCCGAAGTGGAGGGCGGTCAATGAAAGTTCGTGCGCAAATCGGCATGGTGCTGAACCTCGACAAGTGCATCGGCTGTCACACCTGTTCGGTCACCTGCAAGAACGTTTGGACCAATCGTGAGGGCGTCGAATACGCCTGGTTCAACAACGTCGAATCCAAACCCGGCATTGGCTACCCGCGCGAATGGGAAAACCAAAAGAAATGGAATGGCGGCTGGGTGCGCACCAAGAGCGGCAAAATCGAACCGCGCGCCGGCGCCAAGTGGCGCATCCTCGCCAAGATTTTCGCCAACCCGGATTTGCCGGAGATCGACGATTATTACGAGCCCTTCGATTTCGACTACGCGCATTTGCAGAACGCGCCTGAAATGCAGGCGTTTCCCACTGCACGCCCGCGTTCGAAAATCAGCGGCGAGCGCATGGAGAAGATCGAGTGGGGGCCGAACTGGGAAGAAATCCTCGGTGGCGAGTTCTCCAAGCGTTCGAAGGACGTGAACTTCGAGAACGTGCAGAAAGAAATCTACGGCCAGTTCGAGAACACGTTTCTCATGTATTTGCCGCGGCTGTGCGAGCATTGCCTCAATCCAACGTGCGTTGCGGCATGCCCGTCGGGGGCCATCTATAAGCGTGAAGAGGACGGTATCGTCCTCATCGACCAAGACAAGTGCCGCGGCTGGCGCATGTGCGTTTCGGCCTGTCCGTACAAGAAGATCTATTACAATTGGTCGAGCGGCAAATCCGAGAAGTGCACGTTCTGCTATCCGCGCATCGAGTCCGGTCAGCCGACCGTGTGCTCGGAAACCTGCGTCGGGCGCATCCGCTACCTGGGCGTCATCCTCTATGATGCCGACGGCATTGAAGCAGCGGCGAGCGCCGACGAGAAGGACCTCTACGAAGAACAGCTCAAAGTCTTCCTCGATCCCAATGATCCCGCCGTGATCGCCCAAGCGCGCGCCGACGGCGTGCCGGATGCTTGGATCGACGCCGCCAAGAAGAGCCCGATCTACAAGATGGCGATTGATTGGCGCGTCGCCTTCCCACTGCATCCGGAATATCGAACCTTGCCGATGGTCTGGTATGTGCCGCCGCTGTCGCCCATTCAATCGGCCGCGTCGCTCGGCGCTATCGAGCATGACGGCGTCATGCCGGACGTCAAAAGTCTGCGCATACCGGTGCAATATCTAGCCAACATGCTCACTGCGGGCGAAGAAGCGCCGATCGTGTCGGCGCTGGAGCGGATGCTGGCGATGCGTGCGTTCATGCGCGCCAAGACGATCGATGGCGTGATCGACAACGGCGTCGCCCAGCGCGTCGGACTGACCGCGGCCGCGATCGAAGACATGTATCAGATCATGGCGATCGCCAATTACGAGGATCGCTTCGTCATCCCCACCTCACATCGCGAAGGCGCGGAAGACGCCTATGGCCTGCGCGGCGACTGCGGTTTCAGTTTCGGCAATCAAGCCTCAGGCGGGCGCACAGAGTTGGGTCTGTTTGGGCCGGTGAAGCAGCGCCGCGCCAAGAACCCGATGGAGGCGTGAAGCAATGGCGCGAACCTATAGCGCACTGGCCGCGCTCCTGAGCTATCCGACTGCCGAGACCGCCGCTTTGATGCCGTCGGTGATGCAGGCCTTGGCGCTTGATGGAATCGTGCCGCTGAAGCTCGTGCGTCGGCTCGCGCCACTCGCGCGCGAGCTGGAGCGGGGGGATCTCTATGAGCTCCAAGCGCGTTACGTGGATCTGTTCGACCGCACGCGATCGCTGTCGTTGCAGCTCTACGAACACGTGCATGGCGAGAGCCGCGACCGCGGCCAAGCCATGGTCGAATTGCTGAAACTCTATTCCGCGCACGGGCTTGAACTGACGGCCAAGGAATTGCCCGACCATCTGCCCGTGTTTTTGGAATTCCTGTCGCAGCGTCCGCCCCAGGAGGCGGCCGCGCTGCTGGGCCAGGCTGCTCATGTGCTCGAAGCCTTGCGCGAGCGGTTACGCAAACGTGAGGCGCCCTATGCGCTCGTTTTTGACGCGCTTGTCAGCATCGTCGAAGCCGATCGCAATCCCGAAGCGCTCAAGGCGCTCATGCAGGAGCCCGACGACAACCCCAACGATCTCGAAGCGCTCGACCGGGCCTGGGCGGAAGAACAAGTGACGTTCGGTCCTGACCAGGTCGGTTGTCCGAAAGCCGACATGCTGAAGCGCATGAAGGGGAGCGCGGCATGAACAGTTTGCGTTTCACGGCCTTGGCTTTGGCGATCTGGACCGCGCCCCTGGGCGCCATGGCCCAAAGCACGGCGGAAGCCGGCGATTGGATCGTTGACGCACGCTTGCGCTATGAGCGCGTCAGCCAAGACGGCTTGCGCGACGCTGACGCGCTGACGATGCGCGCGCGCGTGGGGTACGAAACCCGCGCCTGGCGCGGCTTTCGTCTGCTCGGCGAACTTGAAGGCGTGGCTGAGCTCGACGGCGATTTCAACGACACAATAAA
The DNA here is from genome assembly GCA_902826145.1 of uncultured Caulobacteraceae bacterium. Classification (GTDB taxonomy): domain Bacteria; phylum Pseudomonadota; class Alphaproteobacteria; order Caulobacterales; family Aquidulcibacteraceae; genus Vitreimonas. Next base: position 4,546 of record CADEDT010000025.1, read on the forward strand.
TGGCGCAACCGCCTTTGCGGTTGTGCCCGATCCCGAGACATTTGAAATCAACCGGCTGCAGCTGTCGTGGTCGGGCGCCGAAGGGCGCCGCGCCGTGCTGGGTCGGCAGCGCATCGTTCTTAATAATGCACGCTTCATCGGCAATGTGGGCTTTCGCCAGAACGAACAAACCTTCGATGCGGTGCGGTTGGAGGCGCGTCCGTTCGCGCACGGCGCATTCACTTATGTCTACATCGACAACGTGCGCCGTATCTTCGGCGATGACAGTCCTCAGGGCGAATGGGACAGCGACTCCCATGTGGCGCAGGGCGACTTCGATCTGCCGCTCGGCAAGCTCAGCGCCTATGGGCTTTGGCTCGAATTTCGTGCCGATGCGCCGGCGCAATCCTCGCAAACATTCGGCCTGCGCTGGACGCATGAATGGGAGGCGGGCGGGTTTCGCCCGCGGGTGACGCTAGAGGCGGCGACCCAAAGCGACTATCGCGGCGTTGGCGACTTCGATCTGGGTTATCAGCACGCCGAACTCGCGCTGCGACGCGATCGCTGGACGCTGACCGCCGGCGGCGAGCGTCTTGAGGGCGACGGTGCGCGCGGTTTTTCGACGCCGCTTGCGACGTTGCACATCTTTCAAGGCTGGGCCGACGTCTACCTGACAACGCCGCCAGACGGCGTGCGCGATCTATATGCTGGCGTCTCCTATACGACGACGCCTTGGATTGCCGATCGGCCGATTACACTCGCGGTCACCGGCCACGATTTCGCTGACGATGGCGGCGGCGCCGATTTTGGCAGCGAGGTGGACGCATCGGCGCGCATGGCGCTGAACGATCGCGTTTCACTCGAAGCCAAGGCCGCCTTCTTCGACGGCGAAGATCCGCGTTTCGCCGATCGCGACAAGGTCTGGCTCTCGATTGAATACCGGCTCTGAGGACTGAACATGGAATGGTTCGATCAAGCGCTGTTTGGTTTTTATCCCTATGTCGCGCTCGCTGTGTTGGCGATCGGCTCGGTGCTGCGGTTCGACCGCGAGCAATACACTTGGCGCACCGGCTCGTCGCAATTGCTGCGCCGCAAGCAATTGGTTTGGGGCTCAGTGCTGTTTCACCTCGGCGTGCTGGCGATCTTCGCCGGGCACTTTGTCGGGCTGCTGACGCCGCTTTGGGTATGGGACACGCTCGGCGTCTCCCATGGCGCCAAGCAGATGCTCGCGATCGTCGCGGGCGGACTAGCAGGAGCGATGTGTTTGGTTGGCGGACTGCTGCTGCTTCACCGGCGACTGTTCGATCCGCGCATCCGCGCCAATTCGAGTTTCGGCGACACAGCTATCCTGGTGCTGCTGATGGCCCAGCTCAGCCTTGGCCTCGCCACTATCCCGATTTCGCTCGAACACCGCGACGGCGAGGAGATGGTCAAGTTCATGAACTGGGCGCAGAGCATTTTCACGTTCCGCGCTGGCGCGGCGGACTTCATCGCCGACGCGCATTGGATCTTCAAAGCGCACATTACCTTGGGTTTGACCATCTTCCTGGTGTTCCCGTTCACGCGCCTCGTGCACATGCTCTCCGCGCCGGTCTGGTATCTCAATCGCCGCGGCTGGCAGATCGTGCGCTCGAAACGGCTGACCGGCCGGAGCGCGCCATGAAGCATACTCTGATCCGGACGGTCTCTGAAGGTGCGGCGGAAGCGGACGCTTTCTCCGGCTGTGGTCATGGGCCGGCGCCCGTGGCCAAGCGCGCAGCCAACGCGCCCCCGGTCTTCGTCAACGGCGTCCACATCGCCGAAAGCGCCATCGCGGCTGAAGCACAAAACCATAGAGCCGCTAGCGGGCCGGAAGCGCGCGCGGCCGCGGCCCGCGCTTTAGTGATACGCGAGTTGTTGTTGCAACGCGCACGTACGCTCGCGCTTGAGCCGTCGCCGCTATCAGATGCGCGCAATCGTGAGGAAACGCCGGATGAAGCACTGGTGCGCCAAGTGCTCGAATACGAGGCCGGCGCGTTCGAGGCGCCAAGCGCCGGCGAATGCCGCCGTGTCTACGATGTCTCGTCGAGTGCCTTCATGACGCCTGAGCTCTACGCGGCGTCGCACATTTTGTGCGCGCCGGCTGACGACGAGGAGAAATCGTGGAGATCGGCGCACGAGAAGGCCGAAGGCTTACTGGGGCTCATCAAACAGGGTGAGGATTTCGGGGCGTGCGCACGGCGCAGTTCCGATTGCCCAACCGCTGCGGACGCTGGCGCGTTGGGGCAGATGACGGCCGGCGATCTGTCGCTGGAGCTCGAACAGGCGCTATCGGAGCTTGCTGAAGGCGAGGTCGCCGCAAGCCCAATCCGCACCCGCCATGGCTGGCACCTGCTTCGTCTTGACCGGCGTGCGCCTGCGCGCTTGCTGCCATTTGAGGCTGCCGAACCGCACATTCGCGCCCGGCTGCAGGAACGCCTCGCCGTCGCCGCACAGGCCCGCTATGTGGCCAAGCTGGCCGCCGAGGCGGAGATCGAAGGCCTTGTCTTGTCGTTTGGCTCCTCATGAGCGGCGCGCCCGTTCACCTCGGCGATCTGTTGGCGCTGTCGCGCCAATCGAGTGCGGAATTGTCGGCCTGGCTCAACACGGCGGATGCAGATCTCAAGGCGCGTTTGGAGGCTGAAGCGCAGACGCGGCGCGAGAGTGTGGCGGAGTTTGTGCGTATCGCGGTGGCGGACTTCCTGGCTTTGGCTGATGAAGAGGCATGGGCCAGTCTCTTGTCTTCGATGCGTGACGCCGCCGATCCAGGCGCAGCCTGTCTTGCGCGCATGGCGGCGTTCCGACTTACAATGGAGCGATCGACATGATTGTTGCGGTTGAACGCGACCCAGGCGAACGTCCCGTCTCGCCCGGCGATCCGATCGAATTTCTGCTGGCGGAGCATCTCAATCATCGGCGCATGTGCAATGCGCTCGAGCGTCTGGCCGCGGCGACCGATTTCGACGCGGCGCGCATCACTGGTTTGTTGGATTTCATCCGTTTCGATCTCACTCTGCATGTGATCGACGAGGAAGAAGATGTGTTTCCGTTGTTGCGGCGCCGCTGCCTGCCCGAGGATCAGATCGAGTCGGTGCTTGACCGGTTGACTGCAGAACATGGGGAGGACAAGTCGCTCTCCGAGCGGGCGCGCGACGTACTCAACGCCTGCCTGATCGTACGCAAGCCGCCATTTGCGATTGACGGCGGGGCAGAGGCGCTCATCACCTTCGCGCAGCACGAGCGCAGCCATCTGGCCTTGGAGAACGCAGTTATCATCCCGCTGGCGCGCCGGCGGTTGAATCAAGAGGACCTTGCAATGCTGGGACAGCGCTTCATCGCCCGCCGGCGCCGGGTGGCGCCGACGGGCGAATAAAGCTCACGAGCATTTCGAGTAGCCGCACTCCAGACATTTATCGCAACCCTCGGACCGGAGCAGCGCCGGCGCACTGCATTTGGGGCAAGTGCGCGGCTTGGCGAGCAATGGGGCTGGCTCCAGCACCGGGGCTTGCACCGATCCGCTGTCGAGGTGGCGCTGAATGACGTCGCCGATCGCCGCGAGCAGCGAAGGCACGTAGCGCCCATTCATCCAGGCGCCGCCGCGTGGATCGAACACCGCTTTCAATTCCTCGGCGACGAAAGTGACATCGCCGCCGCGCCGGAACACAGCCGAGATCATTCGCGTCAGCGCCAGCGTCCAGGCATAATGCTCCATGTTCTTGGAGTTCACGAAGATCTCGAAGGGACGGCGGCGGCCCTCGTCATCGATATCGTTGACGGTGACATAGAGCGCATGCTCGCTCTCCGGCCATTTGATCTTGTACGTGGAGCCGATCAGGTGCTCTGGCCGCGGCGTCAGCGGCGGCGCCTTGTGCTCGATCGTGGCCTGTTCCTCCGGCTTCTTGTCCACTGACAGAATGGAGCCCGTCACAGCGTTCGGCCGATAGGTGGTGCAGCCCTTGCAGCCGAGCTCAAAAGCGCGCGCATAGACATGGGCGAATTCATCGAAAGCGATGTCTTCTGGACAATTGATGGTCTTTGAGATCGAGCTGTCGATCAGAGTCTGCGCCGCCGCCTGCATGGCCAGATGGTCGTCGGGACGAAGCGTTTGCGCGCTGACGAAAGCATGCGCTGGCGGCTCCGCATCCCCCTTGAGCCGCTTCCACAAGGTCAGCGCATAATCCTGCACCGGTTCTTCGATGAAGGAATTGTCGGGCTGGCGCACACGCCTTTGATAGCTGAAAGCGAACACCGGCTCGATGCCGGAGGAGGTGTTGCCGGCCAAGAGTGAAATCGTGCCGGTGGGCGCGATGGTGGTGAGGCAGCCATTGCGCAGACCATGATCGGCCATCAGCGCCCGAGTTTCACTGTCGAGATCGGCAGGCGTCGGCTGGTCGAGCAAGACCGGATCGTAAGCGGGAAAGGCGCCTTTCTCCGCCGCCAATTGCGCAGAGGCGCGATAGGCGGCCGTGCGGATGACGCCCAGCCATTGACGGGTGAGCGCCAAGCCATCCTCCGCGCCGTAGCGCGCATTGCAGAAGATGAGGGCGTCGGCCAAGCCGGTGACGCCCAGACCGATGCGCCGCTTGGCTTTGGCTTCCTGTTCCTGTTCGGGCAATGGATAGCGCGACACATCGATCACATTGTCCAGGAAGCGCACGGCGGTGGTTGTCAGGTCGGCCAATTTTTCCGCTGAGATCGCCGCGTTTGGCTCGAACGGGTCGTCGACGAGACGCGAGAGGTTGATCGAACCCAACAGACATGCGCCGTAAGGCGGTAGGGGTTGTTCGCCGCACGGATTGGTCGCCGACACCGTCTCGCAATAGGCCAAATTGTTGGCGGCGTTGACGCGGTCGATGAAGATGACGCCGGGTTCGGCGACATCGTAGGTGGCGCGCATCAAGCGCGCCCAAAGATCACGCGCGCGTACGGTCCGATAGACGCGCCCGTCAAAGACAAGCGGCCAGTCTTGGTCGGCGGCGAGCGCGCCCATGAAGGCGTCGGTGACTAGAACCGAGACGTTGAAATTGCGCAACCGCACGGGATCGCGCTTGGCGTCGATGAAGTCTTCGATGTCCGGATGGTCGATCCTGAGGCAGGCCATCATCGCGCCGCGACGTTGCCCCGCCGACATTACGGTGCGGCACATCGCATCCCATGCGTCCATGAACGAGAGCGGTCCGGAGGCTTTGGCGCCGACGCCGTGCACTGGTGCGCCTGACGGACGGATGGTGGAGAAATCCATGCCGACGCCGCCGCCTTGCTGCATGGTGAGCGCGGCTTCCCGCAAATGCTCAAAAATGCCGTTCAGATTGTCGGGAATCGTTCCCATCACAAAGCAATTGAACAGCGTGACGGCGCGGCCGGTGCCGGCGCCGGCGATGATGCGGCCGGCGGGGAGGAATTTGAAGTCGGAGAGCGCATGCTCGAACCGTTCACGCCAATGACGACGTGCGCGCGGGGCTTCCGCTTCAGCCACGGCCGCAGCGATCCGCGACCAGGTCGCCGCCATATCGGCGTCGTCGCCGTCGCCTCCAGACTGGAAGCGATATTTCGCGTTCCAGATTTCGGCTGAGATCGTTGCGTCGAAAGCCATCACTTCATCTCCATCGGCGTAATCATCACGTCGGCGTCACTGTGCGCGAGTCTCTCGTAATGAGGAGGTAAATGAAGGGCCCCAGCGACAACTCGGCGCAGAACTTGGCGTGCATCAAGTCGATGCTTGATTGAGATCAAACGCGGGATTTGTTGACGCCCTACATACTAAGTCGTGCTGCAAGGCTTACCCTCATGAATGGCCAGACTATTGGCGCCGCGTCCGAAACGCGTGCGCAAACCGCAGAGGTTTTGATCGCGCTCGTGCTGCAGCGTTATCACGCCGTGCATCGCCAAGAACTCGCAACGCTTGAGCGGCTCGCGCAGAAAGTCGAACAGGCGCGGCGACAGCATCCGGCCTGTCCGCATGGTTTGGCGGCGTTTCTCGCCGAACTCACACGCGATCTCGAACAGCACATGCAGAAGGAAGAGAATGTGCTGTTTCCAGCCTTATTGGCAGGCGGCGTCGGTTGCGCGCCGTTCGCGCTGCGCCGCATGCGTGTCGAACACGGTGATCACCGCACCCAGCTCGCGCGGTTGTCGATGCTCGCCAACGATTTCGTCTGTCCTTCTGGCGCTGACGAAATATGGCAAGGGCTCTATGCGGGTTGCGCCAAGCTCCACGAGGATCTCACCGAGCACATTCGCGTAGAGGAGGAGGAGTTATTTCCGCTGTTTGAATGAGCCTGGAGCGGCCTTTTGCCACGATCTCACAGGCGCGCGGATTGAGGTGGATCAAGCGGAGCGTGCGCGCTTTCGCCTAGCTAGGGCCTAGGCGCCCATGAAGACGATCATCGAACCATTCCGGATCAAGTCGGTCGAGCCGCTACGGATGACGACGCCTGCGGAGCGAGCCGAGATCCTTGCCCGCGCACACTACAATCTGTTCGCCATTCGGGCCGAGGACGTGCTGATCGATCTCTTAACCGATTCAGGCACAGCGGCGATGAGCGCTGAGCAATGGGCCGCTTTGATGCGCGGCGACGAATCCTATGCGGGTTCGGCCTCCTTTGAACGCTTCGAAGCTGCGGTGAAGCGGCTGATGCCGTTTCGCCATGTGATCCCCACCCATCAGGGGAGGGCCGCCGAAGCGATCCTGTTCTCGATGCTGGCCGCGCCCGGGCTTGTCATCCCCTCCAACACCCACTTTGACACCACCCGTAGCAACATTGAGGCGGCAGGCGCGGAAGCCCTCGACTTGCCTTGCGCGGAAGCGGCAGACGCACGCGCCTCTCACCCGTTCAAGGGCAATATCGATCTCAAGGGGTTGGAGACGCTCTTGCGTGCGGACGCAGGGCGCGTGCCGTGCGTGATGATGACGATCACCAACAATGCCGCGGGCGGTCATCCCGTCAGCCTCGCCAACCTTTTGGCGGCGAGCGAGCTTGCGCGCGCCTATGGCAAACTCTTTATCATTGATGGCTGCCGTTTTGCGGAGAACGCCTGGCTAATCAAGACGCGCGAGGAGGGCCAAGCCGAGCGCGCCATTCCCGACATTGTCCGTGAGATGTTCACGCACGCCGACGCCATGACGATGTCGGCCAAGAAGGACGGCTTCGCCAATATTGGCGGTTGGCTTGCATTGAATGACGATGATCTGGCGCGCGAAGCGCGCACGCGCTTGATCTTGACCGAGGGTTTTCCAAGCTATGGAGGCTTGGCCGGACGCGATCTCGACGCGATCGCCCAAGGTCTCTTCGAGATCGTCGATGAAGACTATCTGCGCTATCGCGTGCGCGTAAACGAATACATCGTCGAACGGTTGGCCGCCTTCGGCGTCCCCGTGGTGCAGCCGGCGGGCGGACATGCCGTCTTTCTCGATGCGAAGGCGATGCTGCCCCACATCGCGCCGCTCGCGTTTCCCGGACAGGCGCTTGCCGCCGCGCTCTATGAGACGGCCGGCGTGCGCAGCTGCGAGATCGGCAGCGTGATGTTTGGACGCCGCCCCGATGGCGGCGAGGCGCCGGCGGCGATGGAGTTGGTGCGTCTCGCAATGCCGCGGCGCGTCTACACCCAAAGCCACGCTGACTACGTCATCGAAGCTGTGTGCGCCGTGCATGAACGGCGGAAGCTGCTGCGCGGCCTGCGCATCGCCTGGGAGCCGCGCGCCTTGCGTCATTTCACGGCGAAGTTCGAGCCGCTTGCGTAAGAAGGGACCACAATGAGTTTGGACTATCGGATGGTGATTAAGGACACGGACGCCGCAGCGGCGGAATTGCGCAAACTCGTGCCAGACACGATGGCGGCGTTCGGCGCATTGTCGCGCGCCGCTCAGGCGCCGGGGGCGCTTGATGGCAAGACCAAAGAGCTGATCGCGCTCGCCATTTCCGTAGCGACTCGGTGTGACGCTTGCATCGCCTATCACGCGCGCGGCGCCTCGCGCATGGGCGCCACACGTGAAGAAATCGCCGAGATGCTCGCTGTCGCCATCCAAATGGGCGGTGGTCCGAGCTTGAACTACGCGGCGCAAGCCTTGGCCGCCTATGATCAATTCCACGCCCCTGTGGCCCGCGACGGCGTGATCTGATCGCGCTTGACGGGCGTCAAACTTAAGAGCGCGCCGCTATGCCATTGTGGCGGCGGAGCAGCGCCCCATGGTCAGCGATGATCTAAAGCTCGGAACGCGCGCGCGTCAGAAGATCGCGCGCCGTGCGGCGATTTTGGCCGCGGCCGAATGCGCGCTCGGTTCTGATGGCGACGTGGCCGTCGAAGAAATTGCTTCGGCTGCGGGCTTGGCCAAGGGGACGGTGTACAATTACTTCCCGGACAAGGCGGCGCTGGTCGAAGCGGTGACGCAGAGCGTCGAACGGCGGCTGTTGGCCGATATCGTGGCATCGCCAGTGTCGGCGCCGCTGGCGCGCCTTGCCTGCTGCTCTGTGGACTTCTCGAACGCGCGGGGGAGGATTGTAGCGCGGCGGCGATCGCGTGCCGCCGGATGGAGGAAAGCGCCGGTGAAGGCGGCGCGATCGGGCGCGCAGTTGCGACCGAACTCAAGATGTGCGGATACGCCTCCGCCATGGAGAGCGACGAAGAGAGTGCAGCCCTGACGCTCATCTTGGGGGCCATGCGCGCCGCCATGCTGCAAACCTGCTTCGCGCCGCATCCGCGGCGACGTGCGCGTGACGCGGTGATCGCGGTCATGTGTCTGCGCGCGCTGGGCGCCGACGCCGATGTAGCAGAGGCGACGGTGGAGACAGCGATGGACGCGCTCGATGCATCGCGGCGCGCGGCCGCCTCGAATTGGCGTCCTCCTGCGCGCGCACACTAATTGCACGCATTCACCACTTGCCGATTGCGGCGCGCGCCATTGAAGCGCGCTCGGGCGACTTACGCGCAACATTCGGCAAATGACCCATGTCAATTGCGGCGCACAAAGCCGTCAATTCGACCGCATTTTTTGCAGGTTTTTCGTAAGGCTCATGGTCACATAGCACATGCGAAGCACTCGCAATAACTAGGAAGGAGCAAACAAGAAAAGAGGACGAACACGATGCGGCGGCGGGGCGAGGCAGGATGCAAGCAGGCACTGGAATGGGCGCGCGTGTCGACGGCGGCGCTGCTAACGGGTCTCTGCTTGCCAATCGTGGCGGGCGCGTCCGCTCACGCTCAATCGGTCCTCCCCGGCGCAACCGACCCAGGCGAAGAAGAGATCGTCGTCGTCGGTGAGCGGCGGTCGACGCTCGACATCGCTGAAAGACGGGCTTGGCAAACCGCGGGCGGCGTCAGCGTTACCGCGATCGACGATGTGGCGCAGGAAGGCAATCTGACGCTATCGAGCGCGTTGTCGTCGTCGCCAGGGGTCGTGGTGCAGACCTTCTTCGGCGCCAACGATCAGCCGCGCCTGCAAATCCGTGGATCGGGCCTGCAGCAGAATCCGGTCGAACGCGGCATTCTCTTGATGCAGGACGGTCTGCCGCTCAATCGCGCCGACGGGGCCTATGCAATTGGCCTTGTCGATCCGCGCCAGGCCGCGTTCGCAGAAATTTTCCGCGGCTATACCGCCAACCGATTGGGCGCGACCGTCATGGGCGGCGCGGTCAATTTTGTGCTGCCGTCGGGATCAGAGATTGAAGGCCTCGATCTGCGGCTCGAGACCGGAAGCTTCGAGCATGTCTACACCGCGCTCGACGCTGGGTTGCGGCGCTCAGACTGGGAAGGCGGCGTTCGCCTGAGTCATGGCGAGCGGGAGGGCTTCCGCGACTATAACAGTTCGGAACGAACGAGCCTGGGCGGGACGTTCGTCTATCGGTGGAACGGCGCGATTTCGACGCGCACGAGCGTCGGCTTTGTCGACAATCGGTTCGACGTTTCAGGTCCGTTGAATAGAGCGGCGCTCGAAGCGGATGCATCGCAAGTGTTCGCTGGACCGCTCGTCGTTGGCGGGGTTGCGATCAATCCGGGGCCGAACGTGCTGCGCGATCGTCCGCAACGCGACACGCAGTCAGCTTGGGCGGGAAGTCGCACGACCGCCGCGTTGGCGGGCGGGCACGTCATCGACTTTACCACGAGTTATGTGTGGTCCGACGACAGCTTCTTGTTTCCGGTGTCGGCCGGCGAGCGGGTCACCGAGAGCGACGACGTCAATGTCATGCTGCGCTACGCCTTCGAAGGCGCGGGCGAAGGTTTGCCGTTGTTCGAATTGTCTTCGCATTTCGCCGTTGGGCGGGCCGATCGCGACTATTATCTCAACGCCGCCGGCGAGCGCGGCGCGTTGTTCGGCGAGGGCGATCTTGAGGCCGCGACAGTCAGCTTACACGCGGAGGCAAACCTGCCGCTCGGCCTTGGCGTCGTGTTCTCGCCGGCGGTGTCCTATACGCGCGCCGATCGCAGCTTCGACGATCAGTATGGGCTTGCAACGCGTCCGACGCTGGCATTCAGCCCGATCAATCCATCCGTGCGTCTGCCTGACGGAGCAGTCGCGACGACCGACACCAGCTACGATCGCTCTTATGACGGGCTGAGCTTCAGCTTAGCGGCGAGTTGGCGCCCGAGCCCGCGTGATCTTGTTTATCTCGGCTGGTCGCAGAATTTCGAACCACCGACCCATGACGATCTCATCGCCGCGATCAATGGCACGCCGAATTCATCGCCTGGACGTCCGACCCCCGGTAATCCCGCCTTGTCGGCGCCCTTGTTCGCAACCCCCGCGCTCCGGGTGCAGCGCGGCGACACGATAGAATTGGGCTGGCGCGCGCAACGCGACAGCTTCGGTGTCGACGCCTTGGTATATTATTCGTGGCTTGACGGCGAATTGCTGAGTTTGAGGGACGCGAGCGGGGCGCCGCTTGGCGCCGTCAACGCCGACGAAACGCGCCACTTCGGCGTGGAACTCGGTCTGGATCTCACGCTGAGCGAGGCGCTGAGCGCGCGCTTAGCGTACGTCTATCAAGATTTCCGTTTTCACGACGATCCGCTCCGCGGCGACAATTATCTGGCTGGAGCGCCGCGCCATGTCATCAACGCCGATCTCAATTACGATGTGAACGATGCGCTGCGGTTTGGCTTAAGCGCGCATTGGCGTCCCGACGACACGCCGGTCGACAATATGAACACGCTCTATAGCAACGGTTTCGCCGCGTTCGACGCGCGCGTGACGTATCGCCCGACCGCGCATTGGCGCCTTTTTGCGGAAGCGCAAAACCTCACCGACGAAACCTATGCAGGATCGAGCTTGGTCGTCGATCAAGCGCGCCCAGATCAGGCCGTGTTCATTCCCGCCGACGGCCGGGCATTCTATGTCGGGCTCACGATCGACTATTGAAGGAGGCGCCAGTGTTCGCATCAATGTCACGCCGGCGCGCCTTGGCCGTCTGTGCTGGCGCAATGGCTGGCGCGTGCGCGCGAGAGCCGATCTCGGGGGAAGAGGACTTCACGATTTGGGGACCGCCGGCAGGCCCGAGCATGGTGTTGGCCTACGCCGAACGACACGGTCTTTTGACGCGCGTTGCCGATGGAGCGCACGCGGCCGCTTGGCGAAGTCCCGATGAACTGCGCGCTGGTCTAACCTCCGCGCGAATTGGCGTCTCGATCATGCCGCTTAACACCGCCGCCAATCTCTACAATCGCGGCCGCGACATCCGCTTGGTCAATGTCATGACCCGAGGCTTGCTCTATGTCGTCAGCGCTGATGCGGAGATCGTCGACATAGCCTCGCTGGCGGGCAAGCGTTTGGCCGTGCCGTATCGTAAGGATGCGCCAGAAATCGTGCTGCGGCGCCTCTTGATGCATGCCGGATTGGGCGACGAAGGCGAGGTCGAATTGCGGTTCACCGGTTCGCCCGTGGAGGCGACGCAATTGCTGGTCGTGGGACAGGTCGACGCCGCCTTTGTGCCCGAGCCCGCGGCGTCGGCGGCGATCACAGCGGGTTCGCTGGTCGGCAAGCGCTTGAGGCGAGCTGTCGATGTGCAGCACGCGTGGCGCGCCGTCGCCGGTGAGGCGGCGACCTTGCCGCAAGCGGGCCTTGCCGTCAGCGGCGGGTTCTATCGAGCGCACGCCGGCGAGATTGAGCGTTTGCACGAGGTCCTGATCGAGGCTTGCGCGGCGACCAATGCCGACCCGCATGCCGCGGCCGTCGCAGCGGCGTCCTTGTTCGGGATGCCAGCCCCGGTGCTCGAAGCTTCGGCGCCGTTTTCCAATCTGGTTGCGGTGTCGGCTGGTGACGCTCGAGCCGAAGTTGAGGCGTACTTTGCGCAGATCCACGACCTCGATCCCGACATTCTGGGCGGGAGATTGCCCGATGGCGATTTTTATTTGGCGTGAGGTCGCCGCCCATGGCGCCGATCGGATTGGACGGCTCGGCGCGTTCGTTTGGTCGGCTTGGATTGGTCTCGCCGCGCTCTCATTGATCGCTGCGCTCTGGCAGTGGGGACATGAAGTCTTCGGCGACTTCGTGCTGCCGGCGCCGCTATCCGTGCTGGCCGAAACGTGGACGTTACTGCAGGCGCCGGAGAGCTGGAGCATTGCGGCCGCGACGGGCCTGCGCGCACTCGTCGGCTTAGGGCTTGCGCTATTGATGGGCGGCGGCGCTGGGTTTGTGGCTGGCTATTCGCCCGCCATCATGCGCTTGACGCGCCCATTGGTGAGCGTCCTGTTGGGCGTGCCGCCGATCGCGTGGATCGTCGTTGTCATGATCTGGTTCGGCTCATCGGACATGACGGTGGTCGTCACCGTCGTGGCGGCCGCGGCGCCGCTTCTATTCTTGGGCGTCGCGGAGGGAACAGCGACGCGTGATCGCGGCATCGACGATATGGCGCGCGTATTCGGGGCGGATATCCTACGACGCGTGTTCGGCGTCGGCCTGCGCCAAGCATCGGCGGCGTTCTTTCCCGTTTTGATCATGGCGTCCGGCACGGCGTTCAAAGTGGCGGTGATGTCGGAGCTCTTGACCAATGCCGGCGGCGTCGGCGGCGCGCTTGCCGACGCGCGCGCGACATTGGATGTGAGCGCCGCATTGGCCTGGATCCTGGTGTCGCTCTCGTTGTTGTTCGTGGTCGAGTATGGACTGATCCATCCAGTGCGTAGCGAACTCGAACGCTGGCGCATCGCCGCCCAACCTTGGGGCGTCAAGAGATGAACCTGTTGACGCTCGAGCAGGTCGGTCACGCCTATTTCGGACGTACAGTCCTCGACCGTATCTGGTTTGGCGTGCGCGCAGGCGAGATCGTCGCCCTCGTGGGCCCCTCTGGTTGCGGCAAGAGTACGCTCTTGCAAATCGCTGCAGGCTTGATCGAGCCGACGCAGGGAAGGGCGCTACGCGCCTATGCGCGTCACGCCATGGTGTTTCAGGACCCGCGCTTGCTCGCGTGGGCGAACGGGGCCGAGAACATCGCTTATGGGCTCCAGCATGCGGGCGTGTCGCCGCGCGCATTGAAGCAGCGCGTCGCCGCAACGGCCGGCTTGGTCGGACTCGATGACGCTGATCTCAGCAAGTTTCCGGTCGAACTCTCGGGCGGCATGAAGCAACGTGTCGCCATTGCGCGCGCCCTCGCGGTCGAACCCGATTTCATCTATTTCGACGAACCCTTCAGTGCGCTCGACATAGGTCTGCGTCGCCGCTTGCAGGATTTGGCGGTGGTGGCGCTCGCCGAGGCGGGCGTCGGCGCCTTGTTCGTCACCCATGACATCACCGAAGCCTCTCGCGTGGCGCATCGCATCTTGGTGCTCGCCTCCGACGGCGCAGGCATCGCCGGCGAACGGGTCCCCGACGGAGCGCCAGTTGAACGCGACGTGCGCGGCGCATTTCAGTTTGCCGAGCGCTTGCTGCACGAGGACCCACTCTTCGCTCACATCAACGATGTCGACGAGCGGCGGCTTTGATGTTGCTCGCGGCGCGCCGAACCTTGTTGCAGGCTTTGACCGAGGAAGCGCTGCGGCTCTTCTTTCCGCTCTGCGCATTGCATGCGGCGGCGTGGCCCTTGCTCTGGGTTTGGATGCATCGTCTTAATCTGCCGTTGATCGATGCGACGCCGCCCTCGGTCTGGCACGGGCAGGAGATGCTGTTCGGCTCTTATGGGGCGGCCTTGCTCGGCTTCATCCTGACAGCGGTTCCGGAGTGGACAACGACGGCTCGGCCGTCGCCGCGTTTCTTGCTGAGCTTGGCCGCGCTCTGGGGCGGCGCGCGCGTGATTGGATTGTTCGGGGCCGATTGGGTGAGCCTGGCCGCGGCGTTGGCGGATCTTGGATGGCTCGCGGCGCTTATATGGTTTGTAGCGCGCGTATCATGGCGCACGCGCTCATCGAGCCTGTTGGGATTTCTCGCTTGGCTTGGCGTGTTGCTCGCCTGTCAAGGCGGGCTGCGTTGGGCGATTGCGGTCGAGAATGTTGCGCTCGCTCAAACAACGCTGCGCGTCGCTCTCCTGGCGTTCGCGGCGCTGCTTGCACTTTCCTTGGCGCGCATTGGTCCAGCGATCACCAATCGCGTGCTCGATCCGACGCGCCGAACGACGCCGTTTCGACCCCATCCTGGCCGGCGCAACCTTGCAACCATTCTAGTGACGCTCTGCGTCGTCGGTCAGATGATTGGCGTGTCGGCAGAGGTTCAGGGCTTTTTGCACATCGCCTGTGGCGCGGCGTTCATGGACCGTGTCGCTGAGAGCTTCATTGGCCGGCGTTTCTTTACACTCGAATTGCTGGCCTTGCCTGGCGCTGCGCTGTTGGCGGGATGCGGCTTTATCCTCATGGGCGCCGGCCTCTTGGGCGCGCCCGGCGCTGAAATGGCGGGCGTACATGTCCTTGCCATGGGCGGACTAGGGCTTGCCGTGCTGGGAGTCTTTTCGATCGCGGGCAAGCTGCACACAGATCAGGCGCTCCGTTTTGCGCCGTGGCACGGCTGCGTGTTTGTGTTGGCGATTGCAGCAATGATGCTGAGGATTATGCCGTCCTTCGGCATTTGGCCGCCTGGCCCGGCGCATGGCCTGGCTTCGCTGTTGTGGGCATGTGCGTTCCTGCTTTGGCTTTGGCTCTATTGGCCGGCGTTTTCGTCACGATCGGCGCCAACCCCACAAGCGCAAGACATCCATCGCTCTTGATCTAGATCAAGAAAGTTCATGTCGTTGCAACCCTGAGGAACGACGACGTCACGTCTTGTCGCCCGAACGCAGTTGGCGTGTGATGGCGCACAGATGACCGCCCAACGTGTGGAGGCGAGATGGCGAAGGTCAAGTTGGAGCTGAAGCCGCGCATTCTCTTGGGCGATGTTCGAGCGATGGGACCTGGCAAAGCTGACCTGCTCGAATTGATCGACGAGACTGGATCGATTTCCGCCGCAGCCAAGCGCATGCAGATGAGTTATCGCCGCGCTTGGATGCTGGTCGATCAGATGAATGCTTCATTCAAGCACCCGCTCGTTCAGGCGAGCATGGGCGGGCGTGGCGGCGGCGGCGCCCACATCACCGAAGCGGGCCGCGATGTTCTCGCATATTACCGGCGCCTGCAGGCGGCGCTGGAGGCGACCGCGTCTCCCCATTTGGCGCAAATTAAGAAGCGTTTGAAGAAACTCGCGCCCGTTTGATCAATGTCAAACCACGCTGGCGCGGTCACCGCTATATCCGGCGGAATATAGCGGTGCTGCGGCTGGGAGCGGATCATGAGCAGAGGGTTGGGGCGCGCTGCGCTCCTGGTCGGCGCCATGGCGTGGCCGTTCGCGGCGCCGGCGATGGCGCAGACAGCCGACGAGCAGGCGTTTGAACTCGGCGAAATTGTTGTCACCGCGCGCGCACGAGACGGCGCCTTGCTGGGGGGCGCGGAGATCGGCGCAGAGGAGATGCGCGAGTTTAACGCGCAGACAGTGGACGCGGCGGTGGCGCTCGCGGCCGGCGCCAATAGCAGCAGCGTCGGTGGTGGGCAGGGCGCGCGGCGCAATGAACGCGTCATCTATGTGCGCGGCTTCGACCGCTATCAGACGACGTTGTCGATCGACGGCGTGCGTGTCTTCTTGCCGGCCGACAATCGTATCGATTTTGGACGCTTTCTGACAGCGGACCTAGCGTCGGTGCAGATATCGAAGGGCTATGTCTCGGTCTTGGATGGCCCCGGAGGCCTCGGCGGCGCGGTCAATTTGGTGACCCGCAATCCAATCGAACCGTTCGAATGGGAGGCGACCGCCGCAGCGTCGTTCGACGGCGATGGCGGCTATAACGGGCGCACGATTTCAGGCCGCATCGGCGCGCGCCAGCCGCTTTTCTACGGTCAACTGAGCGGCGCGTGGAGCCAGCGCGATCATTGGTCGTTATCGGACGACTTCACAGCGACGCCGGTCGAAGATGGCGGCGCGCGCATCAGCTCGGACAGCGAAGACTATCGCTACAATCTGCGCTTCGGTTTCACGCCTAACGCGAGTGACGAATACGTCATCAGTTATATGAGGCAATCGGGCGAGAAGAACGCCCCCTATAACACCGACATTCCCATCAATCACGCCAACCAGCGCTATTGGACTTGGCCTTATTGGGATCTGGACAGCCTCTATTTCCTGTCGACGACGCGGCTGGCGGAGGGGGTGACGCTGCGGTCGCGCTTTTATTTGAACTCCTTCGAGAACCTGCTGCGCAGCTTCGACGATCCGGCGCAAACAACACAATCCTTGCCGCGCGCGTTTGACTCCTATTACGACGACACCGCTTATGGCGGCAACGTGCGGCTCGATGCAAGACTCGGCGAGAACGATATGCTGCGCGGCTCGTTTACGTATCGCCGCGACGAGCACAAAGAGCGCAATGCGCCGGGCTTTGCCGCAGGCAATCTTCGCTATGATGAGCCTTGGCAGACCACTGAGGAGGACACGTACTCCCTTGCAGTGGAGAATACGCATGGCTTCGGCGACAAGCTCGATTGGATTGTCGGCGCGTCTTACGACTGGACCGAGCTCAATCGCGCCGAAGAGGTGAGCAGCGCCGTGGTTTCCGGCGCCGTCGTGCTCACGCCGTTTGACTACCCATTGCTCGACATGGATGCTTTCAATTGGCAGACAGCTCTTGCCTATGCCTTGAGCGACGACGCCCGCGTCTATGCGAGCGTCTCGTCGCGCACACGCTTTCCGACCTTGTTCGAACGCTTCAGTTCGCGGTTTGGCATGGTCATTCCCAACCCGGGAATAGGGCCCGAACGCGCCACCAATTACGAGGTCGGTTTCGACAGCCAGATATCCGAGCGGCTGCGGATCGAGGGCGCTCTCTTCTACAGCGACATCGACGATGCGCTGGTTTCGGTCAATGTCGACTTCGGTGCTCCGATCGGGGTGCAGGCGCAGGTGCGAAACGTCGCTTCGGCGCGCTATTATGGCGGCGAGACCTCGCTGACTTGGGACGTCAGCCCCGACATCACGCTCGGCGGCAACTACACTTACATCGAACGTGATTATGACGCGCCGACGACCCCTGCGATCCAGCCGGAGGGCGTGCCAACCCAGCAAATCTTCGCCTATGCGGAGTGGCGCATCAACGACGCCATCAGCTTCACCCCGAGCGTGGAGGTCGCTTCGGATCGCTGGACATCGACCGCATCGACGCCGCTGAGTTATTACGAGACCGGCGAGTACGTTCTGTTCAACGCGGCGTTGCGCTGGCGTGTGAACGATGCCGCCGATCTGTTGTTCAGCGCGCGCAATCTGAGCGATGAGAATTATCAGCTCGCCGACGGCCTACCCGAAGAAGGACGCAGCTTTTATCTCTCGCTACGGCTGCGGAACTAGCGCCGATGCCGACGCGCCGGACCTTGCTGGGCTGGGGCGCCGGCGCCGCGGTCGCGATTGCTGCGGGCGCAGCGGCTTGGCGAACGCAGCGGCCTCGCGACGGCCAAGCGTTCATCGATGCGGCCGGGCGCAATGTCAGGGCGCCATCGCATGTCAGGCGTGTGTTCGCGGCAGGACCGCCTGCGTCGGTGCTCATCTATGCAGTGGCCCCGGAGCGGCTATTGGGATGGCCGCGCGCGCCTTCCGAGGACGCAAAAGCGTTCTTGGCGGCGCCTTATCGCGATCTGCCGGCGCTGGGCGCGCTCACTGGGCGCGCCGCTACGGCCAATCTCGAACGCGTCGTCGCGTTGGCGCCCGATCTCATCGTCGATTGCGGCGAAATCGACCGGACCTATGTGTCGCTCGCCGACCGCATGCAACAGCAGATCGGCGCGCCCTATGTGCTGCTCGACGGCGCTTTCGATGCGAGCGCCGATACGCTGCGCACCGCAGGGCGTCTCCTTGAAGCAGAACAACAGGGCGAACGTCTTGGCGCCTATGCGGAAGATATCCTGGCGAGGGTTGGATCCTTCGCGCAGCGGCCGGCGTCCGATCGCGTACGCGTCTATTATGGACGCGGTTCCGAGGGGCTGGAGACCGGGCGCGCCGGCGCGATCACCACCGAACTTATCGATCGGATGGCCGTGAACGTGGCTGCGTCTGGCGGCGCCGGCGGGCTGACCAATGTCTCGCCGGAGCAAATCTTGGCTTGGGATCCTGACGTGATCATCGCCCATGACCGGCGCTTCCGGGCCGCTTTATCCAGCGATCCGCGATGGGTCGGTTTGCGCGCCGTGCGAGAGGGGCGCCTCTATCTGCAACCGGCGTTGCCTTTCGGCTGGATCGATGCGCCGCCCGGCGTCAATCGTCTGCTTGGCGCGCTCTGGCTTCAGTCAATTCTGACGGGCGCAGATCAAGATTTGGCCGACGAAGTGCGCGGCTTCTACGAGCTTTTCTATCATGTGCAAGTGAGTGCAGATCAAATTGTGCGATTGCTCCAGGGAGGCGCTGGTGGGCGGTGATCAAGCGGCGCCGATAGGAGCTATCGTCCATCGGCATGGCGCTGTGGAAGACAGCGATTTGCTGGCGGCATTCGCCGCGCAAGAGCAGACGCGCGGGGCGATGGTGCATGGTCTGGTGGATGACGCCGTTGAGGGCGGCGCCGGCCCCTGCGGGGCGTTGTTGCGCGATCTGCAGACCGGCGAGCGATATCGCATTTTCCAAGACTTGGGCGCTGGCGCATCTGGTTGCCGGATCGATCCATCGGGTGTTGCGCTTGCGAGCGTCGCGCTGCGCCGCGCCGCGACGGACGGCGCCGATCTGGTCATCGCCAATCGCTTCGGCAAGCTTGAAGCGTCAGGCGGCGGCTTGGCGCAGGATATGCTCGCGGTTATGGCGGCGGGAATTCCATTCATAACTCTGGTCGCCGAGGATTGGCTCGATCAATGGCGCAGCTTTACCGGCGGCGCCGGGGAGGTATTAGCGCCGGATCGTAGCGCGCTGGACGATTGGGCCGCACGATACGTGACGAGGTCGAGCCATGTTGAGCGTTAGCGCGTCGCCCGCGCCGCGGCGCTGGATCGCACCGTTCGTGCTCACGCTCATCGTCGTCGTCTCGTTCAGCGTTGGCCAATATGCCGTGGCGCCTGATGAGCTTTGGCGCGCGATTGTCAGCCGCATGTTTGGTCAAGCGTCCGGCTTGCCGCCGGCGGTAGAGACGGTGATCTGGCAGATCAGGTTGCCGCGCGTGATAGCGGCGCTGGCGATTGGGGCGGCGCTTGCCGCGGCCGGGGCCGCCTATCAAGGACTCTTTCGCAATCCTCTAGTGTCGCCTGACATTTTGGGCGTCTCAGCTGGCGCGAGCTTGGGCGCGGTGATCGGCATCTACTTTTCGCTGCCGGCGCTCGCCATACAGACGTCGGCCTTTGCCGGCGGGCTCATCGCAGTTGCTGGCGTCTACGCCGTGGGGTCGATGGTGCGCGCGCGCGATCCGACGCTTGTTCTTGTGCTCGCTGGAATGGCGGTCGCCGCCCTGCTTGGCGCTTGCGTGTCATTGGTGAAGGTGTTGGCCGATCCATACAATCAGTTGCCGGCCATGACCTATTGGTTGTTGGGCTCGCTCGCGTCGATCACGTCAGGCGATGTCTTATCCGCCGCTCCCGCCATGCTGATCGGGCTCACGCCGATGATATTGATGCGCTGGCGGATGAACGTGCTCGCGCTCGAGGACGAAGAGACGCGCGCGCTGGGACTGAATGCGAAAGCGCTGCGGGCTCTGTTGATTGTGGCCGCCACTTTGATGACGGCTGCTGCGGTTTCGATTTCCGGGCTTATCGGCTGGATTGGGCTCTTGACGCCCCATATCGCACGCGCCCTGGTCGGGCCTGATTTTGGCCGGTTGCTGCCGGCGTCGATCATGCTCGGGGGCGGCTTTCTGGTCGGCGTCGATCTGATCGCGCGCAATGCTGCGCCGACCGAAATTCCGCTGGGCGTACTGACCGCGGCTCTGGGCGCACCGTTTTTTCTCTATTTGCTAGCCACCGCCGCGCGAGGATGGCGCTGATGCTGGAGGCGCGTCGCTTGCATTTCGGTCATGGCGCCATCGCGCTCGGGCGCGAGCTTGATCTGACGATCGGCGAAGGCGAGGCGCTTTGTCTGATCGGGCCCAATGGCGCTGGGAAGACGACGTTGCTGAAGACCATGCTTGGCTTGATCCCGCCGATCGGCGGCGAGGTGCTGCTTTACGGCGCGCCTTTGTCGCGTTTGCAGCGGCGCGAGGTCGCCAAACGCCTGGGCTTTGTGCCCCAGGCGCATGCGGCGCTTTTTCCATTCAGCGTTGGCGATGTCGTGCTGATGGGCAGAGTCGCGCGGATCGGCGCCTTCGACGCGCCGTCGTCAGCGGATCGTGCTATTGTCGCAGAAGCGCTGACGAGATTGCATATCGCTCATTTAGCGGCGCGTCCTTACACTGAACTGAGCGGCGGCGAGCGCCAGCTTGTCCTGATTGCTAGGGCCTTGGCGCAGCAGCCATCATGCCTCGTCATGGACGAGCCCACGGCCAATCTCGATCTCGGCAATCAAGCGCGGGTGTTGGACGTGATCAACGCATTGAGGGCGATTGGCCTGGCGGTGCTTTTCTCCAGCCATGATCCCAATCACGCTTTCATGTGCGCCGATCGGGTCGCCTTGATGGAGGAGGGCGCATTGGTTGCGATCGGGCCGCCCGATGACGTGATGACGGGTGAGAGTTTGCGCAAACTCTATGGCGTGGCGCTGAGCGTCGAGTTCAGCGCGGGCGCCGGACGTAAGATGTGCACGCCGGTGCGCCGCGCCCATACGGCCGGAGGCGACAATGACTGATTTGCGCGCAGGTGAAGTCGCCGTGTTTGCCCCGCCGGCGCAGGACGCCGGCCTTGTTTTCATCGGCCTTATCGGCACGCCTTGGACCCGACGCGCCGATTGTCCGAGGCAAGGCGCTCCGGATGGGCCGGTCTGCACGATCGAGGTGTTTGAGCCTTGGGTGGCGGCGCTCGATGGCGTGGCGATCTACGCTTCGCTCGAGATCCTCTACTGGATGGACCAATCCCGACGTGATCTCGTGCGTCAGTCTCCCGCCCACGACGGCCAAAGCCGCGGGACCTTCTCACTGCGGTCGCCTCTGCGTCCCAACCCGATCGCTAGCTCGGTGGTGACGTTGATGCGCGTGGAGGGCGCTCGCTTGTTCGTGCGCGGCCTTGATTGCGTGGACGGCACGCCCTTACTCGATCTTAAACCAGACCGGCGCGAGTTTCGGGCGCCCGGCTATTGTAGCAAGTAATCTCGGCTCATCCAAATTGCCGGCAGGATGACCCGCGTCGATGCGTGATGTCGAGAGTTGGCTCAAACCGAGTGGGATAGACGCTGTTTAAGGCCGCTACGAATGCGCCCGCTTCATGGTTCGCGATTGTCAGGGCGGCGCGCATGCAAAGGTGCGCGCCGAGAGGGGCGCAGATTCTTGTACAGGCGCATTACGTCGCGAACGATATGCATGAACAGTGACCGCCGCGACGCGGGCGAGGGCCGAACGCGCGCCACCTGAATGTGCGAAACCCTGCCGCGCCAGGCGGCGTGCGTGCGAGGCTGCATGGTCATGAAGCGGCTGTTATCACGAGCGCGCGTCAATTCGTTTGACGTGGGTCAAACGTTCTCGCGTCATGACGCCACAACGTCGGCGTCCGGGTCGTGACGTCGCGCACGGTCAAGGCCATATGAGGGGCGTGGACAAGGCTGCATCCCCCGCGAATTCTGCAGACCACGCGCGCCTCACAACGCGCGCGGCGCGGTTGTCCGTGGCGGTCGCGACACTGCTTGTCGGGCTCAAGGCTTGGTGGCTTGAATCCGAGTCAGTCGGCATGTTTGCGTCGCTGGCTGATTCCGCACTCGATTTGCTGGCTTCCGTCGTCATTCTGCTGGCCGTGCGCTACGCCGCCGCGCCGCCAGATCGGGAGCATCGGTTTGGCCACGGCAAGGCCGAGGCTTTCGCCGGGCTCATTCAAGCCGGAATCGTCGGCGTCTCAGCCTTGTTCATTGGCGTTCAGTCGGTGGGGCGGCTGTTTGATCCCCGGCCGGTGACGCACGCGGGCGAGAGCATCGCTGTCATGTTGGCGTCGATTGTTCTGACTGCTGCGCTTGTCGCGGTGCAGACGTACGTCGCCCGGCGGACCGGCTCTATCGCGACGCGCGCCGATCGCTTGCATTATGCCGGTGATATCGCGGCGAACTTGGCGATCATTCTGGGGATCGCCCTTAGTGCTTGGCTGGCCGTTTCGTGGGCGGATGCCGCGGCGGCTTTTGTTGTAGCTGCGTGGCTGGTGTGGGGAGCAATCCGCATCTGGCGCGAAGCCGCTGATCACTTGCTCGACCGGGAATTGCCCGACGACCAGCGCGATAGGATCCGCGCGCTCGCCGAACAGGATGGTCGTATCCTCGGCGTGCGTGAACTGCGTACGCGCACGAGCGGGCCGTACCTCCACATCCAGTTTCATGCGGAACTCGACCCTGACATTTCTCTCATTGCGGCGCATTCGATCGTCGTCGAGGCTGAAACGCGAATCCGCGCCGAGTTTCCGACCGCGGACATAATCATACACGCTGATCCCAAAGGCCGCGCACAATCGCATGGGCATAAGCACTTCGAGCGTTTCCAATAGAAATAACCGAAGTCCAGTATCTCAGGCCGTGGAGCCTTCTGTTCACCGCGAAGGATTTGAGGCGTGTCAATGCGCGAGCCGTCCTGTGCTTCAGGGTGGCGATGAGGAGGACGCCATGCCGGATTTCTTCGTCGCTAGGTTAGGGCCTCGCCAGGGCGGCCCCGCCGCGTCAAACGTCTTGAGCTGGAGCGCCATGCTTGAGGAGGGGCGCACCGATGCAGCGGGCATTTGGTCGATACCAGAGGCCTTTTTGGCGATCCTGTTCGGTGCGGTGACGTGCGATGGAGAACTGGCGGCCGTGGAGCATGAGGAGCTGCTGGCCCTTGTTCATCGGTCACGAGCGTTGAAGACGCTTTCGACCCGGCAGCTCTCGGACTTGAACATCAAGATACTCGAACGCATGCGCGGTAGTGATACGGTGCTTCGCGACGCCTGCGCAGCGTTGCCAGAAGAAATGCGTGCGCCCGTGTTTGCTCATGCGCTCGACCTCATCCTCGCCGACGGCGAGCTCGGCGAGGACGACGCAGATTTCCTCAATGGTCTTATCCTCAATCTCAATCTGGACCGCGAAGATGTGGAGCGGATCGCGACCGTGATCGAACTGAAGAACCGCTACTGAACCGGTGAACTCCGCACTCATTGACCCGGCGGGTGCGGTGCGGCTCTCCGTGCCTGGCTGCCGGGAAACAATGGGAAACAACGGGAAACAATTGGGCGACGACTAAACAATCGACAGCGGCGCTCCGCGGCCCAGACTTACCTCGGCGCTTCGCAGCGCAGAATGGGTGACGCTGTCGTCATGACGAATTTGCGGTATTCTCATCGCGTCAAATGCGATGGCGTAGGTCGGGCGGCGCTGCCGGACGTCCAACTCGGGTTGTTCGATGAGCCATTACCCGTGGCGTGCGTCCCGTCTTTGCGCCCGGCCAATGATGATGGCGCCGTCGCCGAGACGGGGCCGGTCGTCCGGCTGCAGCTCGGCGCGTCCAGCGTCCGTCGCGCCACTCGAAGCGGCGGGACGCCTTCCCCGCGCTCGCGCCTGCCGCGCATGATCCGCGCTGCCGACATGCCGCCCTATCCGAAGGAGGAAGTGGCCGCTGTGGAGCAGGCGATCGCTGGCATACGCACAGACCGTCAGCTGCTCGGCTACAAGGATCTGAAGGCTTATTTCGGCGTCTCCAAGGCCACCGCCAACCGCCGCATGAAGGACGGCCTGGTGCCGGGGGTGCGCATTCTGGAGGGCCGCGTGCTCCGCGATGGCGGCGTGCGCCGTCTCAGTCGCGAGCAGGTGAGGTGGCTGCTGCTTGCGGTCCGCAACCATGACGGACCCATGCGCGACGGCTAGGGCGGTCGCAACTGACACCCGGCGACGCGCCCCTATTGCTGACGCGGAACGAGACGATTGCAGACACACGGCGATAAGCGACAGCAGCGCCATGAGCCGGATTGAGGCGCCTACACACTTGTTTGCACGAAGCGCATACGAAACATTCCGCTCCAGAAATACCGGGGCGGCCCGATGCACCGCCGCGCAGACGTAAACAAAGCC
>CADEDT010000026.1 GCA_902826145.1 uncultured Caulobacteraceae bacterium
CCGTGCTCTCGCACCTCGCCAAGATCGGCACCTCCGATCCCGTCGAAGCGCGCGCTTCGCTCGACGTGCTCGCATCCGAGTTCGACTTCGCCAAGATCGGCCGCGCGCCAGCGCGCTTCGATCCCGAAGATCTGAAGCGCGTCAACGCGCAGCTCCTGCACCAATACGACTACGCCACCGTGAAAGACCGCCTCGCCAAACTCGGCGCCGACAAAGGCGAAGCCTTCTGGAACGCCGTGCGCGCCAACCTCGTGCTGCTGCCCGACGTGAAGGACTACGTCCGCATCGTCGACGGCCCGATCGAACCCGTCGTCGCCGACGCCGCGTTCGCTGCCGCCGCCGCCGAAGTGCTCCCCACCGGCGCCTACGACGCGACCACATGGCAAACCTTCACCAACGCCGTGAAGGAAAAAACCGGCGCCAAAGGCAAAGCGCTCTTCATGCCGCTCCGCCAAGCGCTCACCGGCATGGACCACGGCCCCGAAATGGCCGCACTGTTTCCATTGATCGGCGAAGCCCGCGCGCGAAAGCGCCTCCAAGGGCAGGCGGCCTAACCGAACTGCCGTCTAGAACAGTGTTGGATTTGCGAAAGCGCGGAGGAGGGTTACGTGCTTCAGAAATCGCTTGCAGCACTCGCTCTATGTGTCGGCCTCATCGCCTGCGCGACGCCTGAAAGCGTACCGAGCGGCGCGAACGTGTGGTACGATCCAACAACCAATTCCGGCAGGAATTACACTTGGCGTCGCAACGCGGAGCACGGCTGCGCCGCCTTCAGCGCCAGCGAGGGCGCGCCAATTGTGCGCCTCGTCGTTGATCCCGCGAGATGCCGAGGTCAGATCCGAACCCACGATAACTGCGACGAATGCGGCCCAGGTTTCCTCTACTACGGCGACACCTACGCGTTTTTCCAGAACTACTGGCCGTGGACGTCAGACGATATGACGAACGGCATGATCTTCGACAGCAACGGCATGTGGGTCGGCGTTCGGCCTTGTCCGCACGCGCTTACGCCGGAACAACTCGCGACGCTGCGTCTCGTCGCAAGCGAGGTGCACGCGCGCGCAACGACCGACGCTGAAAGGCAAACGCTAGAACGCGTTAGTCGAATCCTCGCCAGCACGAACGGCGCAGATCTCGTGAGCGGCCAGCACGGCTGCTCGCCGCCTCCGCCAGCCTAGATTGCGGTCCCAACGTCTCCCTCGACGATCTCCTGCCGCATCTCCGGACTCCCACCCGGCGCCCAGCGAGCGACGCGGTGGATGACGCGATAGCGTAGCGGGCCGCCGTCTTCGGTTTCGCTGCGCTCCGAAGGGATCGGGATGCAGACGAACTCGGTCTCCAACTCATCCGCCGAAGCGCGCACGGTGGAATAGCCGTAGCCGCCCTGGTCCATGAACTTGAGGTGCGGCGCGTTTTCCGGATTACGCGCCGCGCGCGCTTGAGCGACGTCGTCTGTATCGCGCAACACGAGCGCCGCGCGCACGCCGTGCAGCAGCATCGTATTGTACGAGCATTGCGTAGAGCCGTCGGGCCGGTCGTGCACGTAGAACGGACGCAGCCGGTTATCGCGCGGGAAGGTCAATGCCTGCACTTCGCCCGCGTTCTGCGCGGTGATTGAGCCGGTCACGAACTCAACGCCCACGGGGTCATAGGCGCGCGGCGGCAGAGTCGAACTCGGGTAGCCGGCCCAGAACGAATGCTTGTCGCCCACACAGATGGCGAGACCGGTGATGCCTTCATCGCGCACCATGGAGAAAATCTCGCGGTGCTCGAGCGTCCACGAGCGGTTCTGATAGCCGTATTCTTCGCACGGCCACGTGTCCGCGAATTCCGGCGGGAGATTTTGCGGATCGACGCGCAGTGAGAGTGTGCCGAAGGAATGGCCCCAGATTTTCCAAGGTGCTTCCGCCGCGCGCAATTGCTGCTTGAACCAAGCCATTTGCTCGATGCCGAGATAAGCTTGCGGCGGTTCGTTCATTTGCGGGTTGGGGACTTCTTGTTCGCCGAAGCGGATAGTGGCCGGCGCACCACCTGGCCATTCGCGGCCTTCTTCCAAAATGTCGTTGGCCATTTCAGGCGTTGCGCCGAAGTCAAAGCCTGGCAAACCTTCGCCCGTAATGGGCTTCGCCATGAACGACCGATTGTCGGTCAAGATCATGTCGACGTTTTTGCCGAAGCGGAAAGAGCGCTGGATTTTCAGCGCGTGGATGGCGGTGAGGTTGTCGGGGTTCTGACCAAGCCCGCGTGCGTCGAGTTCGCCGAGCGGCCCATTGGTGACGGAAGGCGCTTCGAACGCATCGCCCGCACCCGGCTTAGTGACTCGCGCAGGCTGGTACTCATACCAAGCTTGGCTGGCGGCGACCTTCAGTTGCTGCGCATCCTCTGGCGGATCGTTGAACAGCCACGATTGGCTCTGGTAGCCGCGCCACGCGAATTCATGATTGTCCCAAACGCACACGAATGGCCAGCGTGCGCGGGCGTCCTGCAAATCGGGATCTTTCAGATAGCCCTGATAAATGGCGCGATAATCGGTGAGATCGACGGGGAAGTGGAAGTTGCGAATCTTCTTGCCGGTCGGATAGCGGAAGACATCGCGTAAGCGACGGCCGCGATCTCTGCCCTCTCGCCCGTCCTCGGGATATTTCACGATCTCGTAGATGAAGTCGCCGAGGTGCAGCACGAAGCTCAGTTGCTCGGCGCGTGGGCGGCGTGCGTCTTCGTAGATCATGCGCCGATACGCATTGAGCGCGCCGATCGTGGGATCCTGGCAGCTGACGAAAGCAAAACGCACCGCGCGATCATCGTTCGCCTCAGGCGCGGTGATCGTGCGGCCAACGCGGCTCGTATTTCCCGCTTCATCGACGAATCGATACCAATACTCGCGCGCCGGCCGGAGCCCCGCCGCAAGAAAGCGGCACGTCCAGTCTGTCGCCACGCTCACCTCAACATCGCTGCGCGCCACAATGCGCTCAAACGCGGCATCGCTCGCGACTTCAACGACCAGCCGATGCGATGTTGCGCCAGCATCCGGCTCACGCCGCGTCCACAAGATCACGCTCTCCGGCGCAGGATCGCCGGACGCCACACCCTGCGGATAGAGATCGCGCCGTTCAGTGCGGGGGCCTGCGGGCGTGTGCGCGCAGCTTTGACCAAACGCGAGCGCCGCCCCAAGCGCCGCAGTCTGCTTCAGCAACAACCTGCGTGTCGTTTGCTCGCCCATCTCTTCGCTCCGCACCTGGCCCTATCCCGGGCCTGCGTCTGCGTCCAACCGCACGGGGGCAATCAAAGATCGACAGAGGGTGCGGAAGCAGGGGACGGATGACCGCCCAGCCTTACTCCCGCGCTCGATCCAGCGCCGCGATATCCGCCTCCAGCTTCTTCGCCGCTCGCGCGTTGATCCAGGCGACGCCGCCAAACACGATCGAGATCCAGACGATCGCCATCAACAGCACCATAAGCCGCGCCGGTAGCGGCAGCTCGCCCGCCGAAGAAAACGCCGTCGCGAAAACATAGACGACCATGCCCGGCAGGAACGGCGCGAGATACCAACTCCACACGCTCGAAAGCGCCTTGTGCTGACGCACCAGTTCAGCGCGGTGAAACTCGACCCAAGTTTGTCCCTCAGGCTTTGCCGCCGAACCCGCACGCTTCGCGAGTTGCCACATCACGTAGAGCACCCCCGCAATGATCAGCGCGGAGCCCGCCCGGATCCCCCAATCCGGAATCTCCCACGCAATCGCGCTGAAGCCGAGCACGACTGCGACGCCCGCGCCGTATTCAAGCCAGTTGCGCACGCGCACGCGCGACTGAAAGTGTTGCGCGCGCAGATGAATGTCGGCCAGCGACATGGCGAAAGGCTCCTGTGTTTGCTGTGTCCACAGCTTCTGAAGGGGATCGAACTCAGACATTGGCGGTCTCTTGAAACAAACGGGCGAGCTGGCTCTTCAATCGCGACACCCGTGTCGCGATTGCGCCCGCTGACAGCCCTGTGACTTGCGCAATCGAAGCGGCGTCGAGCCCTTCGAGATAAAGCGTGATGATCTGTCGGTCGGGCGGCCCAAGTTTGCGAATGATCGCGTTCAGCCGCGCCACTGCTTCGCTTTCCTCGACCTCCGCCGAAACGTTCTGCGCCGAAGGCAAATGCTCGATCTCTTCCAGATCAACAAACGGCCGCCGCTGGCGCCGTTCGCGATCTACGTGGCTCGCCGCCACATTGTGCGCGACGCGGTAGACCCACGTCCGCACCGCGCAGCGTTCATCGAACGAAGCAAAGCTTCGCCAGAGCGCCACGTGCATGTCCTGCAGCAAGTCGCGCCGCCGTTCGGCGTTCGCCTCCGTCGCCCGCGCCAAGCGCTGCATGGCCGCGCCGTGCTCGTCGGCGGCAGCCAGGTAGCGCGCGTCCTGATCCGGTGTCGGGCTCATGCCCCCTTAGTCTAAGCGGTCCGGCCTTTCTTACGAGCAGGCGGATACTTCTCATCGCGCCGCCGCGGAGGCAGAATGAACCTGTGCGGCGCTGTGTCCTCATTCTGGCGATGGCCCTTGGGCTCAGCGCCTCTGCCTGGGCGGAGGAGAGCGATGATCCGCTCTATCCAGAGACCGCGAAGCAGCAGGGAATGGGCGGCCGCGTGACGCTGGATTGTGTCGTCGTAGAAAATGGCCGGCTTTCCTGCCAGATCGTCGACGAGAGCCCGCTGTACTGGGAGTTCGGCGACGCCGCGCTTGAGTATAGCCACCAGTGGCGCATGGACGCGCTCGCGCACAATGGCCAGTCCACCGCCGGCGGTCGCCTAAGACGAATGCTGATCTTTGAGCCTGGCCCGCCCGCGCGCATCTATCACGGCTGGCCGCCGCGCCCACGCGTCGGTGATGAGCCCGAGCGCCTCGACTAGGCCGGCGCTTTGACGCCGAGAGCCGCGAAACACTCGTCAATCGACGACGCATTCACCACGCTGTCGTGAAACGAAGCCGGCGTGAGGTTCGCTTCGATCGTGTGCTGCATCAGCGTGAAGAAGGGCGCCCAGAAGCCGTCCTCCGAGAGAAACACAACCGGCTTCCTGTGCAGATCGAGCCGCCGCCACGACAGCGTCTCGACAGCTTCCTCCAAGGTACCGATGCCGCCCGGCAGCACCACGAACGCATCGCTCTCTTCGAACATGATGTGCTTACGCTCATGCATGGTGTCGACCATGCGGTGCGGCACATCCTCGTAAGTGATCTCACGCCGCTCCAGGAAGCGCGGCATGATGCCGAGCACTTCGCCGCCGGCCTCGTGCGTCGCCTTAGCCACGCGCCCCATCAACCCAACCGCGCCGCCGCCATAGACGAGCCTCAAGCCGCGTGCCGCTAGCGCCGCGCCAAAGCGCGTCGCCAAGTCCAGATATTCCGGCTTCGTCGTGTTCGACGAGCCGCAATAGACGCAGACAGAGCGGACAGCAGGGCCGAGGGAGCTGGAATCAGCCATGGGCATTGAACAGGTTTAGCCAATCAGGCGGCATTGCGGGGAAAATTCCCCGTGCCTAAGTGCTCCCTTCAAGGATTGTTCCAAATGGCGCGTGGTGAGGGCAGGACAGTGTCGAAGGCGGAACCAGCCGTCGATATCGCGCCGCCGCTGACGCGCACGATCGCGCAGCTGCTCACCCTGATCGGCGGTCTGCATGGCCACGGTGTCCGCCTCCGGCTCGCAGCCGCCTTTGTGCTGACGCTTGTGAGCAAAGTGCTGGCGGTGGTTTCGCCACTCGTCTTGGCTGACGGGATTAACGCGCTTTCCGCCGGCGACGCATCAGGTGCGTTGCCGACCTTCCTCGGTCTCGCTGGGTTCTGGGCGGCGCTGCGCTTCGCCTCCACCGCAGGCCCGCAAGTCCGCGACGCCATCTTCCAACCGGTCAGCGAGGAAGCCCAACGCCGCGCCGGCACGCGCGTCTTCACGCACGTGCACAATCTCTCCGTCCGCTTTCACCAATCCAAGCGCACCGGCGCCGTCTACCGCACCATCGAACGCGGCATTCGCGCCATCGACTTCCTGCTGCGCTTCCTTGCCTTCAACATCGCGCCGACTGTCATTGAACTGTTGCTCGCGGCCGCCGTGCTTGGCTTCAAATACGGCTGGATGTTCTCGCTGATCGCAGCGGGCACGGTGATCATCTACGCCTGGGCCACATTCGGCGTCACGGAGTGGCGCCTGAAGCATCGCCGCGAGATGAACGAAGCCGACACCGAGGCAGCGGGCAGGGCGGTGGACTCGCTTCTGAACTTCGAAACCGTAAAGAGCTTCGCCGCCGAAACGCGCGAGAGCCAGCGCTACGATCGCGCACTGGCCTCATACGCCGACGCCGCCGTGAAAGCCTACACTTCTCTCGTCATGCTCAACGTCGTGCAAGGCCTGATCATGACGGTGGGCTTGGTCGCCATGGTGATCGGCGCCGGATGGCTGGTCGCGCGCGGGCCGATGGGGCCGGGCGACATCACCGCCGTCATCCTCATCATGACGAACCTCTACGCGCCGCTAAACATCCTCGGCTTCGCCTACCGCGAGATCAAACAGACCAGCATCGACATGGAGAAGATGTTCATTCTGCTGGATGAGAAGCCGGACGTCGCCGACGCACCTGATGCATCGCTGCTGAAGCCGCGCGGCGGCGAAGTCGAGTTCGACAATGTGAACTTTTCGCACGAAGGCAGGGATGCCGGCCTGGAAGCTGTCAGCTTCACGGCGCCCGCTGGCAAAACGACCGCAATCGTCGGCCCTTCAGGCGCGGGCAAGTCCACTGTGCTGAAATTGCTTTACCGCTTCTACGATCCAAGCAGCGGTGCGGTGCGCATCGACGGCCAGAACTTGCGCGGCGTCACGCAAGAGAGCCTGCGCAATGCGCTTGGCCTCGTCCCGCAAGACGTCGTGCTCTTCAACGACACGATCCACTACAACATCGCATACGGGAAACCCGAGGCGACGCAGGAAGAGCTTAACGAGGCCGCCCGCGGCGCACAGTTACTCGATTTCATCGAAAGCCTGCCGCAGGGCTGGGAGACTCGAGTCGGCGAACGTGGGTTGAAGCTCAGCGGCGGTGAGAAGCAACGCGTCGGCATCGCACGTGTCGTGCTGAAGAACCCCGCTATCCTCATTCTCGACGAAGCCACATCCTCGCTCGACTCCGGCACCGAAGCCGAAGTGCAAGCCGCGCTCGAAACCGCATCCCGGGGGCGCACCACGCTCGTCGTCGCTCACCGCCTCAGCACCATCGCCGACGCCGATCAGATCATCGTCCTCGAAGAAGGACGCATCGTCGAACGCGGCGCCCACGCGGCGCTGATCGCCAAAGACGGCCTCTACGCCAGTCTGTGGAAGCACCAAGCGGAAGAGCCCCAAGCGATCGCGGCGGCGGAGTAGCTTTCGCTACCCAAAACCCTGCGCTAAGGTCGCCCCGAGGGACGCGACCGGGGAATTGTTTCATGCGTATTTTGATCGCCGCCGCGACGCTTCTGTGCGCCGCGGCTTTTGCTGGCTCAGCCGACGCCCAAACCCGCTTTCCGCTACACTGCCGCGCCGGTGGTGACATGACCATCAACGTGCTTGGCCAAGCCAGCGGCGGCGGTACCGAGCTTTCGATTTTGTTTCGCCGATCAACGCGCACGACCGGCTTGGCGCCGGGAGAGTGCAGCTGGCACGACCGGGTTGTGAATTCACGCGAGCCGTCGTCGTTCCGGATCATCTTCAATGCCCGCATCAGCACGGATTTTCGGCCACGTTCGGGCCGTCGAGCAGGCGATATGGCCGAGCTCTATGTGCAAGAGGGGCGCGATCTGGAAATCGCTCGGCGCTTCTATGAAGTGCTGAAGTCAGGCGGTTCATTTGAAGTGCAGGCGTATAACACTGGTCGCGCGCCGATGAACGCCATCAGCTTCCGTGAAGTACCTGCGCGCTAACCGACATTCAAATTAGGAGGATCACGCGCCGTCCTATCCGGCGGCGCGCGATCTTCTTCCGCTGTGCAATCAACGCTCAGGGCAAAATCAATCCGACCGACTTCACGCCATGACATACTCCTCGCATCTCCTGCAGGGAGGCTACGGTGCACCAATAGCCGATCAGCGCAGGGGACGTGATTTGAACGTGATGCGATGGAAGTCCGCGAGGACGAAGTCGCTGCTCCGCAAGCAAAGGAAGCGGAGGTCCGAGCAAGAGAATTGGCTCTGCTCGCACGTCAGCCGGGAACGTGAAGCAAGGCGCTAAGCCTCTTTCGGATACCCAGCGTCGGGGATGATCGGAACGTGCGGGAGAGGTCCGCGCCGATCGAACGAACCAATCCCTCTGTCAGCGAACGCATGGCCACCCGAGAGGACATTGAACGCCTCGCGCTTCCGCCGGCTCGGAAAACAAGTCGCGCAGGGCGCGCTTCGGCAAACCCCATCGACCTTATTGTTTCTGGAAGCTTCAGCACGAAGCGCGTCCTGCTCTCCCATTTTTCTGCTACCGCTGCGTGCAAACGCGAGCGGTAGTCACGCGCGCGTGTAGCAATGAGTACGGATTTAATGTTCGCGGCTAGCTTTCGTTTACTTTTCCACGCCAAGGCTCACGTCGCTATGACGACGGAATCGACCATCATCGCTTGCGCCTGCGGCGCGCAGTACGAGCGTGAAGAACGCACGCTGCCGATCAAGGATATCGGCCTGTTCGAGTGCGTCGATTGCGGCGCGCGCCTCGAGATTTGGAGCGGCCGAACCGTTCCGATGTTCAAGCGCGTCAAAGCGGATGCTGCGCACAAGCGCAGCGCCTAGTCACTCCGCCAAGAACTCACCGACATTGAGCACCACGGTGCAATCGTAAGCGCCGGCAGACGTACGCCGGCAGAAGTCGCGGAACGACGGGTTCTCACGAATGGGCGTGGAGAAGCGCCACGTCGCGCCTTCGCCGTCATATTGCGCGCCGCCCGCCGTGACCCAAGTGGCGAGGCCATCGTAGAAGCGCTGCGCAACGGCGCCATCGCAGCGAAAGCGCAACACGTTGCCTTCGCGGTCGAAGCTATTCGCTTGCACAGCCTGCACGATGCAATCGGTGTAGAACCGCGCTTGCGGCGGCGCGGCCTGACCAGGCGCTACAACGAGGGTAGGCGGCCCGCTCGGCTCATCCGGCGTCGACGCACACCCAGCAACCAACAACGCTGCCGCAACAATAGCTAATCTCATCAGAAGCCCCGTGCTGTCCCGCCGTCCGCGCGCAAGAGCTAAGCCAAAGTCGATTAGCCGCGCAAAGGAAATAGGCGTCCCGGCTTGATTGGACGCTAGGGAACGTGCTTCTCAGCTTCATGCTTGAGACGTTGGAACTCAAACGCACGCCCTTCCACGAGCGCACCTCGCGCTTGAGCGTCGCGCAGAATTGGCGCCGCTGGGCCGGCTACATGGTCGTCGGTTCCTACGACCTCTCGCTCGACCACGAATATTGGGCCATCCGCGATCGCGCTGCGCTGATCGATGTCTCGCCGCTGATGAAATACATGATCGAAGGCCCCGACGCGGCCCGCCTTCTACACAAAGTCACGCCGCGCGACGTGCTCAAGATGAAAGAGGGCGTCGTCTCCTACACCGGCTGGTGCGACGAGGATGGCAAACTCCTCGACGACGGCACCATTGCGCGCCTCGGTCCGCAGCTGTTCCGCATGACGAGCGCCGAGCCCTCTCTCCGCTGGCTCGCGATGAACGCCGTGGGCATGGATGTGAAGGTCACCGAAGTCACCGACCAGATGGCTGCGCTCAGTCTGCAAGGCCCAAAGTCGCGCGCAGTGCTGAACCGCATCTGCAGAGACAAACTCGATCCACTCAAATATTTCCGCGTCGCCGAGAACGCGATCGGCAACATCCCCGTCAGTATTTCACGCACCGGCTATACCGGCGATCTCGGCTACGAAATCTGGATACCGGCCGAGCAGGCGCTTCCTGTGTGGGACGCGCTGATGGAAGCGGGCGATGATTACGGCATCACGCCGTGTGGGATCCTCGCCATGGATATGGCCCGCGTCGAAGCTGGGCTGTTCATGGTCGATGTCGACTACAACGCCTCAACGCACACCTGGATCGAAGGTCAGAAATCCTCGCCGCTCGAAATGGGTCTCGATTGGGCGGTGAACCTCGACAAGAAGGGCTACTTCAACGGCCGCCGCGCACTCGAACGCGAAAAGCGCGAAGGCTCATCTTGGAAACTCGTTGGTCTCGACATCGCATGGGAGGGGCTCGAGAAGCTCTACGGCGAAGTGGGGCTCCCGCCGCAAATCCCCAGCATGGCCGTGCGTGGTAGTCTGCCCGTGATGATCGACGGCAGACAGATCGGCTACGCCTCCACCAGCACCTGGTCGCCGGTGCTGAAGAAATACATCGCACTCGCCCACGTGCAGCGCCCGTACTACGAGCCCGGCACGCAGCTCACGATAGAGATCACCGTCGAACACCATCGCAAGCAAACGCCGGCGAAGGTTGTGACGCTGCCTTTCTACGATCCCGCCTGGAAGAAGAAGTAGCGCCATGGGTGTCAACACTTACGACGCGATCATCATCGGCGCGGGCCATAACGGGCTTATCGCCGGCGCTTACCTCGCGCGCGCCGGAAAGAAGGTTGTCATCCTCGAACGCCGCGAGATCGTCGGCGGCGCTGCCGTCACCGAAGAAATCTTCCCCGGCTATCGCTTCACCGAGTTCAGCTACGTCGTCAGCCTGCTGCGCCCCGAGATCATCCGCGACCTCGAACTGCCGCGCCACGGCCTGAAGATTCTGCCGCTGCCAAGCACCGTCACGCCGATGGACAACGGCGATTATCTCGCCGCCTGGCCCGATCACGAACCGACGCGCCGCGAGCTCTATCGCCACTCGCCGAAGGACGCTGAAGCCGCCGACGAATACAGCCGCGTAATGGCCCGCGCCGCTAAGGCCATCAAACCGGTGCTGTCGCTCGTGCCGCCAGACCCATCCTCCATGTCGGTGCGCGACATGCTGGGTCTCTTAAAGCTCGGCCAGTTCGCGAAGAGCCTGAGCGAGAAAGAACTCTACCGCATCGCTAAACTGGTCACGCAATCGTCCGCCGATTTGCTGAACGAATGGTTCGAGTTCGGTCCGTTGAAGGGCACCAAGTCCGCCAGCGGCATCATCGGCACTTTCCTCGGCCCCCATTCGCCCGGCACCGCCTACGTTCTGCTGCATCACTACATGGGCGAAATCGACGGCGCGTTCCGCGCTTGGGGCTTTGCCAAGAACGGCACTGGCGGCGTCACCGCCGCCATCGCCGCATCGGCGCGCGCGATCGGCGCCGAGATCAGAACGAACGCTTCCGTCGCCAACGTCATCGTGAAGGGTGGCCGCGCCGTTGGTGTGGCGCTGGAGAATGGCGACGAGCTGCACGCCAAAGTCGTCATGTCCGCCGCTGACCCGAAGCGCAGCTTCCTCTCCTTCGTTGAGAGCAAGCACTTCCCCGACGAGTTCGTGCAGCAGATCAAGAATTTCCGCGTGCGCGGTTCCTCCGGAAAAGTGAACATCGCGCTCAGTGGCTTGCCGGACTTCACCTGCATCAAAGGCGAAAGCCCGCTGCACAAGGGCGCCATTTCGATCAGCCCCTCGATCGACTACATCGAGCGCGCTTACGACGAAGCCAAGTACGGCCAATACTCGCAGAACCCGTACATCGACATGATCATTCCCTCGATGATCGATCGCGACATGGCCCCGCCTGGCCACCACGTCATGTCCTGCTTCGTGCAATACGCGCCGTACGACATCGAGGGCGGCTGGGACGACGCCAAGCGCGACGCCTTTGGCGAAACCGTAATCAATACGATCGAGAAATACGCGCCGAACATCCGTAAGATCATCGTCGGCAAACAAGTGATCACGCCGAAAGACATCGAGCGCATCGCCGGCATCACCGGCGGCAACATCTTCCACGGCGAGCTTCTGCTGCATCAACTTTTCTTCCTCCGCCCCGCGCCGCAATGGGCTGACTTCCGCACGCCGCTGCCCGGCTATTATTTCGGCGCCTCCGGCGCGCATCCCGGCGGCGGCGTCATGGGCGCGGCTGGCCAACTTGCGGCGCGTGAAGTGCTGAAGGATTGGCGCTAGTGGCCGACGTCATCATCATCGGCGCCGGCCTTAACGGCCTGGTCGCGGCGAACTATCTCGCCAAAGCTGGCAAGCGCGTGCTCGTGCTCGAACGCCGCGCCATCGTTGGCGGGCAGGCGGCGACGGAATCATTCGGCGCGAACTTCAAGGCCGACGCGCTCCATGCTGGCGGTCAACTTCGCCCGGACATCGTCACCGATCTCGATCTCACCCGCCACGGCTTGCCTGAGTCAAAGAGCGAGCCGCTGATCTCGCTGCTCCCCGATGGTCGCCAATTGCGCCTTACCGCGGACGACAGCAGCGAAACGCTCGCCTCCATCCGCGCTCTCTCAACGAAAGACGCGGAACGCTGGCCAGAGTTTGTCGCCTTCATGAACGAAGCCGCGTCCTTTCTCGACTCTGCCTACCGGACGCCGATGCCGCGCTTGCCGCATGTGTCGCTGAGCGAAGGCATGCCGCTCGCACAACTCGGCTTGCGCTTGCGTCGGCTGGGCGCGCGCGACATGTTCCGCGTCATCCGAATGCTGCCGATGTCAGCGCTCGAACTGACGGAAGAATGGTTCGAGTCAGACGCGCTGCGCGCCGCGATCGGCGCAGTCGCCGTTCACAACTCAACGCTCGGCCCGATGTCAGCCGGCAGCGGCTATACGCTGATGCACAATTGGCTGAACCGTGGCGGCCCAGGCAACGAGCGCGTCGAAGGCGGAGTGGGCCGCATTGCTGATGCGCTCGTGACAGCGCTTAAGTCGCGCGGCGGCGAAGTACGCACGAACGCTGACGTGAAGACGATCTTAACGGACGATCTCAAAGTCACGGGCGTCAAACTCGCGAACGGCGAGGAGATCGCGGCGCCGATCGTCATCTCCGGCGCCGATCCGCGCCACACCTTGCTCGATCTCGTCGGCGCGCCGGAGTTGCCGCCTGAGTTCGTCTGGCACACGCAATCGATCAAGATGCGCGGCGCCGTCGCCAAGGTGCATCTGCTGACAGACGGCAATCACGGCCTACCAAACGGCACGGTGATCATTGCTCCGGCCATCCGCTACGTTGAACGCGCCTACGACGCAGCCAAGTACGGCCAGATCTCGCAGGCGCCGTATCTCGAACTCACCGCCAACGGCAACGTCGTCTCGATCCACTTCCAGTTCGCGCCGTACACATTACGCGATAGCGAATGGAGCCAAGCGCGCGCCGAACTCGAACGCATCGCCGTCGACACGGCGTCGGCAGCGCTGCCGCAACTCAAGGCCTCGATCCGCGAAACCAAATCGCTCACGCCGCTTGATCTCGAAAAGACCTACGGCCTCACCGAAGGTGACCTAAACCACGGGCAGCTCATCCTCGACCAGATGTTCTTCATGCGCCCGATGCCCGGCTGGTCGACGCACAAGACGCCGGTCGACAATCTCTATCTCTGCGGCAACGGCGTGCACGGCGGCGGCGGCCTCAGCGGCGCCAGCGGCCGCAACGCTGCGACAGCAGTGTTGAAAGGCTAACGAATGGATATTCCGAACCTCGCGCCAAAAGCCGCAGCCTCGCTCGCAAAGTGGCACGACATGGTCGCGCGCAAGGACCTGAGCGGACTCGATGCCATCGTGCACGACGACGCGACGTTCCGCTCACCTATGGCGTTCAAGCCCTATCGCTCGGGCCAAGCCGTGATGCTGCTGGTGCGCACGGTGCTCACTGTGTTCGAGGACTTCGCCTACCATCGCCAACTGGCGACGCCCGACGGCCAAAGCGTCGTGCTCGAATTCAGTGCGCGCGTCGGTGATCGTCAGATCAAGGGCATTGACCTCATCACCTTCGACGCCGACGGCAAGATCATCGATTTCGAAGTGATGATCCGTCCCATGAGCGGCCTGCAAGCGCTCGGCGAAGCAATGGGCGCGAAAGTCGGCGCCATGCTGCCGCCGTTCAAAGCCGCGACCTAGGCGCAAAACAAAAGCCCGCGGGCGACGGCCTGCGGGCTAGAAAATCCAACAGATGAGAAAAGGAGGATGGCTCCCCGGGTAGGATTCGAACCTACGACCAATCGATTAACAGTCGATTGCTCTACCACTGAGCTACCGAGGAACATCTGTACGCCGCCAACGCGGCGAGCGGGGTCTCTATCAAGTTCGGCGCCAGGGGAAAAGTCCCGATTGCGCGCGCTTGCACACACCCAAAGGAAAACGAGGGCCCCTTTCGGGGCCCTCGAAGGCGTTGGGTATGGTGGGGTGTCTCCAAGGGAAGACAATGTGAATATGAAGCTAACAGGTAAAGAAGGCGTTAATTGGCAAACGCCGATCAACGAAGCCTACGAAAGCGTTGATGTGTAGGGGAATTATCTGGAGCAGGAGAGTGGAGGCCTCGCCCGGAATCGAACCGGGGTGCAAGGATTTGCAGTCCTCTGCGTAGCCACTCCGCCACGAGGCCTCAGCCGCCGCTATATGGTCGCGGCGGGGGCGCACTCCTAGGCGCACCGCACGGAATCGGTCAAGGCGCTCGCTCCTCCCATGCGCATTTTGGGCATCCTCCCGCCGCCGAACGAGGCAGAGCATCAGCGCGCCCGCATCTGGGCGGCGTCAGCCTTGGCCGCGCTCGCGCTCATCATGCTCATGCTGCTGATCGGCTCGCCGCCGCCAGACGAAGCCGATTTGATGCCGGAGGCGCTGAGGGCGTCGCGCATTGATGATTTCGCAACCGAAGTCGCCGAGTGCCGCTCGGCCCTGCGTGGCGCGGGCTTCCAGATCGAGCGCATCCCGGATGTGAGCGGCTCCAACGGTTGCGGTTATCGCAACGCTGTCGAGCTGACCCAATCGGTTCACGCCTATTCCGGACCTGTTGCTTCAAGCTGCGCAGCGGCCGCGGCGTTGGCGTTGTGGGAACGCGACATCGTGCGGCCCGCTGCGCAACGACGCTATGGCCAACAGATCGCGCGCATCGAACTTGCCGCGCCCGCCTACCAGTGCCGTGTCATCGCCGGCCGCCGTGACCGGCGGCTTAGCGAACATGCCCATGCCAACGCGATCGACATCAAAGGCTTCACCTTGGAGAACGGCCGCACCGTGACCGTGGCCGAGGGCTGGCGCGGCCTTGCCCGCGACCGCGCCTTCCTCCGTGACGTCCGCGATGGCGCCTGTGATTATTTCCAGGCCGTCCTCTCGCCCGACTACAACCGCGCCCACCGCGACCACCTGCATTTCGACCTGGGCCGCGACGACATGTGCCGCTGAGGCGCTTGCCCCTCAGGCCGGGGCGGCTTAACCGGGGCCTGAACTGGAGCTGTTGATGGATTTCGCCCGCGCCCGGGACTTCATGGTCGAAAGCCAGGTCCGCCCCAGCGACGTGACCGATACGCGCATCATCAGCGCTATGCGCACGCTGCCGCGCGAACGGTTCGTGCCGGCGCCGAAGCGCACGCTGGCTTATGGGGACCTCGAAGTTGAAGTCGCGGCTGGCCGCACGTTGATGCGCCCACGCGATCTGGCGAAGCTGATCCAATCGCTCGCCCCGCAGCCGCACGAGCGTGCGCTCGAAATCGCCGGCGCGACTGGGTACGGCGCCGCTGTCCTGGCCGCATGCTGCAAGGACGTCATCACCCTCGATCCGGACCCCGACCTTTCCTTTGCCGCGAACGCCGCGCTGGAGTCTTGCGGCGTCAGCAACGCCAAGTCGGTCTCCACCGCCGCCATCGAAGGCTGGAAGGACGAAGCGCCGTACGACGTGATCGTGTTGAACGGCGCCGCCGAGATCGTGCCGGAGGCATGGCTCGCGCAACTCGCGCCGGGCGGACGCCTTGGCGCGATCGTCCGCAACGGCGCAGCCGGCTCTGCACGCATCTACACGCGCGCCGACGGCGCGAGCGCATACCGCACGGCGTTCGACGCCGCGCCGCCTGTGGCGCCTGGTCTCACCAAGCCGCCAGCGTTCGCGTTCTGAGAGCGCAACAACGCGCGCCAACACGCGCACATTAACGTTCCCTTATTCGATCCCGCAGAGCATGCCCAGAGTAGGGCGATGCGAGTCGCCTGTGCGTGTGCATGCGACGACGCGCTCAGGTGGACCCGAATCGACCGCATCAATAACCTTTGAGTCGCAAGCGACTCGTTTGCGAAATTTCCGCGGGGCTGGAAGATGGCGCTTCAAGACCAACAGGCCGAACCTTCAATGGAAGAAATCCTGGCGTCGATCCGCCGGATCATTTCCGAAGAAGAGCAGACGCCGAATGCAGCGCCGGTGCTCGATCTGACCCAGACCGACGAGCCCGCGCCCGCTCCGGTTCAGCAACACGTGGCGCCGCCCGCGCCGGTGGATGACGACATCGTTTTCGAAGCGGTCGAGCAGGCCGTAACCCAAGAGGTAGCCTACGTGCCTGAAGTCGCCACCGCGCCGCAGCCGCGCCAAGTCGTCGCCGAACCCGTGGCGGAAACCATCCTGTCGAGGCCAACGACGACGGCAGCTGCCGGTTCGCTGGCGCGCCTCGCCGGCTCGCTGCGGATCGCCGACACGTCTGGCCAAACGGTCGAAGGCGTCGTCCGCGAGCTGCTGAAGCCGATGTTGAAGGAGTGGCTGGATCAAAACCTGGCCGCCATCGTCGAAGCCCGCGTGGAAGCGGAACTCGAGCGCATCGCCCGCATGTCGCGGTAAGCTCCTGGGTTACCGAACGGTAGAAGCGCCCCGGCGGAAGCCGGGGCGTTTCGCATTTTGGGGCTTCGCACCTGCGAGATCGCATCTCGCGCCGGGCGGCCTCGCCCTGCTATATGCTCGGAAATGATCGAGACGACGTTCAATCCGAAGGAAGTGGAGCCCCGCTGGTCGAAGGCGTGGGAGGAAAGCGGCGCCTTCAAGCCGAAGGCTGACCCGAAGGCCGATCCGTTCTGCATCGTCATCCCGCCGCCGAACGTCACCGGCTCGCTGCACATCGGCCATGCGCTCAACAACACGCTGCAGGACGTGCTCATCCGCTTCGAGCGGCTGCGCGGTAAGAGCGTGCTCTGGCAACCGGGCATGGATCACGCCGGCATCGCCACGCAGATGGTGGTTGAGCGCAAGCTCGCTGAGAGCGGCGCCAACGAGGACCGCCGCACGTTGGGCCGCGAGGAGTTCATCAAGCGCGTCTGGGCGTGGAAGGAAGAGTCCGGCGGTATGATCTTCAATCAGCTGCGGCGCCTCGGGGCGTCGTGCGATTGGTCACGCGAACGCTTCACCATGGATGAAGGCCTCTCCGAGGCCGTGCTGAAAGTGTTCGTTCAGCTCTACAAAGAAAAGCTGATCTACAAAGACAAGCGCCTGGTGAATTGGGATCCGCACTTCGAAACGGCGATCTCGGATCTCGAAGTCGAGAACAAGGAAGTGAACGGCCACTTCTGGCACTTCAAGTACCCGATCGAGAACGGCGAGACCTACGAGTTTCCGATTGCCTTCGACGACGAAGGCAAGCCGACCGAGTGGGAAACGCGCAACTACATCGCCATCGCCACCACGCGTCCCGAGACGATGCTGGGTGACGGCGCCGTCGCCGTGCACCCGAGCGACACGCGCTACGCGCCGATCGTCGGCAAACGCGTGCTGTTGCCGCTCGCGGATCGCTACATCCCGATCATCACGGATGACTACCCTGACCCGGACTTCGGCTCAGGCGCAGTGAAGATCACCGGCGCGCACGACTTCAACGACTACCAAGTCGCGCGCCGTCACAACATCTCGATGTACATCCTGATGGATACGAAAGGCCGCATGGCTGACGCCGAGCACGTGCCGGCGAAGTATCGCGGCCTCGATCGCTTCGAAGCGCGCAAACAGGTGGTGGCAGACATCGAAGCCATCGGCCTGCTCGATCGCGTCGAGAACAAGAAGATCATGCAGCCGTTCGGCGATCGCTCCGGCGTCGTCATCGAGCCGATGCTGACGGACCAATGGTACGTGAACGCTGGCGAACTGGCGAAGAACGCCATCGCCGCTGTCGAAACCGGCAAGACCAAGTTCGTCCCCGAGGCGTGGACGAAAACTTACTATCAATGGATGCGCAACATCGAGCCGTGGTGCGTGTCGCGCCAGCTGTGGTGGGGTCACCGCATTCCGGCCTGGTACGGGCCGGACGGCCACGCGTTCGTTGAAGAGAGCGAAGCTGCCGCCGAGGGCGCGGCGAAGAAGCACTACGGCAAGGCCGTTGAGCTCCGCCAAGACGAAGACGTGCTGGACACCTGGTTCAGCTCAGGCCTGTGGCCGTTCTCGACGCTTGGCTGGCCGCAGAAGACGGCGGAACTGAAGAAATTTTACCCGACGTCCACGCTGGTCACTGCGCACGACATCATCTTCTTCTGGGTCGCGCGCATGATGATGCTGGGGTTGCACTTCATGAAGGAAGTGCCGTTCGACGAAGTCTACATCCACGCTCTGGTCCGTGACGCTAAAGGCCAGAAGATGTCGAAGTCCAAGGGCAACACGATGGACCCCTTGGAACTGATCGACAAATTTGGCGCCGACGCATTGCGTTTCACGCTGGCGGCGATGGCGGCGCAGGGCCGCGACATCAAGCTCAGCGAACAGCGCATCGAGGGCTATCGCAATTTCGGCACCAAGCTCTGGAACGCCGCCCGCTTCGCGCAGATGAACGAATGCGCCGTCTGGGACGAATACGATCCGCGCTCGCCTGAGCAAACCGTCAACAAATGGATCGTCGGCGAAACCGCGAAGGCGGCGGCGGCGGTGACACGCGAGCTGGAAGCGCGGCGCTTCAACGAAGCGGCAGGCGCGCTCTATAAGTTCGTGTGGAACGTCTATTGCGACTGGTACCTCGAATTCATCAAGCCGTTGCTGAACGGCGAAGATGAGACGGCGAAGACCGAAACGCGCCGTACCGCAGCTTGGGTGCTCGATCAGATCATGATCATGCTTCACCCGTTCATGCCGTTCATCACGGAAGAGCTGTGGGCGAAGACGGCCGAGTACGGCGCCAAGCGCAATGGCATGCTGATTACGGAAGCTTGGCCCGATCTCGGCGACGATCTGATCGACGAGAAGGCGGAGGCCGAGATCGATTGGATGGTGCGCCTGATCGAAGAGACGCGTTCCACCCGCTCCGAACTCAACGTGCCGGCGGGCGCGAAAATCCCTCTGCTGCTTGTCGGCGCCGATGACGCGGCGCAGGTTCGCCTTGAGCGCTACCAAGGCCTGATCGACCGCATGGCGCGCCTCGAATACTCGACCAGCGCCGATGCCGCGCCAAAGGGCTCGGTGACGTTCGTGCTGAATGGCGCGACTGTGGCGCTGCCGCTGGAAGGCGTTGTCGACTTGCCAGCGGAATCGGCGCGACTGGCCAAGGAGATCGGCAAGCTCGAAGCCGAGATCGGCAAGATGGATCAGAAGCTCGGTAACGCTTCGTTCGTCGAAAAGGCGCCGGAAGAGGTCGTCGATGAGTTGCGTGAGCGGCGCGAGGATGCGTCGGCCTCCGCCGCGAAGCTGAAGCACGCGCTCGAACAGATCAAAGGCGTCTGATGCGCATCTTCGTCACCGGCGCATCTGGCTTCGTCGGCGGTGCGGCGGCGAAGCATTTTGCCGGGCAGGGTCACGACGTGCGCGCCATGTCGCGCTCGGAGAAATCCGACGCGACGATCAGGGCGCTTGGCGCCACGCCCGTCCGCTGCGATCTGGAAGATGTGACGGCTGCGCACATCGGCGACGCGGAGGCGATCGTGCATTGCGCGGCGTTCGTGGAGCAATGGGGTCCGGTCGAGGCGTGGAGGCGCTTCAACGTCGATGGTACAGAGCGGATGCTTTGGGAGTCGAGCCGAGCGGGCGCTACACGGTTCATTCATATCAGCACGGAGAGCGTGCTCTGGCGCGGCCAGCATTTGCGTGGCGTCGACGAAACCTACCCGCGCGCGCCGAACTCGCCCTATCCGTATTCGTGGACGAAGGCGTGGGCCGAAGAACTGGTCGAAGAGGCGAACGCTTCAGACTTCCAAACCATCATCCTGCGCCCGCGATTCATCTGGGGACCGGGCGATACTACCCTGCTGCCGACGATCGAGCACATGACCAAGACCGGTCAGTGGATGTGGATCAACAACGGCCAGGCGAAGACGTCGACGACCCACATTGCCAATCTGGTTCACGCCATCGAGTTGGCGCTGACCAAGGGTGTGGGCGGCGAGCCGTATTTCATCCTCGATGACGGCGTTCGCACGATGAAAGAAATGATCTCCGCCATCGCCGCGACGCGCGGCATTACGCTGCCGGACAAGAGCGTGCCGTCATGGCTGGCCGATACGCTCGCCGGCGTCATGGAAGGCGTCT
Organism: uncultured Caulobacteraceae bacterium; assembly: GCA_902826145.1. Lineage (GTDB taxonomy): Bacteria > Pseudomonadota > Alphaproteobacteria > Caulobacterales > Aquidulcibacteraceae > Vitreimonas. The sequence goes on from CADEDT010000026.1 coordinate 20,377, forward strand.
GGCGCACGTTCAATCTCAAAGGCGAACCGCTGACGCGCTTCGGCGCCATGATCATGTCGCGCGATAGCGTGCTGATCGATGCGAAGGCGCGCCGCGACATGGGCTACGCGCCGGTGATCAGCGTCGATGAAGGGTTGCGACAGCTGCGCGGTTAAGTGCCGGGTTGCACATAGGGAATGCGTGCGAAGAACTCGCGTTCGGCGCGGCGCGGATCGTTTTCGACGCGTGAGGTGCCATCGAAGATCATCGTCGCGCGTTGTGGCAGCGTGTAGGGCGTCCAGCCTGGGTTTCCGGTGCGCGCGAAGCGCACGAAAGTATCCATCATCGTTCGCGACATCGCCTCGCCTTCGGCCGTGCGTTCGCCGATGTAGGCAGACGCTTCCAGATTGCCGAACACGACCGGGATATCGAGCGTGTGTGGCGCGCCGAAGATGCCGCCCTCCGCTGGCGCGCGCCAATCGAGCTGATAGGCGAAGGCAGATGCGCCCGCCTGTGCCCGCGCCTCCAGTTCGATCAGCGCGCCGCGCCAGGAACGGGCCGCGGTGGAAGCGGCGAAATACACGTCGCTCGGCGAATGGTGCGGATAGAGGCGCCGATACTCAGTGACGACACGCTCCGGCAGCACATCGATACGCATGGCGCTCGCTAGCCGTGCGGGCACGTCATCCCACGTCATCGAAAATACCGAACGATCGGCGCCGACGAAGCCGCGCGTTTCGTCATGCGTGTTGCCGATCATCATCGGAATGCCGAGCGATTGTGGCGCCGCGTCTGGATAGAATGGATGGCGCGTCAGGTGTCGCTCATCCAGCACCGGTCCGAAATAGATCGGGCCAAAGCCAAGCACGGGATCCGTGGGCTGGAGTGCCTCCACCAAACGCGCCACCGGTATTGACGCGACGCTGCGCGCGTTCGCGGAGTTAAGGCCTAGCGCTTCCAGATAAGCGTTGGTGCGGCGCGTTGCGTTGAGCGGGCCGGATGCAGTCACTTGCTGGCCGCTCATTGTCGCAGCGCGGTGGAAGAGCCCGCGCGCGGCTGGCATCGCCATCAGCGTCGCGATCTTCGCGCCGCCACCCGATTGCCCAAACACCGTCACGCAATCGGGATCGCCGCCGAAGTTGGCGATGTTGTCGCGCACCCATTCGAGTGCGAGGATGAGATCAAGTTGGCCGGCATTGCCGCTGTCGGGAAAGCCGTGGGCGGCGAGATAGCAATAGCCGAACGCGTTGATGCGGTGGTTTAGCGTCACGACGACGACATCACCGTGCGCAGCTAAGCGCGCGCCATCGGTCACCGCGCTCGAGCCCGAGCCGGTGTTGTAGGCGCCGCCGTGAATGTAGACCATCACGGGCCGCCGCCCGCTCAGCGCTGGCGTCCACACGTTGAGAAAGAGGCAGTCCTCGCTCTGCACCTCGTCCTCGAGCCCGCGTTGCGGGCATGCCGCGCCATAGGTCAGCGCATCCCGCACGCCGCGCCACGAACACGGAGGTTCAGGCGCCTCGAACCGTCGTGGCGGCGCGCCGTAGCGCACGCCCTTGAAGGACAGCACTTCGCCCTGTTGCGCGCCGCGCACACGTCCAGGTGCGGTACGCGCGATGGGTTCTGCTGCTTGCGCGTGCGCCGGCGAAGTAGCGCCCAAAGCGAGCCCAGCAGCGATAAGCGCGCGGCGATCGATCGTAGTCATGGCAGGCAGTTTCATCATCCGTCGCCTCGGTTGCAATCGGAGTTCGCCTTACGCATGGTCCGTATGACGGAGGAATCGCTTGGACGCTGCGCCGCAAGTCATTGATCTCGCGCACTTGGACGATGCCGCGTTTCAGGCGCTCTACAAGGAGCGGATCGAGCCCTGCTTCGTTGAGAACGAGGACAACCGGATCGCCGCTGTGGCGAAGTTCAAGCAACGCCTGCTGATCGGTGGCGGCGTCGTTGCGGCGATAGCGCTCGGCGCGTTTCTGATCTGGAAGCAGTTTGAGATCGTGGCGGTCGTCGCGTTCATGGGAGCGATCTTCACCTGGCTCTACGCCTACCAGCCCTTGGCCAAGGTCGGCGCTACGTTGAAGCGCCAATACTGCTCAGCGATCGCCTCCGCCATGGGCGCGACATTCGAGATTGGCGGCTTCGCGCCTCCCGCTTTCGACCGCCTTCGGTCGATGAATCTCGTGCCGAGTTTCGCGCGATCGAACTTTGAGGATCTGTTCAGTGGCGCGTACAAGAACTCAGCTTTTGAGATCTATGAGGGGCATCTCGAGCAGCGCCATACCGACAGCAAGGGCCGCACGCGCTACACAACGGTGTTCCGTGGCCAGCTCATTCGCATGCGTTTCCCGCGTGAGTTTCTGGGCGTGACGATCGTGCGGCGTGACGCTGGCGTGTTCAACGTGTTCGGCGGCGGCAAGGCGGATGGGCGGAAGTTGGAGCGCGTGCGGTTGGTGGATTCACGCTTGGAACGCGCGTTTGAAGTGTGGGGTACTGACCAGGTCGAAGCGCGCTATTTGCTGCATCCAGTGATGATGGAACGGTTGCTCGAGCTTGAGACAAAGCTGCATGGCAAGCGTCTGCGGTGCGCGTTTGAGGGCGGTGATTGTCTGGTTGCGGTTGAGGGCGGCAATTTGTTTGAGCCAGGGGATATGTTCAAACCGCTCGTTGATCCAGCGCGTGCACGCCGGATTGTGAACGAGATCTCCGGCGTGTTCGGCGTGATGGATCAGGTGTTGACCGCGCAGGCGCAACGGCCGGCGAGCGCTTAGATCGTGATGATCGCGCCGCGGCCGGCTTCGTCGGCGAGGGCGATTTGTTTGCCGTCTGGCGACCAGGCGAGCGCGCTGACAGCGCCTTCGCCGGCTTCGTCCAGCTCCATGCCCAAATTGTCGGCGAAGCGCACCAGAATGGCGGCTCCATCGGAATAGCCGATGGCGAGCACTTCTTCACTGGGATGAAACGCAACAGCGGTGACGAGTGCGTCGCTGCGTTCGCCGGGCTGCAGCGGCGGTTTGCCTTGCGGGCCGAGCTTGCCGACGAAAGGCCAGACGATCGCGGCGTTGGCGCCAGATGTGGCGAGCCAGCGGCCACGTTTGTCCCACGAGAAGGATTTGGTTTTGGAGGGATAGCCGTCCATGCGCAGATCGGTTTTCTCCGGCATGCGCCAGCCGTGCAGCGCGTTTTCCTGCATGCCGGTGATGACGTATTCGCCTTCGGGCGACTGCGTGATGGCGAGGTGCGAGCCCGCCCACTTGAGCGGGTTGCCCTTGTCATCTGCCGCGAGCACGAGGCGCAGCGTGACGCCGCCATAGTGGCTGACGGCGAGACGGCGACCCTTCGCGTCGAGCGCCAAACCGCCAACGCTCGAAGGATGAGTGAAGCGATGCGCTTCCTTGTCGGCTTTGAAGACGATCGCGTCCTTGCCAACGCCGGCGACGATCACGCCTGAAGAGGCGTTCGAGACGAGATGATCGACCCATCTGCGGACTTCACTGAGGGTCGTGGCTTCGCCGCTCGGTGAGATTGCTTTGATCGCGCCGTCGTCGCCGCCGGTGACGAGGCGTTTGCCGTCTGGGTGCGGTGCGGCGCTGAGAATGACGCCGTCGTGTGCAGCGATGCGACGGGTGTCGCCTCCTTGCCCCGCCACGAAGACGTTGCCGTCGCTGAGCGTGAACAACGCCTCGCCGCCAATCCAGTGGACAGACGTGGCGCCTAAGCCGATCGCGAGGCGGCGGCCGTTTTCGTAAACTTGGGCTGTCACGCCGCGCACGCGGCGAAGGCGGCTTCCAGTTCAGCGCGGTCGAGATTTTTGCCGATGAAGACGAGGCGGGAGACGCGCTTCTCGCCCTCCTTCCAATCGCGCTGCGTATCGCCTTCGACGATCATGTGCACGCCCTGCACGACAAAGCGCTTCGGCTCATCCGGAAACGCGATGATGCCTTTGAGGCGGAGAATGTCCGGGCCGCGGGCTTGGGTGAGGTCGTTCAACCAGGGCAGCAGCTTATCGGGGCTGATGAGCTTCTCAGTTGCGAGCGAGACGCTGGTGATGCCACTGGCCGAGACGTGATCGTCGTGCGCGTGGTCATGGTGCTGATGATGGTGATGGTGGCCGTGATCGTGGTGGTCATGATCGTGATGGGCGCAGGTGTCGTCGCAATCGTGATCCGGCAGGAAGTGCGGATCGATCTCGGTGACGCGATCGAGATCGAAGGCGCCCAAGCCCATGATGCTGTCGAGCGCGATGTCGCCGCGTTGCATCTTGTGGAGGCGGGCCGTCGAATTGACTTGGCGGATGGCGCGCTCGACGGCGGCGAGTTCGTCCTTGGAAACGAGGTCCACCTTGTTGAGCAGGATGACATCCGCGAAGGCGATCTGCTCGCCCGCTTCTTCGTTGTTCTTCAGCTGATCGAGGACGTGCTTCGCATCGACGACTGTGACGATCGCATCGAGCTTCGTTTTCGCACGCACGTCGGCGTCGACGAAGAAGGTTTGCGCGACGGGCGCCGGCTTCGCCAAGCCGGTGGTTTCCACAAGGATGGCGTCAAAACCGCCTTTGCGTTTCATCAAACCTTCAATGATGCGGATGAGGTCGCCGCGCACGGTGCAACACACACAGCCATTGTTCATCTCGAAGACTTCTTCGTCGGCATCGACGATCAAGTCGTTGTCGATGCCGATTTCACCGAACTCGTTGACGATGACAGCGTACTTTTTGCCGTGCTGCTCGGTCAGGATGCGGTTCAAAAGCGTGGTCTTGCCCGCGCCCAGGAAGCCTGTGAGCACGGTAACGGGAACTGGCTGGGTCATGGCCCCCTAGATAGCTATTCCGGGCGGTTGCGCCAGCGGCTAGGGTGCGGCCAAACGGTGGGGAAACCGCATGAATTGGAAGCGCGTGGCGCTGCTGGTGGCCGGCAGCCTGGTGACGGTGGTGCTCCTCGGCGCGGGGCTGCTCACCTACCTCGTGCTGCGGCTCGACGTGCGCGGCGAGATTGAGCGCAACGTCGAAGCGGCCTCCGGCCGCGACATGACCATCAATGGCAATGTCGGCGTGAGCTATTGGCCGGTGCTCGGCCTAAAGGCGCGCGACGTGACCTTGGCGAACGTCGAAGGCGGGCGCGCCCCCGCTTTCATCGTCGCTGAGGAAATCGATATTGGTGTCGAGCTTTGGCCATTGCTTGAGCGGCAGGTAAATGTGCGCCGGCTGGTGTTTCAGCGCGCACGCATTGCCCTTGAGGTGGACGCCGAAGGTAAACCGAACTGGGTGCTGACGCCGCGGCGTACGGAAGGCCCGCCGCCGCCTAACCCGCAACAACCACCTGTGGACGCGGCACGAACCACTTTGCGTGAAGTGCGCACGATCGACGGCGAGGTCAGCTATTTCGACGGGCGCAGCGGCAGAGGTTGGGTGATCGGAGACGTCGACATCCGCACGGCAATCACGAGCCTCGACGCGCCAATGCGCGTCGAGGGCTCGGTCCTCTACAAGGAAGAGCCGATTGAGATCGACGCGAGCATCGCGAACCCAGGCGCCGCGACGCGCGGCGAACTCACGCAGCTATCGCTACGGCTCAAGAGTGAAGTGCTTGAGGCGGAGTTTGCGGGGCAGACCGTGGCGACGTCTGGCGAGCTTGCGGGCACGGTGCGGGCATCCGGACCGAGCTTGAGACAATTGGCGTCGTGGAGCGGGACGCCGATGCAGAACGCTGTCGGATTTGACGCGTTCGCAGTCACCGGCCGCCTCACAATAGGCGGCGGTGCATACACGTTCACGAACGCTGGATTCTCCGTCGATCAAGTGCGCGGACGTGGCGACTTTGTGCTCTCCGAACTACGTGGCCGCCCGTATCTATCCGGCCGGTTGGAGCTATTTGATTTCGACTTGAACCCATACCTCTCGGGCCAAGCGCCTCCGGCGACCGACGTGGAGGAGGTCGAAGTGGCGGCGGCCCTGCCTGATGCTGGTCAAGGTGGCTCACAGCCGACAGCGGAGATCGCCACGGTCGAAGCGGCGCCTCGCGCCGTCGACGTCAGAAGCGCGCCAAGTGAACGGCCGATCGATTTCTCCGGCCTCAAGGCGTTCAACGCCGATCTCGAGCTGGTTACCCACGCGGTGCTGATCCAGCATATGCGCGTCGAGGCGGCGCGGCTCAATCTCGTTATCAATGACGGGTTCATGGCCGCAACCCTGCACAACGCGTCGCTTTATGGCGGCTCAGGGCGCGGACGGTTCGAGATCGATGCGCGCCAGACCGCGACGCGTATGATGTACGATCTGGCGTTTGCCAACCTCGATACGCGCCGCTTCCTCACTGACGCGATAAACTTCCAAGCCATCGAAGGGCGCGGTGAGCTGTCGCTGAATCTGCGTGTGGAAGGCCGCACGCAAAGTGAGATGATCGCTGGCGCTGACGGCTATGCGCACATGGAAGTGGTGTCGGGTGTCCTGCACGGTGTTGACCTTGGAGGTGTCGCAACGACGATTCGCAATGCCCTACGCGGCGAACTCATTGCGCCTGAGGCGCGCACGCCATTCCAGGGGCTCTCCGGCACATTCGCGATCGCGGACGGCGTGCTCGCGACGGACACGCTTTCGTTCAACACAACTGATCTGCGTATTCCCGGCATTGCGGTGATTGATCTGCCGAACCGCCGCGTCGACGCGCGATTGGCGCCGCGTTCTCCGCGTGGCGGCGTAGTCGTTCCATTCTCGGCGCGGGGCCCCATCGGTCAGTTCACCTACGCGAACGACCTGAGCGATCGCGCGCTGCGCGAAATCACGCCCCGTATCGCGCAAGTGGAGGCGGCGTCGCGCGCATCAGCGCGACAGAACTAGCGTGCGAGGGCGGCGTCTAGCGTTCGCACCATGACGTCAGGCAATTGAAAGTCATCGCCTAGGCGTTGACCGTTGAGCACGAAGGTTGGCGTTTGGGTAATGCCTTGCGCGTCCGCGGCGGCGCCGGATCGTGTGATGCGTTCGCCGGCGGCGACATCGTTGAGGCTCGCCATGACCTGCTCGCGTGAGAGGCCCCATTCCGCGCCGATCGCGATTATGTTGTTCAGAAAGTCGCCGACCGTGGTCACATTGGCGAAGATTGCACGTTGGCGCTCAAACAGAATGCCGACGCGGCGGAAGTACTCGGGCGCAGCAGCCCCTGCCGCGCGAGCGAGTTGGAAGAGCCCAAAAGCAGCTTGAGCCGGTTCGGTCAGCATTTCATTCAGCGTCAGGCGGACGCGTCCGGTGTCGATGTAGTTGCGCTTGAGCGTGGCCCAATTCTGCTGGTGGAAGTGCGCGCAGTGCGGGCAGGTCATCGAGGCGAACTCGATGAGGTGCAATGGCGCTCGCGCGCTGCCTATGGTCATCGCATCGGCCGGCATTGTCTGAGCGCTTGCCGCGCCAGCGCCAAAGGCAAGGAGCAGGCCACCAGAGGCAAACGCGCGACGGGAGGGTCGGATCATCATGGCGCCAGCATGCCGAGATCGCGTGGCTGGACTAGGGCATGGGGCGTCGAGAGGAGAAATGATGGTGCCTGGGGCCGGAATCGAACCAGCGACACGCGGATTTTCAATCCGCTGCTCTACCAACTGAGCTACCCAGGC
>CADEDT010000027.1 GCA_902826145.1 uncultured Caulobacteraceae bacterium
TTCCAATCCTCCCCTACCGTAACGAGCGCTGCTGTCAGCATGCGCAGGCTCGTAAACCCACGTTTGTCATCCGTTTGCTTTGGATGCTTCTTGCCGGCCGCTGCTAGAGCGCCGCGCACGCCGCTGCGCTTCACGCCTCGCTTTGCTTTTTTGTTAGACGGCAACAGCGTCTTGAGCATGGGCTCCCAGATATCGCTGCCTCGTGGAATCGTCGGCGCGCGGGCGAACACGAGTTCGTACTCGCGAATCTTGCCGTCCTCCTTGTAATCGAGCTGAAAGCTATGGTCGCAGAACTCGAACGGCGCCCACCATGGCTGTTCGGCGCAGAACCCCTCCATTGCGAAGACACTGAGTTCGGCGCCAGCGCCGTCTCGCGCGCTCTCGGCATCCTCGATGCGCGTGTAGCATTCATCCTCCCGCAGAGATTCCGTTTCAGGCGCCGACATTTTCTTCACCGCCGGCGACACTTCCTCACTCCACTTGAACCGATATCTTGGCGCAATCCGCCGTTCCCGCTTTCCATTCACGTTCGTGCGCGTTGGCTTTTTCATGCCTGCATTCCTCGCCTTTTGGCTGACCCGCTTGCAGTAGATGACGGGCAAGCAACATCGTCTGCTGCAGCGCGTCAATCCTGATGCAGATGGGCCACTATGCGCGACAGGTGAGTAAATACGTCCGGTGAAATCTTGTACAAGTTAGACAAGATCGACTTGACCTGAGTGGCGTCTCGACGTTCATTTCCCCGGTCCAGCGGGCGCGGGGCTGGCTTGGCTGGTGCGCGGTTGAGGGCCTCAAAACCCTCGCCGCGCGTTTCCTTCCAGGACGCTACCCTCTCGTCCCCGCGCCGCGCCCGGCTGGACCCCTAAAAATTATTTGTGTGGGCCACGGAACGCACTCGCGCCCCGGGTGTTCTTCACACGGCGCCGACCTACTCCCCCCGCCCAGGCGCCACCGCAGCACGGGCCGGATCGCCAGATCCGGCCCACCTGCTTTTTGGCGTCCAGCGCCTATAAACCCATGAAATGAGAAGCGAAATCGCCCGTCGTGGAACCGGCGTGGAGCACCCAGCCGGGTTGCTCGGTGGTCTTGGGCGCGATTTCCTGGCCCTGATCCATGGCGAGGCCGTAGGTCCACGAGGTCGAGGGAGCGACGATCACCGGCGCATGTGCGGACTGGCCTACCGCATAGCGGTGATGGTGCCCGCAAATGACCCGCACGACCTGACGATGACGGGCGATCACCGAATTGAAGAGGCCAGCGTCCAAAAGGCCGATTTTGTCGAACAGCAGATCGTGGGTCAGGAACGGTGGATGGTGGAGCGCGACTATCGTCGGCTTCGTTGGCGCCGCTGAGAGCACCTCATCCAACCAATCGGCGCCTTCACGCCGCAGGAAGCCGTGTGTTTGTCCCGGCACGATGTCGTCGATCGCAACGATGCGGATCGGGAACTCCTCGATCACAAACGAAAGCGGGCCATTGCGCGGCAAGTAGGCGTGACGCGGAAAGGCGGTGCGAATACCCGCTCGGTTATCGTGATTGCCCGGCATCAGATAAAGCGGCGCGGGCGGATCAGCGATGGCCGCAGCGAGCACGGTGTACTCATCGGCGCGCTCGTCATTCACGAGATCGCCTGTGAGCAGGATGACATCAGCGCGATAGTCGCGCGCCTGCATCAGCGCGCGGCGCAACTGTGCGGCAGCCGCGCCGTTATCATCGGCGCGGATATGGGTGTCCGAAATCTGTGCGAGACGGAACGTTCCGCTCATGCTCCCAACCCCAGCTCTTCTGCGCCTGCCCTGAAGAGACAACGTGGAGCTGTGGGCACGTTTTGACTGTGCCCGCGGTCACACTCCAGCACTTTTCTGCGAACGATCAATCCAATGTGCGCGCGACGCGGAAACCCACGCCTGGGCTGCGGACATTGTTCTCGGCGACACGCCGTGCTGCCGCGCGCAGTACCGGCGCTTGATCAGCATAACCACCGCCGCGATAGACGCGGCGTTGGCACTCATCTGCTTGCACGGCTGCGCCGTCCACTGGCGCCAGATCGTAGTTCGGCGCGTAACAGTCTTCGACCCACTCGCCGACATTGCCGTGCATATCAAACAGACTGAATGCGTTGCCCGCGTGCGCGCCGACAGGCGTTGTTTGGCGCGAGCGGAACGTTGCTTGCGTCGCAGTCACGCGCGGGCCGAACGCGTAGGCTTCGGTTTGACCAGCGCGCGCGGCGTATTCCCACTCCGCTTCGCTTGCGAGCCGATAGCGCAAGCCGCCGGTCTGACGATTGAGCCAATCGAGGTAAGCCTGCGCATCATCCCACGAAATGTTGGTGACCGGGCGATTGCCGCGCCCCCAACCACCGTCCGGCGGCGAATAGCCGTTGCAGCCGCCGCCGGCGAGACATGCGTCCCACTGCGCGAACGTGATCTCGTATTTTCCGATGGCGAATGGCGCGAGTGACACTTCGTGTTGCGGACCTTCATCGCGGCCACGACCGACTTCGTTGGCGGGTGATCCCATCACAAACAATCCGCCGGCAAGCACCGTCATTTCCGGGCAGCCTTCGCAATCGGCGAACGTGTAGCCAGGCACGCGCGTCGGCACGTCTTCGACGGGTGACGCCGGCGTTTCGACTGGCGTACTCGCTGCGAGCTGTTGTGTCTCGGCGTTGGCTTGTGGTTCGCGCTGTTGCGAATACTCCTGATACATCCGGTAGGCTGTCGGGCTGAAGTAAGCCAACACACCGACGATCACCGCAGCCAAGAGCATCATGCCAACGCGGCGCGACTGACGCGCGAAGCGCTGGCGCTTCGAGAGGATCTCGAACGTCTGCACGCGCTGATCGATGTTATCGAGCGGCTTCTGGCCCTTTGATTGGAACGCGGCTTGCGGCGAATTGCGCGCCATCGAGCGGAATTCTGCCGACACCAGCGCCGAGCCTGGCTCGGCGAGCTCTTGCAGCCGCGCTGCGACGTTGACGCCGTGACCAAGCAAATCTTCCGTCGCCGTGACGATCACGTCGCCGACGTGTGCGCCGACACGGATCGGCGGCTCGCCTTTGCCACGCCGATCGAGAATTTCTTGGATCGCCGCGAGCGCAGAGCCCGCCGACACGAACTCAAGCATGAAGCCATCGCCCGCCGTGTTGAACAACCGGCCGCTATTTGCAGCGGCGACGCGTTCAATACGCGCGCGCAGATTTTCCACCTTGCGCGCGGCGTTGCGCTGGTCACGCTCCGACATTGTTGAGAAACCGACGATGTCGATCGCCACGATCGAAGCTAGTCGGATCGCGCGATCGTCGCCCGTTTGTACTTGTTCAGCCACGGCCTATTCCCCACCCCGGCAGGATAGGCCCCTCACCGGGACTTATCTAGCCTTGTCCTATTCCCCTGAACCAAGGCTGAGCAGAAGCTGAGACATGTTCTGGATGAAAGCGCCGGTCGAAATCCCCGTTATTGGGCGATCCGTGACGTAGGGCGACGTGTCGGTGGCATCGCCGACCAGTGTTTGGCTGAAATCGCCTGTCGCGGGTGTGGCGGCGCCATCGCCCGAATAGGGATTGCTGGTCGCGGTGAGCGGCGTTGGCCAATACCCTTCTGCGTTGAGTGCGCCCACCAATTCTCGCACGCGCTCGGCCGTTGGACGCTGCACTGCACCTGAGCCGACGTTCGAGGTCATGTCGGAGACTTCGATGTTCTGGGTGCTGAAGAAGCGTGGCAAGCGGAAATCGCGGCGTGCATTGAGTGGCGAGTTGGCGTCGAGCTGATCGGTGCTCACCGCGCTTAGGCGCGCGTGCCGCGAACGCAGCGCTTCGACATCGAGATTGCGCCACTGCGAGTAGTGAGTGATCGGCTTCCGCACATCGTAGTTCCAGTAGTACTCGCCGTTGACGACGTTCGAGCCGCGGCGATGCACGATGCGGGCCTTGTTCGTCCCAAGCTCGATGAAGGTCGGATAGTGGCGATTGGTGACTTGAACCTGGTCGCCGCGCAGACGAACGGAGTCGAGCCAGGCGATCGCCTGCGGCACACGCTCGATGAAGCGGCGTTCTCCGGTCCATTCGTAGAAATTCAAGAGCTGCGAGATGTTGTTCGCCGTCGTATGAGTGGTCAGCGCGTCGGGTTCATAGGTGCGCGCACCGATTGGCGCGAGCGTTCGCGCATCATGCTGCAAGCCCCAACCCGCCTGTGGCGCCGGTTGTTGCGTGGCGACGAAAATGTTCATGGCGCGGCGGATCGCGGCAAGCGCGCGTTCGTCGCCGAGGGTCTGATAGACCATAAGCAGGAACTTGATGTTCTCGCCGGCCACGTCGTCGTTGAAGCTAATCTGGCGCGTGTAGTCGGCATGGCCGTGTAGCCCGCCTTCGGTCGTCAGCGGAAAACGCTGCGGCCAGCCGCCGTTTTCGTATTGGCTGTCGAGCACGAAACTGATGGCGCGCTCCAGCGGCGCGCGCAGGCGTGAGGCGCGGCGTTCGAGATAGAGGCGGAGCAGGAATTGCGATGCTTCTGACGTGCCGGCGTCATCGAAGGTCGCGTTGCCGTAATAGTGGTGGAATTCCTCGAGGCGCCAGCCGTTCTTGCCGACGGTGTCGTACCAGCGGCGCGTCGACCCCTCGCCGGCGAAGTCATGCAGATAATTCCAGCCGCCAGACGGATGCTGCGCACCGATCAGACCTTCGGCAACATCCATCGCGGCTTGATAGTAAAACTCGTCGCGCGTCGCGTGATAGCAATCGAGATAGAGATGGCCGACCGTGGCCGTACCCGGCGGCTGAATCCAGATCATCGTCGGATACGCTTCCATCTCGCCCCAGCGGCGCGAAAGATCCGGCGCGTAGCTCCACACATAACCGCCGCGATACGCAACGCGCTCACGCATAAAGCGCGCGGCGCGCTTCATCGTGCGCAGCGTCTCTTGTCTCAGCGCGTTGTCACCGGTGTCAGCACTCGGCGAAAAAAAAGACGCGCATGCGCTCGTCAGCATGGCGCCGGAAACGCTCGCGAGCAGCGCGCGGCGCGAAGCATTCGTCACTCGGATCATGGTGTCTTCGCGCGCTCCCCTCGCTTAGCGCGCGGGCGCGTTCGGCCCCGGCGCAAGCAGATGTTTTCTTATCTTTCCCGCGGCCGTTCGCGGAAACTCTTCCACGAACGTCACGTGTCGCGGCGTTTTATAGCCAGCCAGATTGGCGCGGCAAAACTGAATCACCTCGGTTGCGTTGATCGCCGCTGCGCCGCTGCGCAGCATGACGAAAGCGTGGCCCACCTCGCCCCACTTTTCGTCGGGCACGCCGATGATCGCGCTTTCCAGCACAGCCGGATGTCTCGCGAGGACATTCTCGATTTCGGCGGGATACACGTTCTCGCCGCCGGAAATGTACATCTCCTTGATGCGGCCGGCGACGTAGTAGCAGCCGTCCGCATCGCGGCGGCCAATGTCGCCGCTCTTAAGCCAGCCGTCCGGAGCGAACGCTTTCGCGGTTTCTTCGGGCTTCTTCCAATAGCCGGGCGTGAGACCAGGCCCACGCATCCAGATTTCGCCGCTCTCACCTGTCGCGACATCACTGCCGTCTGCGTCGACGATGCGCACATCGAGCAGCATTTGCGGTTTGCCGACGGAGCCAATCTTGGTGAGCGCATCGTCGCGCGCGGCGATGAAGGCGGTCGGGCCAGTCTCGGTCATGCCGTAACCGTTGCAGACGCGCACGCCTTTGGCGGCGTAGCGTTCGACCAGCACGTCAGCGAGCGGCGCGCCGCCGCAGCCCCACGAACGCACGCGCGCGAGATCGGCGCTTTCGAAATCGGGATGCAGTGCGAGCTGCTGATAGACCGCAGGCACGCCGAAGAAGATGTCGAGGCGCGGCATCAGTTCTAGCGCACGCGCTTCGTCGAAGTTCGGCAGGATGATCACGGTGCCACCGGCCATCAAGTTCGGTAGCGTCACGAGTTGAATGCCGGCGGTGTGGAAGAGCGGCAGGAAGTTGAGCGACGTGTCGCCATCGTGCAGATCGAACGCCTGCGTGACGTGAAACGCGTTCACGGCGGTCATTTGATAGGTTTGGACCACACCCTTCGGCTGGCCTGTCGTGCCTGACGTGTACATCAGGAACCACGTTGCGTCGGCTGGCCAGCGGCGATCGGTTTGTAGCGCGGTCGCCGCCCTCAGCCGTTCCTCGTACTCGCGATCGAGTCCGAGCAACGCCGCGTCGCGGCGCTGCAGCGTTTGCGCCGTTTGCTCATCCTCAGCGCCAAAAATCAGCAGTTTCGGCGTGCAGTCGTCGAGCAATGCGGAGAGTTCGGCCGCTGGCGAGCGCCAGTTGAGCGGCACGAGGATCGCGCCGAGTTTCCCGCAAGCAAATAGCACTTCGAAAAATTCGATGCGGTTGCGGCAGAGAATGGCGACGCGGTCTTCGAGGCCAGCGCCAAGCGCCGCGAGCACAGCGGCGCAGCGCGAGGCGCGATCATCGAGTTCGGCATAAGTGAGCGTGCGGCCGCTGATCGCGTTTTCGAACGCGATGCGATTGGGCGTCAGCGCCGCCCGTTTCGCCGTGATGTCGACCAGGTCGACACCCATCGCCCACTCCCTTTGCGCGCGACTTCTATCGCGCGTCTATTTCTTCGCTCGCGGTGCGAGCCCGTTGATCATCAGATCCGATGCCGCTTCCGCGACGGTGGCGGAGTCCACGCTATCGTCCCATGAGCCATATCGTATGCCGAGGAAGCTCGAAGCGCCCATGAGCGCCCACACGCGACCTTCATCGTCTTGTCCCGGATTGATTTCACCGCGATCCGCGGCTTGCGCCAGCTGTTGTCGATAAGCGGCAGCGAACGTGTTGTAGTAATCGCGATACGCCTCGGGCGCCACGAACTGCGCCTCCATGACGACGCGGTAGAGTGCTTTGTGTGATCGCACGAACTCAAGGTAGGCCTGAATGCCGAGACGCTCGGCCTCAAGGCGATCATGCGCGTCACGCGTGCGCTCCGTCAGTGCGTGACGAAGCAAAGCGCCCATGTCGGCGACGAGCGCGCGGAAGACTTCTTCCTTGCTCTTGAAGTACACGTAGAACGTGCCGAGCCCAACTCCGGCGCGAGTGGTGATATTGGAGATGGCGGTCTCGTGATAGCCGCGCGTCCCGAACTCTTCCCCAGCCGCGTCTAGCAGCCGCCGAAGCGTTCGCCTGCCCCGCTCAGTCTTCGGCCCTGACCGCTCCTCAACCGGCGCCGGTTCGGAACCTGAATGTTGACTCATGTTTCAAGTCTCCGATATAAGTCGCGGCAAGACAACAAAAATCGGCCCGAGAAACGGTCCGAGGGGGGAATGCGAGGCACATGCCTCAGTGCGTTTTGCCAGACGGGGCGGCCATGTCCTACGCCGAGGCCGGCGCGGGCGCTCCCATTGTTCTGGTGCACGGCTGGGCGGCAAACGGCGCCTTCTTCCGCGATCTCGCGACTGAACTGGCCAAGGGCCATCGCGTCCTCACCCCCACCCTGCGCGGACATCCAGGCTCTGAGCCCGGCGAAGCACCGCTCACCATCGAAACGCTTGCTGACGATATCGCGCATTTCTTCGAGGCGCTCGATTTGCGTGGCGCGACAGCGCTCGGCTGGTCGATGGGCGCGATGGCGCTTTGGGCCGCCGCGCCACGGCTAGGTTCGCGCCTGAGCGCACTCATCATCGAAGACATGGGCCCTCGCCTCGTTAACGATGCGAGTTGGGAGCACGGCATCGCAAGCGGCTACAGCGCTGGCGACATCGCCGGCACTGTGAGTGAGATCCGCTCTGATTGGAGCGCATACGTTGCGCGTTCCGCGCCACGCCTCTTTGCGCCATCCGTACGAGCAGCGTGCCCTGAGCTTGAAGCATGGGCCGCCGGTGAAATGGCGAAGGCCGACGCCGAAGCGATGGCTGCGTTCTGGAGTTCGATGGCAGCACAGGATTTTCGCGGCGCGATCGCGCGCATCGCCACGCCGATGCTCGTGATCCACGGCGGCGACAGCCAAGTCTACGACGACGGCGCAACCGCGTTCATCGCCCGCACCGCGCCCAACGCGAAGCGCGTCGTCATTCCCGGCGTGGGGCACGTGCCCCACCTCGAAGCGCCGGACAGTTTTTTGAAAGAGATCGAGGCTTTTGCCCGCGAAACGCGGCGGCCCGAACTGAGGAGCGGAGGAGCAACCCCATGAAACGTATTGGTGATCAGGCGCGGCTAGCGCTGTTATTGGCGAGCGTGGCGGCTGCGCCGTTCGCGCTTTGCGCGCCGGCGTACGCGCAGGATGGCGTCACGGAAGAAGAAGAACTCATCGTCACCGCACGCCGCACGGAAGAGTCGCTTCAAGATGTTCCGGGCTCCGTTTCAGCATTCTCTGAGAGCCGGCTCGAAGAACTGCAAGCAAACGACGCGACGGGCCTGCAAGGCGCCGTGCCCAACTTGAACATCGTTCAAGGCCGTGGCTCGTCTAACGCGACCAACATCACCATTCGCGGCGTCGGCCAGCCGGATGCGCTGCAAACGTTCGATCCCGCCGTCGGCTTCTATGTCGACGACGTCTACTACTCGCGTATTCGCGGCACGCAGCTTGAAGTGTTCGACATTGAGCGCGTCGAAGTGCTGCGCGGTCCGCAAGGCACGCTCTACGGCCGCAACACGGTCGGCGGCGCCTTCAAGATCGTCACGCGCCGCCCAGGCGATGAACAACGCGGCTTGTTCCAGGTCACGGTCGGCGAGTACGGGCAGCTCGAAGCGCGCGTGTCGGGCTCGACGCCCGTCAGCGACAGCCTGTCAATCGGCGGCGCTCTCTTCGGCGCCGGCCGCGACGGCTATGTCACTGACCCGACGACTGGCCGCGACTACAACGATCGCGAAGCCTTCGGCGGCCGCGTCGCCGTAGCGTGGGATCCAACATCAAATCTGTCCGTCGATTGGTCGGCCGACATCGCCTCTGAAACCAACGGGCTTCAGCTCGGACAAGCGACAACGACGCTGACAAACCTGTTCGGCGTGCCGATCTATCCGATCTCGAGCCCGCCGCCGGGGTACAATTTCGAAGCGTCGCCGACACCAGGCCTGCCAAACAGCATGGACATGCAGCACTCAGGCACCGCGCTTCGCGTGTCTTGGGACGCCACGCCATCGCTGACGTTCCGTTCGATCACTGCGTATCGCGACCTCGACTACAACGACTATGTCGACATCGATGCAACGGTGCTTGAAGTCGGCGACGTGTACGTAGGGGTACGTCAGAACCAAATCAGCCAGGAATTTCAGGCGCTGTACGACGCCGGGCCGGTCAACCTCGTCGGCGGCATCTACTTCATGCGTGAGAACATCGAGTCTCACCAAGAAGCTTACGCCGACGACCTGATGCAGGGCGTCGTCATTCTCGGCATTCCGCTGTCGAGCTTCACGCGCACGATCGACGACGAACTCGAAACCACAAGCTGGGCGGCGTTCTTGAACGGCACCTTCGCCGTGACCGATCGCTTCAACATCTCGGCGGGCGTGCGCTACACGGACGAGACGAAGGAATACTATCGCACGACGTCGACTTTCTATAGCTCGCCGTTGTTCAACGCGACCTTCGCCTTCGATATCGAAGAATCCTGGGACGATGTCTCGCCGATGATCTCGGCGGACTATCAAATCGCCGACAACATGATGATTTATGCGAGCGCTTCGCGTGGCTTCATGTCGGGCGGCTTCAATGGCCGCGCCAACAATCCGGGCGAACAAGCGCCGTACGATCCGGAAATCGCGACATCGTACGAAGCTGGCCTGCGCAGCGATTGGCTCGATGGCCGACTGACCGCGAACTTCACGGTGTTCCACAACATCTTCGAAGACTTCCAAGCGCGCGTGTCAGGCACGGTCATTGATCCGGGCACCGGCGCGCCCAGCCCCGAACTCACGGTCATCAACGCGGGCGAACTGGAATTCAACGGCGCCGAAATCGAACTCGCGTTCGAGCCGATCGACAACCTGAAGCTCGACTCGCAGATCGGTTACCTCGACGCGCAATACAACGAATTCGACGACGTGCGATTCCCGGGCGGCAGCCGCACCTTCCAAACACCGGCCTTCGCGCCGGAATGGACGGCGCGCTTCGGCGGCTCGTATACGATCGATCTGCCGATGAACGGTTCATTCGTGATCGCCGGCTCCGCGCGCTATCGCTCGGAGATGGCGCTCACAGTCGACAACACGCTTAGCGCTGCGCCGTTCACCGAAGTGCCGACCATGTTCCAGGACGATTACTGGCTCTACGACGCGAGCCTCACCTGGAACGTCAATGACATCTTCAGCGTGGCTTTGCAGGGCCGCAATCTGAACGACGAAGTCTACAAGACGGACGCGCAGGAGTTCTCGTCGGTCGGCAATATCCGCACCGTCTATTACGGCGCGCCGCGCACAGCGAGCGTGGTGTTCACCGCGCGCTACTAGGCGCTCGAACACTTGGCGGCGGCGCGACCCTCCCAGGGCGCCGCCGCTCCTCTCCTCAATCCTCGAAGACTTCAGGGCGGCCGCTGGCCGCCCTTTTTCTTTGGTCATTTCGTTTTCGCTTGCATATAACTGACTGGTCAGTTATATAAGAAACATGAGCCGTGCTCCTGCAGCCAAGACCTCTGATCCCGCCCCCCGCTGGCGCAGACGCGCTGAGGCGCGGCCAGAGGAAATCCTGGATGCGGCGCTGGAGGAGTTCACGGCGCGGGGCTTTGAGGCGGCGCGGATGGAGGACATCGCCAAGCGCGCCGGGCTCTCGAAAGCGGCGATCTATCTCTACTTCCCGAGCAAGGTGGCGGTGCTTGAGGCGCTGATCGAAGCCAAGGTCGGGCCGCTGGCGGCGGGCGCACAGACGCTCTCCGCGTCGGGCATCGCTGACCCGCTCATGACGCTGCGCATGCTGGCCACGATGGCGGCGCATCGCATCGCCGACCCGAACCTCTTCGCTGTGCCGCGCCTAGTAATCGGCATCTCCGGCCGCTTCCCCGAAATCGCGAAATACTATCGCGAGCACGTCGTCGAAAAGGCGCGCGCGGCTCTGGAGACCGTGATCGAAGCGGCGATGGCGAAGGGCCAGATTCGCCGCGTCGACACGAACGCCGTGGTGCGTGCGTTTATCGGGCCGCTCTTCTTTGAGGCGATGTGGACGCATGTCCTCAACGGTGAAACCGCTCTCAACAATCCGCAAAAACTGATCGAACAGCAGTTCGACGTCCTGCTCTCCGGGCTGGAGCCACGCGCATGAAGCGCATTCTGATCTTGTCGTTGGCGTTGCTCGCCGCGGCGTGCGGTCGCCAAACGCCTGCCCCGCTGCAAGGCTATGGCGAGGCGGACTACATCTATCTCTCTAGCCAAGACGCCGGCGTCGTCGGCGAGCTGTTCGTGCGCGAAGGCGACACGGTTGACGCCGGCGCGCGCGTCTTTCGGCTCGATCCAGAGCGGTTGGCGTATGGCGCCCAGAGTGCAGAACTTCAACGCTCGGCGGCTGCGGCGGCGGTGCGCACAGCGCAGGCGCAAGCGACGTTGGCGCGGCGCAATTACGCACGCAGCGCCCAGCTGGCTGAGCGTGGCTTCTACTCGCGCGCGCGGCTCGATGCCGACCGAGCCTCACTCGATGTCGCCAACGCGCAACTGGCGCAGGCACGCCGGCAAGCGGCCGCGGCTGGCGCCGAAACCGGGTTGGCCGAAGAGCGTTTGAGCGATCTTGCTGGAACAGCGCCAGCGGCCGGTACGATCCAACAAATCTACCATCGGCAAGGCGAAGTGGTTTCGGCCGGGCAGCCAATAGCGGCGCTGCTGGCGCCGGAGAACATGAAAGTGCGCTTCTTCGCGCCGGAAGCAATGCTGGCGCAGCTGCCGGTTGGCACGCGGGTTCTGGTGAGCTGCGATGGCTGCGAGCAACCCGTCGAAGGCCGCGTGAGCTTCGTGGCGCAGGAACCGCAGTTCACACCGCCCGTGATCTATTCGCTCGATCAGCGCGACAAGCTCGTCTTCCTGGTCGAAGCGCGCTTCGATGCGGCGACGCCGATCCGGCCAGGCATGCCGGTGGACGTGCGGTTGGCGCAATGAGCGCCGAGACCGTCATCGATGTGCGCGGGCTAACGAAGAAGTTCGGCGATCGGACAGTCGTCGACAATTTCGATCTGCAAGTACCGCGCGGCGCGATCTACGGATTCTTGGGCCCGAACGGCTCCGGCAAGACAACAACCATCCGCATGGTGTGCGGCTTGCTGAAGCCAGAGAGCGGCGAAGGCGAAGTGCTTGGGCTCGATGTGCGGACAGAGAGCCTGAAGATCAAAGAGCGCGTTGGCTACATGACGCAGAAGTTCTCGCTCTACGAGGACCTCTCGATCCGTGAGAATCTGGAGTTCATTGCGCGGCTTTACGGGCTGGATCGCCGCGACGAGCGTGTAGATGCAGCGCTTGCCGATCTTGGTTTGGCGGAGCGGCAGACACAGCTGGCCGGCAAGCTTTCTGGTGGCTGGAAACAGCGGCTCGCGCTCGCGGCGTGTATGATCCACGAGCCGGAGCTGTTGCTGCTCGATGAGCCAACGGCTGGCGTCGATCCGAAAGCGCGTCGCGATTTTTGGGATGCGATCCGCCGCTACTCGGCGCAGGGCGTCACCACGCTGGTGAGCACGCACTACATGGACGAGGCCGTGCAGTGCGACGCGATCGCCTACATCGCTTACGGCAAGAAGTTGCTCGACGCGCCGACGGCAGAAATTCCGAAAATGATCGGGCTCCACGGTTGGCGCATTGCTGGGCGGCCGCTGATGAAGGCACAGGAGATGCTCGAAGCATCGCCGGGCGTCGATCTCGTGGCGCGGTTTGGCGCGGAAATTCACGCGTGCGGCAAGGATGCAACGCCGCTGGAGCACGCGGTGCGCGCGGTGAAGGCGGCGCAGCCGCATGTCGAGATCGAGCCGATCGAGGCGGGCTTCGAGGAGATCTTCATCTATCTGATGTCCGGCGCGCTGGACAATTTCAAGTGACGGCGCGCGCGCACTTCCCTGGTTTGAGCGCCCTGCTCGACCTGTCTTGGTCGCGCGTGTTTGCAGTGTTCTTGAAAGAACTCGTGCAGATGCGGCGTGATCGGCCGACGTTTGCGATCATGATCATGATGCCGATCATCCAGCTCGTGCTGTTCGGCTATGCAATCAACACCGATCCGCGTCACATGCCGGCTGTCGTTGAGATGCGCGAGGATGGACCGCTGACGCGGGCGTTTCTCTCGTCTCTGACACAGTCTTCGTACATCGATATCGTCGCGGTGACGCAGCGCGCCGAAGACGGCGAGCAGATGATCCGCTCGGGGCGCGCGAATTTCCTGATCTCCATCCCTGAAGGCTTCGAGCGCCGATTGGTGCGCGGCGAACGGCCAGAAATTCTGATCGCGGCGGATGCGAGCGATCCTGTTGCGGCCGGTGGGGCATTGAGTGCCATCGAACGCATCGCGCAATCGGCGTTCGCGCCCGATCTGAACGGTCCCCTCTCCTACCTCGCACAGGCGCCGCCGCCGTACGAGATCGTGGTGCACCGGCGCTACAATCCGGCGGGCGTCAGTTCGTTCAATATCGTGCCGGCGCTGCTCGGCGTCATCCTCACCATGACCATGGTGATGATCACGTCGATCGCGCTAACGCGCGAGACTGAGCGCGGCACGATGGAGAATTTGCTCGCAACACCCGTGCGGCCGCTTGAAGTTATGATCGGTAAGACGACGCCTTATGTCGTCGTCGGCGCGATCCAGGTGGCGATTGTGCTGCTGCTTTCAGCGCTGCTCTTTCACATCCCGTTCACCGGCTCGTTCATCGCCTTCCTCGTCGCAGTGACGCTGTTCATCCTTGCGAACTTGATGCTGGGCTACCTCATCTCCACCGCCGCACGCACGCAGATGCAGGCGATGCAAATGACGTTCTTCATCTTCCTGCCGTCGATCCTGCTCTCCGGCTTTATGTTCCCGTTCAAGGCGATGCCGTTCTGGGCGCAAGTGATCGGCGAATGCCTGCCGATCACGCATTTCCTCCGGATCGTGCGCGAGATCGTGCTGAAGGACGCCGGCTTCGGCGACATCCTGGGCGACCTCTGGCCATTGACCGCGATCATGCTGGTGCTGGCGACGCTCGCGCTGTTGCGGTTTCGGCGTACGTTGGATTGATCCAAAACGGCATTCCCTCCGCAATTTCAATGCGGTCGTGCGTCGTGTGGACTTCCGGGCGGGAAGCGCTTACATCCCAGCTATCGATCCTCGTCGCGTCACGCTCTGATCCCTCGCGCTCGCGCCGGATGTTTGTTGTTTCCTTCGATTTCGGTGTCCGCCGTGGAAGGTCCACGCGGGCGATTTTTCATGAAGGAGACGGCAATGGCTGTCGGTACCGTAAAGTTTTTCAACACCACCAAGGGCTTCGGCTTCATCGCGCCGGACGGCGGCGGCAAGGATGTGTTCGTGCACATTTCCGCCGTTGAGCGTTCGGGCATGGGCGGCCTCAACGAAGGTCAGAAGGTCAGCTTCGACCTCGAGCGCGACCGCCAAGGCCGTGACTCAGCCGCCAATCTGAAGGCGGTCTAAGCCTGATGGGGATCAGCGATCGCATCCCTGATCTCTCCGACAAAGAGTTGGAGCACCTTCACGCGAACGCGGTTCGCTTGAAGGATGCCGGCTCGCAGATCCAGCGGCAGCAAGCTGAAGAGCTGCTGCCGCTGCTTGGCGCTGCGTTGGAAGAACGCCGTCTCGCGCGCGTCGCCGCACAAACAGAAACGCGGCGAGCCAACACCAAGAAGAAGAAAGCCGACTAGCTTGAACGGCTCGCGGAGAGCAACGCGACGACTGCGTTTGCTACTCTTCAATCCACTTTCGCAGCAGCACTTCCCATTCGTTGGCGCTCATCGGCGAAGAGACGAAGACGCGCTCTGTCGCTTCGCGCCAGAATTGGGCGCGTTGGGCGTCGTCGGGAATGCGTTTGCCGGCTTCGCTGCGCACGCGCGCCGCGGCTTCGAGGAATGCGGGCAATCCGGCGGGTACGGCGGCGGCGAGACGCGCGCGCACGGCTTCAGTGACCGCCCAAGGCGCGCCGGGCACGGCGACGCCGAGTGCGAGTGCGCCCGCAGCAGTGACGCCGCCGAGCATCACGTCAGAACTCTCAGGCGCACCGAGCACGTGAAACACGGCTTGCTGTGCGCGCGCTGCGGTGCGCACGCGCGAGGGGCGCGGTTCGTCGCCGCTGCAAATGACAAGCGCCGCGCCTTGGAAATCCTCCGGCCGCCAGCGGCGGAGTTTGAGACGTATGCCGGAGCCGAGCGCACGCATCGCGTCTGAAGGCGATGTGTCGAACACGGAAACGCCCGCCCCTGCCGCCAGGAATTGCCGCGCGAGGCCGGCCATCGCCGCGTCCGCGCCGATCAGCACGACGGAGCGGCCCGCGAGGTCGAGAAAGACTGGATAGTAGGGAAATAGGCTTGCCACGGCCAGGCGATGAAGCGCCCAGCTTATGAGTCACGCAAGCGATGGTTTGGGATCAGCCCGCGCGGGCGCGGGTTTCGGCGGTCTCACCAGCGATGGCCACGAATAAGGCGGTGGCGATCTTGTCGTTGGCGCCTTCGCGGGCAAAGGCGCTGAGACACTCGATCGCTTCGCTGACGCGATCCAATGCGTGCGGCGGCGACGCCACCGCGATGACGCCGACAGCGGGATCGGGCTCGCGCCATTCGTCTTCGGCGACCAGTGCCTCGTGCAGCTTTTCACCCGGACGCAGGCCAGTGAACACGATCGGCACGTCGATCTCTGGACGGAGGCCCTCAAGGCGGATGATCTCGCGCGCAAGTTCGACAACAGGCAGCGCTTCGCCCATCTCGATGACGAAGATAGCGCCGCGCGGTTCGGCATTGAGCCCCACGGCGGCGGCTTGCAGGAGCGCGTCAGCGGCTTGCGGGATGGTGAGGAAGTAGCGCGTAACCTCCGCGTCGGTGATCTTGAGCGGGCCGCCTTCGGCAAGCTGTGCTTCGAAGATCGGCGTCACCGAACCGGCCGAGCCCAGCACGTTGCCGAGGCGCACGGGGATGGCGCGCAGAGAACCTTCGCGGTCGAGCGCCTGGCAATAGATTTCACCGAGACGCTTCGAGGCGCCCATCAGCCCCGACGGATCGACAGCCTTATCGGTCGACACAAAGATCAGGTCGGCATCGCACGCGTGCGCCGCTTCGGCGACGTGTTGCAGGCCGCAGACGTTGGTGAGCACGCCTTCGCTCGGGAACGCTTCCACCATCGGCACTTGCTTCAGCGCGGCGGCGTGGAAGACGATCTCGGGGCGCTCCTTCGCGAACCAACGGCGCATCGAAGCGCGGTCGCGAATGTCGGCGAGCACTTGCACGGCCTCCGGCAGTTCGAGGCCGATGCGATAGAGATTGTGCTCGGAGCTATCGAGCAAAGTCAGGCGTTCCGGCGCGAGCGTCGCGATACGGCGTGCGAGTTCGCTGCCGATCGAGCCGCCGCCACCGGTCACCAGCACGCGCTTGCCGGCAATGATGCTCTTGATGCGCCGCCAATCGACGTCTTCCAGCGGGCGGCCGATGAGGTCTTCGAGGCGCAGACGGCGGAGCTTGCCGTTGTCGAGCACAAACGTCTTCATGCCGGCTTCAGCGGCGCGCTTTAGCACGGCGCGCTTGGCGGCGCCGTCGGCGGGGGGTTCGATGAGAACGAGAGTCGGCGCTTTGACTGCTGCGAGATCAAGCGCGTCCCAGATCGGTGCGCTCGCCAGCAGCGGAAGTTCGGTATCGCCCGGGCCCACAAGCACAACACCACGCGCGCGGAAGCCGCGCGGGGCCCAGCTTTCGCGAGCGTTCCACGCTTTGCTAACGGCTATTGCCGATCCCAGGAGGACCGCGTCCCGGAGCATCCCCTCTCCACGCCCAGATTGACCTTGCGTATTGTTTTTTGGAGCCTGGAATTCCGACTGTCTATGGGGTTTCCCAGGTTCCTCCATAACGAATTGCTGATGCTAACGGCCGAGGCGCCGGAATCCGTCGCGGGCCGCACATCTGGTTACGGAATGGAGAGCTGTGTGGATCAGTCGGGCAGCGCAACGGCGCCGTTGCCAGCGGTTACCTCAAGCGGCTGATCGAGCGCAGCGCCGTCGATGCGGAATTCTCCGCCGGCGGCTTTCACCAGCGCACAGCCAGCCGCGACATCCCAGATCATCGAGCCGGACTCGCGATACGCCTCTGCACGGCCGGCAGCGACGTAGGCGAGTGCGGTAGCGGCGGAGCCGATCATGCGCACCTTCTGCCACGTGCGCAGGCGCCGCTCGAACGCCTTCATGGAATCATCACTCGCGCGCGACGGAACGCCGGTTTGCAGGATGCCTTTGGCTGGATTTTCGATCGAGGAGACCTCGATCGGCGCACCATTCAGCCAGGCGCCCTCGCCCACCGCGCCGGTAAAGCGCTCGCGCATGACGAAGCAATCGACGACACCGAGAATAGGAGTGCCTTGATCCAGCAGCGCGATCGAGACGGCGCAATGCGGATAGCCGCGGAGATAATTGACACTGCCGTCGAGCGGAT
The DNA here is from genome assembly GCA_902826145.1 of uncultured Caulobacteraceae bacterium. Lineage (GTDB taxonomy): Bacteria > Pseudomonadota > Alphaproteobacteria > Caulobacterales > Aquidulcibacteraceae > Vitreimonas. The sequence continues at coordinate 17,561 of CADEDT010000027.1, forward strand.
CGATGGCCCAAACGAGGCGATCGCCACGCTGCATCGAGCGTGCCCAGCCAGCTTCTTCCGAGATGATCGGGTAATCGCTCTCGCGTTCGATGGCGGCAAGGATGAGTTCCTCGGCACGCTTGTCGGCGCCGATCTTCACCTCACGGCCGTGTTCCTCTTCGATCACGCCCCATTGGGCGCGATTGGCGAGCAATGCTTCGCCGGCGGCGGCGGCGGCGGCATCGGCGACCGCCAGTAAGTGCTTGAGATCGTTCACACCGCTCTGATAGCGCGCGGGCGGCTCTTGGAGAAGCGCCGCATACGCGCTTAAGTGGCGCCGGGAGCGGGCTCGATGGACGGAGGGCAGCCCAGTAGCGCAACGCGTGCTGCGGCTAAGCTGCCGCAGGGGCTCAACGCGTCCGCGCTCGACAAGAAGCTCGGGCTTCGCCGCCGCGCCCGCGAGGACGCCGCACGCAATTTGCCAAGGCAGGACGCGGATGATCTGTCGGACGCCGAAAAATCTGTGATCGAAGCTGTTGCGGTTGAGCGTGCTCGAGTGGATCAGGCGCGCAATGACGCGAAAGCGGACGCGGAGCGGAGATTGCGGGCGCTTGCGCCTGCGCCGCAGGATTTTGCCGGGCCGGCTCTCGATGCTCGGTTAGCGCTGCGGCAAACGTCGGGGCGACTGGCGCACGATTGGGAAGAGGCCTCAGCGCGCGCTGCTCAGGCGCGTGAGGAACTGGCCGCCTTCAAGCGTACGCATGAGCTGCGGCGAGCGGCTGTGTATCCGCAGTCGACGATCCTGCAGGCTGGCCTGCTCTTCTGCGCCGCTGTGTTCGAGGCCTTGTTCAGCGCGGCGTTGTTTGCCGAGGATGATGAGCGCGGGTTGCTAGGCGGCGCGATCACGGCGATTGGGCTCTCCGGCGCGAACGTAACGCTTGGTTTCCTCGCAGGCTTTCTGGGCTTGCGCTATCTGCAACACCGGCAGCTGCCTACAAAGGTGATGGGTGCGCTGGCGTTCGCCGCGGTGGCGATGCTGGCATTGATGCTCAATCTGTTCGCCGCCGACTGGCGCGATCAGCTGGCGGCGCTGAATGGCGCCCAGGTCGACATGGGTTCGGATGCGAGCTTCCATTTGTGGTCGCTGCTGGCGCTCGATTCACCGCAAGCGATCATCTTACTAATGCTTGGCGCGGGCGTGTGGGTGTTCGCCGCGCTCAAAGGGTATTCGGGTTTCGACGACCCCTACCCTGATTTCGGCAAGATGGATCGCGCGGCGACCGCGGCGAGCGAGACCTTGTCCGATTTCCGGGCAGATGCGCGGCTTGAGCTTGAGGCGCCGATCAATGCGGCGAAGGCGGCGCTAGCTGCGCGCATGGAAAAGATGCGTGCGGAATTTGAAGCGATGAGCAAGGCGTTCGATGCTGCAGCGCTGAAGATGGAACAGCTGGACGCAAAGGCGCGGGCGCTCGATGAAGCGACGGCGGGCGCGGTGCATCTCTATCGGCAGGAAAATGCTGGGGCACGCACATCGCCGGCGCCTGCGTATTTCAGCACCGAACCGCCTTCGGCTGGCCCGGCGCTTGATGCACTAGGCAGCGCGGCGGCGATGATCGATGAGGCTCGGGCCCGCTTGGCCGAGGCGCAGGCGCAGTCCACGAAATCGCTGGAAGAGCTGCTCACAGAACTCGAAGAGACCACCAACCGGCACAATAGTGGCGGGGCCGCGTGAGCCGGCGGCGCGGCGCAGGCGGGCGCAATGTGCTTGGCCTTATGCTGATCGTCGTGGCGCTGTTTGTGCTGGCGGGCTTGGCAGGCGCAGCGCTGCTGTTGCGGCCGCCGCCGACGGACGGCGACACGCTCTGCCGCACCGATGAACAGCTCGCTGCGCACACGATCATGCTAGTGGATTCAACCGATCGGCTCGAAGCGCGGCATCGCCGCAAGCTGCGTGCTGTGCTGGCGCAAGAGCGCGGGCGGTTGGCGCAATATGATCGGCTCACGATCATGCGCATCAATGTGCGGCGGCCGCAGGAGCCGGCGATCCTGTTCTCGAAATGCTTGCCGCGTCCGCCAGAGCAAACCAATCCCCTTTTTGAAAACGCGCGCATGGTGCAGGCAGCGTGGGACGAGGAGTTCGCGCAGGCGCTCGACGCGGCCTTGCGCAGCGCGGGTTCGGGTGGGCCGCAGCGCGCGTCGCCGATTGTCGCTGCTGTTCGCGCTGTGGCGGCTGATCCGGATTTTGGAGCGGAGATCCCGCGGCGGCGGCTCGTGCTGATGTCCGATCTGCTTGAGCACAATCCACAGGGCTTCTCGCTTTACGTTTCGGATGCGAATTATGCGGGCTGGCGCGCGGCTGCGCCAAACGGTCCACCTGATCTTTCACGTGTGGATTTGCGCATTGTGCCCATCGATCGGCCCGATCACGCGGAGCGCCAAGCCGTTGCGATGGAACAATTTTGGCCGGCCTTCTTCGATGCGGCGGATGTCCAATCTGTAAGCATTGATCCCGCGCCTTGAGCCCTATCGCTTCAGTCGGCGCCGACTCACTCTAGGTTGGCGCCTCGTCGGATACCCGGAGGGGCGCTTGAACACGTTCAATTGGCAAGGCAACAGCGGACGCTGGTTCGAGTTCGAAGTTGCGCGCGCGCAACGTGCGTGGGAGCCCGTCGGCGGCATCTACATGTTCGTGAAGCCGCACGATCAACCGTCGCTCGATTGGGGTGGGCCGATCTGCTTGTTCGCCGCGCAGTGCGCCGACTTCTCCACGACGCTGGCGCGTCACGACATGTGGCAAGCGGCGGAAAATCTCGGCGCCAAGGAAATCCACCTGCTGACGATCAAGGATGGGCAAACGCGCGAGCGCGTGCTGAAGGACATCCTCGACGCGCAAGCGCCGATCCTGAACCGCAACATGCTGCGGCGCGTCGCTTAAGCGCTGCGCGCGGCCACGGCTGCAGCAGGATCATCACTGAAGACGCCATCGACGCCCGCCGCGTAGAAGGCACGCAGTTCTGCGTCGAGATTGCCGTGCAAGCGTTGGGTTTCTGGCGCGGCCGTTGCGCCGACGCGCAATGCGTTCGGCAGGAAATAATTCTCCGGCCTGAACGTCCAGGGATGCACGAGCAGATTTGCTGCGTGCGCGCGATCTACGAGGCCCGTCGGTTGCGCCAGGTTGTTGCTGGCGTCACGAGCGATCACGAGTGATTTCTCCGGACCGATGCCGCGTGCGTATTCCGCGATGCGGCGCAGGCCATCGTCGGTGAACATGCTGGTCGCGTTTTGATCGCGCGCATCCCACGGGCTGCCGTCGGCTGAGACCAGCTGTACACATTGCCACCGGATCGAGGACATTTGCGCCAACGTACGGATTGCGCCGATCTCGAAGCACTGCACGTACATGATGTCGGCGGCGGATTGACCACCGCCTTCGCGCACGGCGGCAATGAAGGCGGGCACCGGATCGACGCCTTGCTCGCGCAGGAATGTTGGGTGCTTCAGCTCCGGATAGATGCCTTTGCTGCGCCGTTGCGCCAGCGCGAGTGCTTCGGCGAAGGTCGGTATCTCGAACTGGTCGTTGTACTGCGTGTTGTCGGGCCGGAGCTGCGGGATGCGCTCGCGGCAGCGGAGTGTCTTCAGTTCAGCCAGCGTAAAGTCCTCGACCCACCAGCCGAGCGCTTCGACACCATCGACGGTTTTCGTCTTGCGACGATCGGCGAATTCGGGATGTTCGGCGACGTTCGTGGTTTGCGCGATTTCGTTTTCGTGGCGACAAACCAGCACGCCATCCTTGGTCATCACCAAGTCCGGCTCGATAAAGTCGGCGCCCTGCTCGATGGCGAGCTGGTAGGCGGCGAGCGTGTGCTCGGGCCGGTAAGCGCTCGCGCCACGGTGAGCGATTACAATCGGGCGGCTTTGCGAACTTGGTTGGCTCATCGCCGCGCACCCCGCCAACGCTGTTGCGCCAAGAATGACATCGCGGCGATTCATATGCGCTCGTCTTGCGGGGCGACCTTGGTCGTCAGCAAACCAACAAAGAGAATGGCGCCGCCGAACAGCAACGACCACGCGCCATAAGTGGCGTCGAGCGTTTCATCCAAATTCGGAAAGGCGTTCGGGAATTCGTGCGTGAGGAAGCCATTGAGCAGGATCACCGGCAACGCGAGGCCAATCGCGGCTTCGCCTTCGTCGCCTGCAGCTTCACCGAGCAGCTTCAAGCCGATGAAGCCGAGGATCAGCCCGGCGGCCGCGCCGGAGGCGAACGTGATCAGCCGAAGCGATTCATCCGGCAGGAAGAAATACTGACCGCCGAAGCGGAACGCGGCGGCCACCGCGAGCCACAACAAGAAGCCAACGAACATGGCGCGAATAATCATGGTGCGTTCTCCCCGCCCCGCTTCACGCCGAGCGCCAATAGCTTATCGACCACCGCCTGGAGGCGATTTTCAGGCACGGGACAGGTCATGTTCTCGTCCGCCGCCCAGCGCAGATAGGCAACCACATCTTCGCGGGGCACGCCATCGATCAACAGCTTGTAGACGGGCCAGACGTAGCTCTCGTACTCGTCACGCCACAGCCGATCGGATCCCAGTCTCGCCAGAGAATTGTATTGATCGCGCGGGTTTCGGCCTTCGTGTCCCGGCTCATCCCTTCAGCATTTCGCGTGAGATGATCACGCGCATGATTTCGTTGGTGCCTTCGAGGATGCGGTGGACGCGTAGGTCGCGGACGATGCGTTCGACTTCATAGTCCGCGAGATAGCCATAGCCGCCGTGCAGCTGCAGCGCTTGGTCCGCGACTTTGAACGCGGTGTCGGTGACGAAGCGCTTGGCCATAGCGCAGTACTTCGTCGCGTCCGGCGCCTTCGCGTCGAGCTTCTTCGCGGCTTGGTGCAGCAGCGCGCGCGAGGCGGCGAGGTCGGTTTCCATGTCAGCGAGTACAAACTGCGTGTTCTGGAAATCGGCGATGCGCTTGCCGAACTGCTTACGCTCCTGAACGTAAGCAAGCGCGCGATCGAGCGCGTCTTGTGCGCCGCCGAGTGCGCATGCCGCGATGTTGAGGCGCCCGCCATCGAGGCCCTTCATCGCGTACTTGAAGCCCTCGCCTTCAGGGCCGATGCGGTTTTCCGCGGGCACATGGCAATCTTCGAAGTTCACGATCGCCGTCGGCTGCGCGCGCCAACCCATCTTGTCTTCCATCTTGCCGAAAGAGAGCCCCTTCGTGCCGTCAGGTACGAGCACGGTGGACACGCCCTTTGGGCCATCGACACCGGTACGGCACATCAGGACGTAGAGATCAGAGAAGCCTGCGCCGGAGATGAACGCCTTCGAGCCGTTGATGACGTATTGCGAATTGCCTTGGGGCTTCGCGGTGGTGCGCAGCGCGCCGGCGTCGGAGCCCGAGCCAGGCTCGGTTAGGCAGTACGAGGCGATCTTCTCTCCCGCCGTTAGCTGCGGCAACCATTGCGCGCGCTGATCGTCGTTGCCGAACGAGTCGATCATCCAGGCGCACATATTGTGGATGGAGAGAAACGCAGCGGTCGCGATGCAACCGCGTGAGAGTTCTTCAAAGATCAGCGCCGCATCATGACGTGTGAGGCCAGAGCCGCCGTGCTCCTCGCGCACATAAATGCCACCGAAACCGAGCCCTGCGAGTTCTTGCAGCACCCCGCGGTCGAGCCCCTCTTCCTCCCAGCGCGCGGCGTTGGGGCGAAGTTTTTCCTGCGCGAAGCTGCGCGCGGTTTCGACGATAAGTGCTTGGTCTTCCGTGAGTTCGGCCGCCATTGTTCCCTCGTTGGCCGCTTATAGCGCCGCCATCCACACACGCCAGCGTTCCAGGTCCGGAACCTGTCACGTGGTTAAGTGTTTCCGCTGTGCCGACCCGATCCCGGGCGCGCTTTTGGAGACCAATATGCTCAAGACCATCGTCACCGCCGCAGCGGCGGCCGCAATGCTGAGCTTGGCCGCCTGCGGAGGCAGCGCCGAGAAAGCCGGTGAGAACGCAGATTCCGCCATCGAAGAAGCGACGCAAGGCCACGAGAATCTTGGCGACGGCGCGCTTGAACAAGCCGGCGAAGGCATCGACGAAGCCACCGGCAATCAACAAAACAACGATGCCGCAGACGCCGTGAACGACGCGACCGACGGCAACTCGAACACCAACCCGTAACACGAACACCGGAGCGCGCTCTGCTGGTCGAGCGCATCTGGACAGCGGCGCCAGGCGACCTCGTCGCCGGCGCCGCAACTCTTTTTGGGGGAACCGTGTTGTTGACGGAACGTTGACACCCCCGGCGGCTTACGCCGCCCAACAACTGGGACACTTCAGGAGAAACATTGATGTTGAAGTCATTGCTGGGCGCGGCCGCTGCCGTGAGCCTGTTGGGCGTCGTCGCCTGCAGCCAAGGTCCGAACGAAGAAGCCGGCGAAGCTGCCGACACCGCGTACGAACAATCCACGACCGGCACGACCGACATGGGCCAAGGCCCGGCGGAAGAAGCCGGCGAAGCTGTTGACGCCGGCACCACACCGCCGCCGGCCGATGGCACGACCACGACACCGCCGGCGACCACGCCGTAACGTCGAATCGCGATTGCGATTGAACTCCCCGCGAGCCAAAAGGCGCGCGGGGAGTTTTCATGTTCGCCCGTTTGCCGCCGGCGGTGTTGTTGACGCTGGCGATTCTCGCCGGCGCGTCGATGGACGCGACGATCAAATGGCTGTCGCAGAGCAATCACGTGCTGCTAGTGGCGTTCGGGCGCTACCTTTTCGGCGCGTTGTTTTCATCTGTGATCTGGTGGCGCGCCGGACATCCCACAATCACTAAGGAAATGTGGCGCGCGCACGGATTGCGCGGCTTCGTGATCGCGATATGCGCGGTGACGTTCTTCTGGTCGCTTTCGGTGCTGCCGCTTGCAGAGGCGGTGGCGCTCTCCTTCATCTATCCCCTGCTCGCGCCGTTCGTGGCGGCGGTGATCCTGAAAGAACGCATCCGGCCACAGAGCGTGATTTGCGCGCTCGTGGGCTTCGCTGGCGTGATCGTCGCCATGCAGGGCGCGCCAAGCGAAACGGAATCGCCGCAACATGGTCTTGGCGTGATCGCTGCCTTTGTGGCGGCGACGTTCTTCTCCATCGCCATGGTGCTGCTGCGCGAGCGGTCACAGAAAGATGGACCGGTGATCGTTAGTCTTATGACGAGCGTGGTGCCAGGGATCATCCTGACAGCGCCGACGATTGCGTTCGCCACGCCGCCGCACCTGGAGGATTGGTGGTTCTTTCTGCAGTTAGGCGCGCTGGCGGCGGTCTTCATGTATTTGATGGCGCAAGCTTATGCGAAAGCTGAGGCGCAGCAGCTCGCGCCGATCCACTATACGGAGCTCATTTACGCGAGCATCATCGGCTACGTGATCTTTCACGAAACGCCGCGTGTGGAAATCTACATGGGCGCCGGACTGATCATCGCGGCATGCTTATGGGCGGCGTACGACGAGCGGCGCGTTGCTGCAAAACTCAAGGAGGCCGACTGATGGCTGCGTTCTCCGCCGACATCATCCCGTTCGCAAAGACGATGGGCGTTGAAATCGTCGAGGCCGCGCGTGAGCGCGTTGTCGGCAAGCTCCTCGTGCGGTCGGATCTGTGCACCACCGGCGGCACGCTGCATGGCGGCGCGGTGATGGCGTTCGCGGATTCGCTGGGCGCCATCGGCGCGTTTCTCTCACTGCCGGAAGGCGCGAAAAGCACAACGACGATTGAGAGTAAAACAAACTTTCTGGGTGCGGCGAAGGCCGGCACGACCGTGACTGCGGAAGCGACGCCGATGCACTCAGGCAAACGCACCAGCGTGTGGCAGACGAAGATCACCGGCGAAGACGGGAAGTCCGTCGCGCTGGTGATCCAGACGCAATTGGTGCTGAGCTAGCAGTTGTAGTCGACGCGATAGTTTCCGTCTTCCTGCGGCGTCACGCTGGCCACCGTGCATCCCGGAGGCGCTGCAGCTTGGGCCGCAGCTTGCGGATCGGTGTTGAGCTCACTCGCTGTGTCCGAAGTGGCGAAGCGAAGCTGCAGTACGAACGCGTCATGGCCAGGTACGCGTGTGACGCCGAAGCCGATACCGCGATCGTCGAGGCGGCGTTGTGCGCTGACCAGGTCCGCGAATGGATCGGACGTCGCGCAGGCGGCAAGAAGCAGCAGCGGCAACAGCGTGCGGATCATGATCCCTCCGTTTCGGGCAAGGTAAGAGCGCGAGAGCGTTCAAGCTCCCGCGCTCCTATAGCTCAGTGGCCGTTCGCGCCAGCACTGGCTTGGGCCTTCTTCGCAACGTCATCGGCGCGGCGGCCGGTGACTTCGACCATGTGATCGAACTGGGCTTCGAAGGTTGCCAGACCCTGCGTCAGCGAACGCAGCTCGATGATGAAGTTCTGACGCTCAGCGTGCGGCAGATAGACATCGACGCGATCCCAGCCGGGCCATCCTTCGCGTGGTTCGAAGCCAAGAATTTGGCCCCCGTGCGAAGAAACCGCCGAATTGATCTTTGGCGTGCCCGAGCTTGGCGTGAAGATGGAGAGCTTCTCGATCGGTTCGAGCAACACCGAGCCGCACTTCTCCATCGCTTCGACCATGCCAAGACGGCCGGCTTGCTGGAAGGAATGCTCGCTGGAGTCGACCGAGTGGAACGAGCCGTCGATCAAGGTCACGGAGACGTCCACGACAGGAAAGCCGACAGCGCCTTTCGTCATCGCATCTTTGACGCCAGCTTCGACTGCCGGAATCCATTGGCGCGGAATGGCGCCGCCGGTGATCTTGTCGACGAACTGGAAGCCCTCGCCACGCGGCAAGGGTTTCACTTGAATGACGCAGTCGCCGAACTGGCCGTGACCACCGGTTTGCTTCTTGTGACGCCCGCGCACTTCCGCGTTCTTGCGCAGACTTTCCTTGTAGGGCGTTGAAGGTGGTGCGGTGGCGACTTCCACGTTGAAGCGCCCCTTTAGGCGCTCGATCACGCTGCGCAGATGCGGCTCGCCTTGCCCTTGCAGCAAGATTTCGTGGGTCGTCTGATCGTGAACGACATTCAGACCAGCATCTTCTTCGACGAGCTTCTGTAGTGCGCCTGACAAGCGCACATCATCCTTCCGGTCCTTCGTCGCGATCGCGAGTTGATAGACGGGGAAGCGTTTCTTGAAGTTGATCTTGATCTTCTGTTGGCCGTTGGCGCCCAGCAGATCGCCCGCTGCCACGGGATCGAGCTTGCCGATGGCGGCGATATCGCCTTCAGGCACACGCGAAACCTTCTTGGTCTGCGTTCCACTCACCGAGAAGAGCGCGCCGGGACGTTGGGTCGAGCCATCGCTCAAGGTGAGCTGATCGCTGTCGTTCAACGCCGAACCAAACACGCGCGCATAGGCAAGCTTGCCCGCCTGCCCCGCGTGAGAAATCTTCGCGACGTAGGCGCCATTGCCGGTGAGGCCCAAGCGCGCCGCGGCGTACTTTGGCTCCGGCGTATCGTGACGGAACGCCTTCAGCAGACGGCGCACACCGTTGCCGTTGGCGGTTGAGCCGAAGAAGACCGGCACGATCAAGCCGTCACGCATTTCCTTCACGAGATCGGCGAACACTGTGTCGCGATCGGGCGTGACGTCGGAGAGGAGCTTCTCCATTAATTCGTCGTCGAAGTCCGCGAGCTGTTCGAGCATGTGGAAACGCGCTTCGGTTTCGCGCTCAGTGATATCCTTCGGAATATCAATGATCTTCGACGGCTTACCTTGCTCGTATTGAAACGCGCGTTCAAGCGCGAGGTCGACGAAGCCAGTGACCTTCTCGTCCTTCCAGATCGGTATCTGGCGCGCGACGAGCGGCGTATTCGAAACCGGCTGCAGTGACTCCAACAGATCGCGGATGCGGCCGCGCGCGCTGTCGATCTTGTTGATGAAGAGTGCGCGCGGAATCTGAAGCTCTTCGAGCGCCTTCAGAAACGGCTGCGCGAGAACGGCTTTATCCGGATCGGGATCGGCGACGACGATGGCGAGATCGACGGCCGGAAGTGCAAAGTCAGCATCTGCGAGGAAATCGACGGCGCCTGGGGCGTCTATGAGGGCGTAGTGATCGCCCATGAAGTCGATGGCGGTGAAATTGGTTTCGGTGGATTGGCCTGCCGCGGCCGGGGAAATTCCCGCGCCACCCGAAGCGGCTGAAGCCAGAGCTTGGATCAACGCCGTCTTGCCCGCTCCGGTCGGACCGACGACGGCTATAGCCCTCACTACATTTGCCGATTTTGATTCAGGCATGGCGCACACTCCCTTGTTTCCCGTGATCGGGTTGGGGCGGCGCCAGCGGCAGGCGCCGCTTCTCGCTTATGTCGGCCTGTCCAGGCCAAG
>CADEDT010000028.1 GCA_902826145.1 uncultured Caulobacteraceae bacterium
GCCGACTTATCGGAATTTTGTCCATAGCCGGGCGCATGGCCGAAAGCTCTGGATACGGGGCGGAAATGTCACTCGCGGGACACGTTCTCCGCTGTGGAGAATGTGCCCTGCTGCGGTGCACCAAAGGCGACGGAAGCGGTGCTTAGTTCCGCCGTTGCGTGCGGAGATCGGCAACGCTGGCAGGCTTCGTTTCGTCCTTCGCGCGCTCAAAGGCGCCGAGCAGGCCGGAGACCTTTTCCGGCGGAACGGCCTGCGAGAAGAAGAAGCCCTGGAGTTCGGTCACGCCCACGAGGCGCATGACTGAAGCTTCAGCCTCGGTTTCCACACCTTCCGCCACGATTTCCATGCCCAGGCCGCGCCCGAGGGTGACCACAGATTGGATGATGGTCATGGCGCGCTTGCGCTCATGAATGCCCGTCACGAAGGCCCGGTCGATCTTGATCTTGTCGAAGCGGAAATCGCAGAGGTAGCGCAGCGATGAGTAACCGGTGCCGAAGTCGTCGAGCGCGATCTTGAAGCCGAGCGAACGCACTTGATCGAGAATCTGACGGTTGCGGTCAGTGGATTCCATCAGCACGCCTTCGGTGACTTCGAGCACAATGCGGCTCGGATCGATGGCGTACTTCTTCAGCAGATCTTCCAGCAGCTCGACCAGGTCGACATGGCGGAACTGAACCGGCGAGAGGTTGATTGAGACTTCGAGCTCGGGCCAGCGCTTCGCTTCCTCGAAGGCGCGTTCCAGCACGAAAGCGCCGAGCGCCGGCATCATACCCGCCTCTTCCGCGATCGGCACGAACACGGCCGGCGAGATATCGCCCTTCGTCGGATGGCTCCAGCGCAGCAGCGCTTCGACGCCGGTGATGCGACCGTCAGCGCAGGACACCAGCGGCTGATAGTGGAGTTTCAGCGTACGCGCTTCGAGCGCGGCGTGGAGATCGACCTCGACCTCGCGGCGCTGTTCAACTTCAGCGGCCATCTCAGCGCAGAACACCATGGCGCGGTCGCGGCCTTGGTTCTTGCCTTGATAGAGCGCGATGTCGGCATGGCGCATCAGTTCTTGCGGCGACATGCCGTGATCGGGGCTCATGGCGATACCGATCGAGGCCGTCATCTTGATGTGCTGGCCGTAGACGTCAAAGCTCTCTTCGAAGGCCTTCCGCAGGCGCTCGGCCAATTCTTCCGCGGCTTCTGGGCTGCTTGCTTCGCGGAGCACGGCAAACTCGTCGCCGCCGAAGCGCGACAGAAAATCTTCGCGGGACAGCGATTTTTGCAGGCGTGACGCTACGCCCATGATGAGCGTGTCGCCGGCGGCGTGGCCCATCGTGTCGTTCACGTCCTTGAACCGGTCAACGTCGATATAGGCCACGACAACGCGGCCGTTGTTGCGGGTCTGCACGAGCCCATCGAGGCATTCCTGCAAACGCTCAACGAAGTGATGGCGGTTTGGCAAGCCCGAGAGCGCGTCGTGTAGCGCCTGATGACGCGATTGCGCTTCGCGGTCCGCAAGGTCGCCCGAGGCGCGCTTCAAGCGGTTGATCATCAGCCAAGTCAGCCAACCGGCGCCCATAACGCCGAGCGCCACGAGTGGCAGAATGAAGAGCAGCAGCGTGCGTCCGGGCTTTCGCGGCGTCCAATTCAAATAGCCCATCGCCGAACCATCATCGGCGGCGAAAGCCTCTGACAGCGCACCGTTGGAACGCATGGGCGTTTGCGAGAGCGTCAGGTCGGGGATCAGCAGCGAGCTGCCGACTTGCGCCATGAACGCATCGTCGATCTTGACGACGCTGAGCAGCAAATGCGGTTCGCCCTGAAGCAGGTGGGGATCGAGGTTGGGCACGATCGAGAGCGCGGCGACAACCGCCGGCTCGCCGTCGACGCTCATGATGTGACCCGCCCAGCGGCCGAAGCTCGCGCCCAGGAGCGCGCTATAGTTGCCTTGGCTTTCGACGAAAGCGCGGTCGCGGCGGCGCAGCGAGTTGTTGCCTGATCCCTGCCGCGCTTCGGCGACGATCTGATCCAGCACTTCGCGATGTTGCGCATAGGCCGTCGCGGCGTCGCTCAGTTCGCCATTTACGTTGGCGTAGATCGGCCGGTTCTGGCTGTCGATAATGATGACTTCGTCGTGGCCGTAGGTCTCGTGGAAGTAGACGCCGAAATTGGTCTCGAGCCATTCGAGATCGAGCGGCCGCTTTTGGGCGGCGATCACCGCGTCGTCCCAGAACGCGATCGCCTTTTGCTGGTCGAGGACCTGGCTCACGCTCTGGTCGAGCGCATTTTCCACAAGCTGACGCTCACGAACGATGGCCGTGCGGTTCGCCGACCACCCCGCATACGCAACAATCGCCAGCAAGACGGCGCCAAACAGCACGAGTGCTGCGCCGATCATCGCCGTCAAACGGCGCAGATCGTTCTTGTAATGAAAAGTTTTGGCACTGCCGGAAATCATGACTAAGCCAAGGTAAATACTGATACAGACGATTTTCCCGTGGAGAATACGTCATCTAATACAAAAATAATGTTACGCTACCGGGGTCATTCGCGTGTATTCACGATAAGAATACTTTGATAACCATGACTAGTAAGGATCAATACAGACAACCTCAAGCTGCTGTTAATCTTCGTAAACACCTTTTTACGCTTGTGTTTTTCGAATTTACTCTCTATTAGGGAACTTGCGCCGGGCTGGACGCTTCTAGGGACAAGCCGGGTAATCGCCGGGCGGGCGCAAGTATAGTTAACAAGACTTGGGTGGACCTATGACGCGGTTCGTCGTGAAGACGCGCGCCGACAGCCCCGAATTGCGCAAAGCCGCGATGGCCATTGAACAAGCCGCGTGGGGCGCGCTCGGTTTTCTGAATTTTACGAAGGCGCACTTCGCCTTCTATCAGCAACTTCTAGACGAGCACGCGGACTACCAGCTCTGCCTGGTGGACGAGGCGACCGGCTATCCGGTGGCCGTCGGCAATTGCGTGCCGCTAGCGTGCGACTTCGACAACCTGCCGCCAGAGGGCTGGGACTGGATCGTTGAGAGCGCCGCTAACAACGATGGCAAGCGCCGCAACGCCGTGGGCGCGCTGGCGATCTCAGTGCCGCACATTCACCGCAGCAAGGGTTTGGCGCGGCGGATGATCGAGGAATTCCGCAACCTCGCGATCGCCAAGGGCCATGATGGCGTGATCGCGCCGGTGCGTCCGTCGGCAAAGCACCTGCACCCGTTCATTCCGATGGGCGAGTACATCACGTGGACGGACGACAAAGGACGCTTGTTCGATCCATGGCTGCGCAGCCATGCGGCAGCCGGCGGCAAGATCATCAAGCCGGCGGATCGTTCGATGATTGTCGATGAGCCGGTGGCGTTCTGGGAGATGTGGCGCGGCAGCCCCTTCCCCGAAACCGGCGAGTACAAGATCGAAGGCGCGCTTAATCCGGTGTCGATCGATCTTGAGCGTGACAGTGGCCGCTACGTCGAACCGAACGTTTGGTTCGCTTACCAGGCCGCTTGATCAGACAGCAGCGCGAAGTTTCTCGACGGCGTAGTGCGGCAACTCGACCGCTGCACCGTAGAGGAAGCCTTGCGCGAGTTCGCAGCCCATGGCGCGAAGTGCGTCAGCGGTGGCGTCGTCTTCCACGCCTTCAGCGGTGACTTGCAAGCCAAGCGCTTTGCCGAGGCCGACAAGCGCGCCAACGATGGTCGCGTTCTCGCGATCGGTGGTGATGCGCGCAACGAAAGAGCGGTCGATCTTGAGTTTGTCGATCGGCAATTCGCGCAGCAGGAAGAGCGACGAATAGCCGGTGCCGAAATCGTCGAGCGCGACGCGGACACCTTGGTTCTTCAGCGACATCAGCGATGACTTCGCGCGTGCGACGTCACCGATCATGGCGCTTTCCGTCACTTCGATTTCGAGCCGCTGCGGCGGGAAGCCGGTTTCGCGCAACGTGCGCAGTACTTTCTCCGGAAACCATTGATCGCGCACTTGGCTTGGCGAAATGTTGACCGCCAGCACGAACTCGCCCGGCGCGTTCAGCGCCTTGCGGCAAGCTTGCGCGAGCAGCGCCCAGAACATCGCATCGACAAGGCCGGCATCCTCAGCAACCGGGATGAACTCCACCGGCGAGATCATACCACGCTCGCGATGCGGCCAGCGCGCGAGCACTTCGAAGCCCGCCAGCTCGCCCGTCTCGACGCGCACGACGGGTTGGAAATACGGAATAATGTCGCCGTTCGGGATTGCTGCGCGCAGTTCGGTTTCGATTGCCGCCTTCGACTTCAGCTCTTCGTCGATCGAGGAGTCGAAGAACTTGTAGGCGCCGCGGTCTTCCTTGGCGCGCAGCATGGCGGCGTCACCGCGCTGCAGCAGCTCGGCGGAGTCGCGGCTGTCCTCGGGGCAGAGCGCGATGCCGATTGAAGCGCCGACTGTGAGCTTCAGGCCGTTTACGAGGATTGGCGCGGATAGTTCGTGCAAGATGCGTCGTGCGGCGACCGCAATGCCTTCACGGCCGCCCGGCCCTTCCAGGAGCACCGCAAACTCGTCACCCCCGAGACGCGCAGCGAAGCTATCGTCGCGGATCGAGCTGGTGAGACGTGTGGCGATAACTTGCAGCAGTTGATCGCCGATGGCGTGGCCGTGGACGTCGTTGATCGGCTTGAAGCGATCGAGGTCGACGAACATTAGCGCGAACGCGCTCTCCTCCGAGCCAACGAGCGCGAGGCGCCGGTCCAACTCTTCGAGGAAATGGCGGCGGTTGGCGAGGCCAGTCAGTGGATCGTGGCGGGCCAGCGATTGAGCGCGGGCCTCGGCGGCTTCGCGTTCGCTGATCTCGGCCGAGAGCGTCTCGTTGGCGCTCATAAGATCTTGCGTGCGCTCCTGCACCGTGCGTTCGAGGCTGTCGCGTATGGCGTCGAGTTCGAGCACGGCCTGGCGGCGATCGAGCTGCGCTTTCACGCGCGCCGTCAGCACGCGAAGATCAATCGGCTTGGTGATGTAGTCGTTGGCGCCGCCCTCCAACGCCTTGGAGACAATGTCGCCGTCGTCGAGCGCTGTCACGACGATGACCGGCACGTGCTCAGCATCGAAGCGCTGGCGAATGCCCTGCAGCGCGTCGAGGCCCGAACGCTCGGGCATCATCCAGTCGAGCAGCACCAATTCGATGTCGAGTTCGGCAATGGCGTCTTCGATGCCAACAGCGGTTTCGCGGAGAACGACATCGTAGCCGCGACGCTCAAGCCGGCGGCCGAGCATATCGCGGTTCTGCGCTTGGTCGTCGACCAGCAGAATACGCCCAAGGCGCGTCGATGCGGACGCGCCATCATCGCCTTGCGCCGAGGACATCTGATCCCCTGGAACCCGTGAACCCAATACCAGAGGGACAATTTACCGTGAGATGGGTTGAGGCCGCGCTAATAGCGCAAGGCTCTTCCAACTATTTGGATGGTTTAGTTTCGCTAACCTTGATGCGCGCTAACCATGCGCAGTCGCGCGCATCAAGGGCTTAGGTGATTAAGCGGCGTACTTTTCAATGAGCGCGACGAGGCCGGCGAAGTCGACCGGTTTGGTGGCGAAGTCATCGCAACCGGCGTCCATGCATTCCTTGCGCGCACTTTCCATCGCATGCGCGGTGAGCGCCACGATCTTGACGCTGCTTACGTCCGGCGTCGCGCGGATGACTTTGGTGGCTTCGATCCCCGACATCACCGGCATCGAGATATCCATGAGAATGAGATCGGGCGCGCAGCTCTTGGCCATATCGACGGCCTCCGCACCGTTCTCGGCGCAGTGCACTTCGTAGCCTTTGCGCTCCAAGCGGCGCGTCAGCATTTCACGGTTATCTGGATGATCTTCTGCAATCAGTATGCGCATGGGAGGACCTTTCACGCCGTCTTGGCCACGTTGGAAATCGCCGGTGCGTCAGCCGGCTTCGCAGTATCAGGGGCGCGCGCGAAGCGAAGCGCGGCGGCCGCAAGCACGTCCCGGTCGGCCGGTTTGACCAGATGCTCGCAGGCGCCTGACGACAACGCGCGCTGACGGTTGTCGTCGATGGAATGGATGATCACGGGGATGCCGCCAGCGTCGCCCGTCTTTAGCACGGCCAGCAGATCCCAGCCGGTGACGTCCGGCAGATTGATATCGAGCAGAATGAGGCTCGGGCGCAGCGTGCGCGCCTTATCAAGGCCCTCCGCGCCGGTCGCCGCGCATTCCACCGTGAAGCCGAGTCGCATGAGCGAACGAGCGGTCAGATCGCGCGCGGTTTCCTCATCATCGATCAACAGCACGAGACGCTCGACGCCTCGCCCGGCCGCCGCGTGCGCGTCGATGCGCGCAGGCGCGGGCGCGGCGTTGAGTTGCGCCGGGAAGCGCAGCGTGAACACCGAGCCTTTGCCTTGCTCACTCGCCACGGAAACTTCACCGCCCAGCATCTCCATAATGCGGCGTGTCAGCGCGAGCCCCAAGCCGGTGCCACCATAGCGGCGCGCTGTGAGGGCGTCGGCTTGCACGAACGCGTTAAACAGACGGCTCATCTGCTCGTCGGTCATGCCGATGCCGGTGTCGGCGACGGCAATCTCGATCCACTCGTTTTGGCGGCGAGCGCGGACAGTGATCTCACCCTCGTGCGTAAACTTCGCCGCATTCGAGAGCAGATTCAGCAGGCACTGATTGAGCTTAAACGAATCCGTGCACGCCTCACCGAGGTCTTCCGCGATGTCGAGCTTCAGTGCGCTAGCGTTCTTCTCAACATTCGGACGCACCGTAGCGGCCGCCTCCTGCACGAGCGCGGCGACGGAGAAATCGGACGCCGAGATGTCCACGCGGCCAGCTTCGATCTTCGAGAGATCGAGGATGTCGTTGATGAGGTGCAGCAGCTGGCGCGCGGAGGAAAGCACTCGCTGGAGGTCTGCGATGTCGGTATCGCGGCCGTCAGCCTCGGCTTCCTCCATGAGGATTTCCGAGTAGCCGATGATGGCGTTGAGCGGTGTGCGCAGCTCATGGCTCATCGAGGTGAGGAATTGTGACTTTGAAACGTTCGCGGCCTCGGCCGCTTCGCGCGCCATGCGCAAGCTGGCCAAGGTTTCCGCGAGCTTCAAATCGCGGGCGTTGGTTTCGGCCATCAGGCTTTCGAGGCGCTCGAACATCCCGGCGACGTTCACCGCTGCTTCGTCGATGGCCTCGGCGGCGGCGGCACTTTCACCAAACAACGCGCGGCGTGACTTGAGCCCCTCTTCGGCGCGGTGCATCGCGGCGATGAACGCCGCTTCTTGGCGCTTGCGCTCGGTAATGTCCTTCGAGATGACGACGATCTTGCGCACGCCGCCGGAGCGGCCAAGCACGCGCTGCGCCCACGCTTCGACCCAACGCGTTTCGCCATTCGCGTGGATGACGCGGTGCTCGACGCAACCACCAGCGCCGTTGCCCACGCGAATGAAATAGTCGCGCAGCGCGAGCCTATCGCCCTCATGAAGATGGCCCGTGCTGCTTTCCATGAACTGTTCGAACGTGAATGGCGCCACGTAAACGGTTTCAACGTCGCCGTGCCAACTGATCGCGCGCTTCTTGAAGTCGACTTCCCAGACAAGGCTGTGAGCGATCTTCAACGCCACCATCAAGCGCTGTTCGTTCGCCGCGGCAGCAGCGCGTGCGTTAACGAGCTGCGTGATGTTCGCGCCGTGTGAAACGACGCCGACGATATCGCCATCGGCGTTGCGCCATGGCCGCGCTTCCCAGTTGAACCACATCACGCCTTCGGCAGTGCGCGTTTCGTCTTCCTCGAAGCGCACCACTTCGCCTGTCAGAGCGCGCGCAAACGCTTCGCGCCAGCGATCCGGCGCCCAGGCGATGAGGTCTTCGAACTTCTTGCCAATCGGCTCGCCTTCGCTGAGGCCGTCACGCATCGCCTTGCTCATGGCGACAACGCACCCGTCGCGATCGACGAGCATCGCGGCGGTGGTCCCCTGCTCGAATACAAGTTGCGCGAGCGCAGATTCTTGATTGGCGTCTTGCCTAGCTTGGCGCAGTGCGCGTTCGGCGTCAGCAGCGCTGACGCGTGCTTGCGTGACGTAGGCCATCAGAGCGCCACCGCCCACAGCGGCGATGAAGGCGAGGTCCCAATCCGGACGCGTCGTCATCGCCGCCATCATCAAAGGCGAAGCGAGCAGTGAGAGTGCGGGTGGCGCGGCGCCGGCGAGCGCGATCGGCAAGGCGCCAGACGTTCCGGGGCTGAAATGGCGAACGACGCCCGCGACCCACAACAACATAGCGGCGGCCGCGCCGGCAGCTTCGCCGTGCAGCCAGAGCGTGATGGGCAACACCGCGTAGAATGCGGAGCTGAATGCGGCCCATGTCGCGAGGCCCGCAAGCGTCTTGCCTTCAATCTTCGTTTCGGCGGCGTCGAGGCGGCGATAGAGCTCGGTGTCGAGGATCAGCAACAGCGCCATGATCGCCGACCAGCCGACCGGCCAAGGCCCGCCCATGATCGCGGCGGCTATGCCGCCAGTGAGGATCGTCAGCGCGATCGAGGCCGGCATCTCGCGCCGGCGCGTTTCGTAGGCGCTGGCAAGCGCTGTTGGCGGCTTCAGAGTCATGTCCGCCGACGCTGCCAGCCGTGAATGAATTTAAGCTAAACCATGTTCGACTTTCACGAATTCGATTCGATGCCGAGACACGCCGACCCCGCCCTCCCCGAACGCCGCCGCGGCCAGATCCTGGACGCAGCGCGCGAGTGCTTCCGCGAGCGCGGGTTCCGGCTGACGACGATCGAGGAGATTTGCGCCGAGGCGCGGATCAGTCCCGGCGCGCTCTATCGCTACTTCGACTCTAAGGCCGACATCATTGCCGCGATCGCGCTTGATGCACGGGCTGAAGCGGAGGCGATGCTTGAGCGCGTTAACGGTTCGGAAGGCTTGATCGAAGGCTTGGCCGAACTGGCGCGCGCGTTTTTCGAGACGTTCGACGGCGATGGCGATGCGGCTTTGTTGGCCGACATTTGGGCCGAAGCGGCGCGCGATCCATTGTTGGCGAAGGCGCTGCAGCAGCGGGATTTGATCGCGGTTGGGCGTTTGGCGTCTGCGATCGAGGGGGCGCAGAGGGCTGGCTCCGTTTACCCGGCCCTGCCTGCAGCCGAGGCGGCCGAGGCTTTGATCGCGGGGCTTGAGGGCATGGCGCTTCGGCGGGCGCTACGGCGCGAGAGCGCGACAGGCGAAGCGGTTCGCCGCTTCCGCACGCTTACGTTGCATATCCTGAAACCTAAGCGTTAGTTGGCGCGGTGGACCAGGATAATGGTCGCGTTGGCCAGGAAGCAGAAGACCGAGAAAGCGAAGAGCCAGGGAAAGCCGCGCGGGTGATGGCGGCGGGCGCTGGCTTCCATCCAGCCGCCAAGAACGACCAGGGCGGCCGAAACGATCAGTATCCAGAGCTCGTGCTGGTGCAGGAAGTCGTGGATCGCGGCGACCGACTGGGAGAGTAGCGCGATACCGGAGGTCGCGCCGGAAACGGCGGCCGCGGCTAGCGCCAAGGCCGGCAAACCACAACACAGCGCGTGCAGGCCCATAACCGTGGCGTGTGCCAGGTGGGCGTGCCGACCGCTTTTGGCGCTGTTATGTTGTAACATCACCCGGTACTTAGCACCCGTCCTGCATCCGTCAAGGCGCGATGCGTTATCTGTAGCTTAGGCTTCATCATTCGGCGCAATGAATGGGCCCGCCGCTTGCGGAACTTCCGCGAAGCGCGCACATAGCGACTGCTGCATTGAGGTAGAGGGCGATGTTGGCGTTTCTTGTAATGGTTCGTGACGCGTTGATCGCTGTGGCCCTGGCGTGGGTCGGCGTGACGCTTGAGCAAAACGCAGAGAAGTCCGCGAGCTGCGGCGCTGGCGAAGCCTGCCAGACGAACGACCGCTGATCGTTCAACAAACACGCGAGCTTTCTGATCGTTAGCTTGCGCTGACGAGCGTTCGCCCTTGAATGGCCGCACTTCTTTCGTTCTCGTTTACCTTGAGTGCGTGTGGGACGCGCGAGCGGGACTAGTGCTGCATGACCATCACAACAGCTGAGGCCGAACGTTCGCGCGATCCTGGCGCGATGATCGGCATTCTGGGCCTCGTGGTGGGCGCGCTTTGGGTTGTCGGCAGCATCGCGGGCGCGATTGTCCTGATCGGCCCGGCCAATATCTCTTCCCTCACGATTCCAGAAATGGGCGCAGTCGGCGCCGTAACGGTGCTGCCGGCGCTGATGAGCGTCTTCTCCGGCCTGGCGGCGCGCGACAGCGCGCGCGCACGTTCCGAAGCGCGGCGGCTGGCCGATGCGGCGGACCGGCTGATGAACCCGGAGCGCAGCGCCGAGAGCGCAGCGCGCCAACTCGCGGAAACAGTCCGCGGCGAAATCAATCAGCTCGATCAAGCGCTGCTGCAAACGTTGGCGCGGCTGCAGGACGTCGAAGGCCAGATCGCACGGCAATCCAAGGCCGTGGACGATATGACCGATCAGGCCAAGGCCGGCGCGAACCACATGATCGTCGGCATGGAGCGCGAGCGCGAAGAGCTCATGCGCATCTCGCGCGATCTCACGGGCCACGCGCAAATGATCGGCGACTCGATTGGCAAGCACACATCTTCCATCTCCGAAGCGGCGCGCCAGGCTGAAGCCGAAGTGCGCGCAGCTGACCAAGCGCTCGATCACCGCCTCACCTCTTTCGGCGCCGCTGCTGCGTTGATCTCCGATCGCACGAACGGGCTCTCGACAGCCGCGCAAGCGAGTGCGGATTCGGCGCTGCGGCTTGAGCATGCTCTGTCGAACGCGCTCGACGTGTTGTCGAAGGCGACGAATTTGACCGACGCTGCGCGGCAATCTGCTGAAGCTGCAACGCTTGCGGCGAACTCCACCGCTGGCGCTGTACGCGAGACGACGCATCGCGCGATTGATGATGCAAAACGCGCGGCGGAGCTCATTCGCGGCGAAGCGGTGAACGTTGAACGCGAAGCGGCGATTGCGCTGGAACGCTTGCGTGATGCGGCGGAAGCGGCGCGACACGCGGCGCGCGGCGCGCGCGATGCGGTTGAAGACGGCGAGCCGAGCATGCGCGTGCGCAAGCGCGGCGGCGAGCAAACACAGGATGAAGCCGCGCCGGGCTACGACCGCTCGTGGCGCGACGAAAAAGCCGATCCACTTGAGATGCCGCCGGCGCGTAGCCGCAACGACCCGCCGCCACCATTGTTCGGCGATGCGCCGCCTGAGCGGCCGCGTGCGCCAGCAGCTGAAAAGCCCGTACCCGGCGATTGGACGTGGCGCGATCTGTTGTCGAACGTCGACGGCCCAGATCAGGGGCCCCGCCCCGCAGCTGCGCCTCGGCGTGAGCCTGCTGCAGATCCGGTCGCGCACTTGCGCCGCCAGATTGCTGAGCCGCGCACGGCCGTGCTGCCGATCGTTGAGACAATCGAGCATGCGGGCTTGCACCTCGACGATGTGTTCTCGCCGTCCGCGCTTGAGCGCATCGCGCAGCGTGCGCGCTCGGGCACGCAGTCGCGTCGTCGCGCTGTGCGTGACGCCGCGCCCGAAGCTGCGCGGCAGATGGGCTCTTATCTCGCGAGCGACGCGCAAGCGAACCAGGAGGCGATGCTCTTCCTGCGCAACGAAGGTGCGCGCATCGCCGAGCAGATCGGCCGCGGCCGCGCGCAAATGAACGCCGAACTCACGCGCGCCTTCCTGCTGATCGACGCAGCGGCGGGGTAGGCGTTTTCGTCAGCCGAGGAATGTTGGCGGCGGCGGGTTGATGAAGTCGTCGTAGAGGTCGCGCCACTGCGGATTCTTCTGTTCGATCAATTCGATCTTCCACGCACGGCGCCATTTCTTGAGTTCTTTCTCGCGCGCAATCGCCGTTGTGAGTTCGCTGTGTTGCTCGAACCAAACGAGATGCTTGCAGCCGTACTTCTGTGAGAAGCCTTCGACCACGCCTTCGCGATGCTGATGTGCGCGTTGCACGAGATTGCTTGTGACGCCGAGATAAAGCGTGCCGTTTCGTTTGCTCGCCATGATGTAGACGGCAATCAACTCGTGCTGCGGCATCTCACAACAAATCCTTTGCTCGACATCTAACTCGTCATTCCGGGACGCGCGGAGCGCGGACCCGGAACCCAGGGCCAACGAACTGCGCTTGCCACTCCATAGGTTCCGGGTTCTTCGCTGCGCGAAGGCCCGGAATGACGACGGGAGCGGGCTTGACCATCGCGCCTTTGTATGCCAAGTTTACTTGGCATTATGACAAGAATACAGGGCACGCCAAAAGGCGGCTGACCTGTGACCTGAGCCTGGAGAGCAAGCATGTCCACGCGCCGCCAATCCCGGTTTCCCCTCCGGACGCTGCTTCTGGTGCTGATGGTTCTTCCGCCCATCGCCATCTTTGCCGGCATTCCCTGGCTGAAGCAGCAGCCTGACAGCCTGGTTTTCCTGCTTTCCGGGATCGCGGCGATACTGACTGTCGTCGCGAGCTTCGGCGTCGCCATCCTGACTGACCGCCAAATCGATGAATGGCAGCGGAGCGCGGCGCGGTTTTCCGGCCAATGGGGGTGGACGATCGGCGCGGGGCTCGTGGCGCTGCTTCTCTCCTTTCCGCCTTTCCGCGACTTGATCGTCGCCACGGTGGCGGATTGGGCTGACGTGGCGAACCCCGACCAGAAGCTTGTGGTGCTCGCCTTCGCGTTTGGCTTTGGCGGCGTTGTTATCGCGCAGGGCTTGAGCACGATGCTGTTGAGCATTGGCTGGGCGCTATGGATGTCGCGGTCGCCACGCGAACCGTCATGAAAAACAAGATCAGGGTGCTTCGCGCCGAGCGGCAGTGGAGCCAGGCGGAGCTGGCCACGCGCGTCGGCGTATCGCGCAATTCCATTAACTCTATCGAGAATGGACACTTCGATCCGTCGCTCTCTCTCGCGTTCGCCATAGCAGATGCATTCGAGAGCAAGATTGAAGATATCTTCCAGCGCGATCCGCCGAAGCGCGATTCCTGATTGGCGCGGGGCTCGCGGATAGTTGCACACTCATCGATGAGGACGCGCGGTTAACGCGCTTCGGCCTGGAACCGCTCAAACTCCGCGTGATCGTTGAAGTCCAGATAGCAGGCGTTGCACGATGAGAGACGGCCCTGCTCTAAGGTGAATACGAACACGGCCGTGTCCTCGAAAATGGCCGGGGAATGTTCGGGCTCGACAGGGTCGCTGCCGCTCCAATCCACGCGCAGCAGCACGTCATCGCCCCTCTCGGCCGCATCGACGATCTCGAACCGCCACACCTTGTAGATACGGAAGAGGATGTCGCGCCAACGACGCGCCTGCGCCGGGCCGGCGCCTAGGATCGGCGGCAAATATTCGTATCTGAAGGCGGGCGTCAGTTGAGAATCAAAATCATCAACGTCACCGGCGACGAAGCTCTCAAAATGTGCGCGAACAAGCGTGAGACCACTTAGAGTCATCGTACCCTCCACTGCGGTCACACTTGCGTCGCTGAGCGCTATGATCAAGCGCCGCAAAGACGAACGCAAAAAATTTGATCGAACATCTTTGGATAGACCGGCGCGTAGGGGTCACTACAGGTCTTTATGTCTGATAGCGGACGATACCGCCTCACTCTTCTGCGCTCTTTTCCCTCTCGTCTTTCGCCGCCATCAACTCTGCGTACCAAGCTTGGAAGCGTGGGTTGCGGACGTCGACCCAGGAATAATCTTCGGCTGGTGCGTTGGTGCGCTCGCGGGCGGCGATGGCGGCTTCGCGCTTGGTGAGTTGAGCGTAGCGCTCGGCGAGTTGCTGCTCGGCGGCGCGCTTGGCTTCGGCGATGCGCTTTAGCGATGCATCGAGATCGATGAGACGATCGGCGAGCTTGGCTTGGCGTTCGGCTAGCTGCGTGGCGCGGGCGGCGTTGTTGACGTAGCCGCGCGCAAGCAAGTTGCGGCTCAGCGCCAGCGCGCGTTCGGCGTGCTTAACGGCGTTGTCAGCGCTGCGCCGGCGTTTGCGCGTTTCCGAGTTATTGACCATGGCTTCATCTCCGGCGGCGAGACGCCGTCGGTCCAAAGAGAGGGTGGGAACGCGGACGCGTTCGCGGTGGACGGGATGGGAAGAGAAGCGCTCGCGCGCCCGCGCTCCCGTGAATGACTTGCGCGAGCTTCGTTGGGGAGGATCTCGACTTGGATCCGATCAACGAGCGCCCGCGGCGAGCAGAAGCTTCCGAAGCTTCTGGACCTGCCGGTTTCACGATCCCCAGCAGCAACAGGTGTTTGCTTTCGCATTCACCATTCTCGCTCACTCACATTCCGCTTCGTCTTCGGGCTCGGAATTCCAGGAGACCCCTCAATGATGCGGAACGGGGGAAGTGTACGCGCGTGTCGAGCCGGTCGGATTGATTTCGCCGCTCGCGTTGATGCGCCTAGTGTTTGCGGAAACCGCTGTGGGATTGAGTGCGCGCCTATCCCCGCATTTCAAGCATCACACAGAGTAACCTTACTCTTCGCGCACGGCGCGGTGTTTGGCGCCGTCTTTGCTCCGATTTGGAGCAAGCCCCACACGGGAAATGCACTCGCCTCGCTGGCATGGGCGTTGCAGCCGGCGGGTTAACGCCCGCGATCCGTGGGCGCGCGGGAGTTTACGATGTACTACGGACAAGAGGACGACGAACGCGATCCGTTCGAAGTTTTCGGCGAGGCCGAAACTTCAAACGACGACGTCGCGGACGATTTCAACGAAGATTTTGATCGCGAAGAATTCGAAACCACGTCGCGCGACGAGCCGACCGTGGTCGAGCCCAAGCGCGAGATCAAAGTGAAGACGGGCTTCTCGTGGGCTGGCTTCGCGGGCGGCATCATGGCGCTCGTGTGGATCGCCGGCGCGATCGGCGGCCCGCTCACCTATTTCGGCGTCGAAGCCGTGATGGCGATGGACCCGGCGATGCAAGCCGGCCTGATCGCTTTGGCGTTCGGCCCGGCCCTGCTTTTCTGGGTGGCCGCCTCGGCGGCTGGCGAAGCGCTGAAGGCGCGCAAGCTCGCTGTCGAACTGACGCGCATCGCACGTGAAGCGGCGATGCCGGTGGAAGCCGGCGAAGCGCAAGCGCAACGCCTGACCAACGTGGTGAAGCTCGAGATCGAACAGCTCAACGACGCTGTCTCGGCTGCATTGGATCGCCTGGCGGAACTGGAAGCCGCCGCGCAACGCAATGCGGTTCTGTTCGGTGACGCGGTCGCCGCCTCGCGCGCCAACACGCAAGCGATGGCCGACACGCTGGTTCGCGAACGCGAAGCGCTTGTCGAAGTGAAAGCCGACATCAAGGACCAAACGGACGTGATCGCCAACTCGATCGGCCGCCAAGTCCGCTTGATGCGCGAAGCTTCGAAGCTGGTGAAGACGGAAGTCGTCGCCGCTGAGCATGCGCTGGAAACGCACCTGAGCTCGTTCTCGGCCTCGGCCAACATGCTGGGCGACCACACGGCGCAATTCCACGCTGCCGCCGATCACGCCAACGCCGCCGCCGCTTCACTCAACGGCTCGATGACGGAAATGCTCGGCGGTCTCGCCGAAGCTACCCGCCTCACCGAGACGGCGAAGAAGTCAACGGCCGAAGCTGTGCTCGCCGCCAACGAAACCGCCAGCGCGGTTCGTGAAACGACGCGCAGCGCCGTGAACGAAGCCAAGCGCGCCGCCCAGCTGATCCGTGCGGAAGCGCAAGCGATGCAGGAAGCCGCGAACGAAACGATGTCGCGTCTGAACCAGATGGCGAACGCGGCGCAAACCGCTTCGCAAGAAAGCCAAGCGGCTGCAGATCGTCACGCCTCGCAGATCGAGAAGCGCCTCGGCGCCCTCGCCGCGACGGCTGGCGTGAAGAAGGCCGCGCCGGCGCCGGTTCAAGCCAAGCCGGTCGAGCGTAAGGTCGAAGCGGTTGCTTATGCCGCGCAAGACGAAGTGACGACGCTGCAAGCGGCAGCCAACGCGGCGGTGTCGCGTGGCAACTCGCGCGCTCGTGTCGAGATCGTCGAAACGCAGCCGAAGCGCGCGTTCAAGGGCTTCGGCTCGTGGGGCAACTTCATGCCGCAGCGTGAAGAAGCGCCGGTCGCCGCCAACGAAAGCGCGTTCGACCTCGCCGACTTCGGTTCGAAGCCTGCGGTTGACGCCGACGCCACGCTGAAGACGAGCGCCATCGATCTCGTCACCGACGCTGGTGTCGATCTCGACGACGTGCTCGGCGCTGCTGACCTCGAGCGTATCGCTCGCTGCTCACGCGAAGGCGCCTCGGCCCGCCGCCGTGCGGTGATCGATGCCGCGCCGGGTGCGGTCACCCGCATCTCGCGTCACATGAAGCGCAACGAAAAGGCGCATGACGCCGCGGTTCAGTTCCGCTCGCGCCCTGATCTCGCCAAGAGCGAGAACAAGAGCGAAGGTTCGGAACTGGTTCGCGCCTACCTTCTGATCGACGCCGCTCTGGCTTGATCAGCCTCGGCGTTGGCGGCTTGCGCTGCCAACGCCGCATCTGCCGCAAACTCCCCAATGCGCGCGCTGCCTTCACGGGCGGCGCGCGCAAGCGCTTCAGTGGCAGCGCTAGAGGAGCGGCCGCTGACTGATGAGGAAGTTTCCACGAGCTGCGACGCGACAATGATACGGCCTTGCGCGACAAGACGCACGTCAGCGCGGAAATGCGCTTTCATGTCGTCTTCGCGTACTTCGAAATCGAGCACTTCCCAGCGGACTTCGTAGTCGCTGCGTGCTTCACCGCTGCGGGTCGATGAACGGAAGCGGCCCTGGCGAATGACGGTCTCCGCGAGCATCTGCTGCAGCGCATCGGCGGCGCGGTTCGACCATTGCGATTGATTGACGTAGGCGAGGCTATCGCCTGTGCGCCAGATGATGTCGGGACCGAGAATGGCGCGCTCGCCGGTTGGCGTGGCGACGCCGAGCACGGCGTCAACGGGCGCACCTTGCGAAGCAGACACGTCTTGTGCTTCGAGCACATAGACGCGCGGCGGCGGCGGCGGCGCTGGAAGCAGCGTGATGCAGCCGCCGAGAAGCAGCGCGGACAAAAGAAGCGGCGACGCGCGCATCATGGCTCAAGCTCCACGGTCGGCCGCGGGCTTTGCGGCGTGAGGATGGATGGATTTTCTTCAAGGCCGTCAGCGAAGCGCGTGATCGACACGGCGGCGCGGCGGATATCTTCGGCGGCGAGCGTGAGTTCCGGCAACGTTTCGCCGGAGGCGACGCTGGCGGCGCTGTTGATCTGCTCAATCGCCGGGCCGAGTTGATTGACTTCGCCTTGGAGTTGGCGGGCGAGCACGGAGATTTCGCGCGCTGCTTCGCCCGATTGCGTGACGATGGAGTCGCGCGAGTTCAGCTGCTCGGAGATCTCTTCAAGGTTCTGGAGGATCGCCGTAACCTTCGCGATGTTCTCTTCAGTGAGGAGATCGCGGACGGAGGCCATGGCTTCGCTGGCGCGCAGGGCGACTTCTTCGCCGCGCGCAACGATCTGGTCGATCTGGCTGCCCCTCCCCTGGATGCGTGGCGGCGGGCCGCCGAATGTGCCGCGTATCAATTCAGCGTCGGCGCTGCCGGCGGAGAGCTGAATGAGCGTGACGCCGGTGAGGCCGATGGCTTCGAGCTGGGCTTCGCTATCGGTTTTCAACGGCACATCGGTTGAAACGCGAATGCGGGCAATAACGCGATTGGTGTTGTCGGGATCGATGCGGAGCGAATCCACTTCGCCGACCTTGATGCCGTTGAAGCGCACTTCGCCGCCTTCACTGAGGCCGCGAACTGGATCATCGAACACCACGTCATAGGTGTTGAAGCCGCGATTGAACTCGCCGCTGGAGATCCACATGGCGAACAGCATGATCAGCAGAATGCCGACCACTGTTGCTGTGCCGATGAAGACGTAATTGGCTTTCGTTTCCATGACCTAACCTCCCGCCGCGCCGCGTGTTGCCGCGCGGCCGCGCGGTCCTGAGAAATATTCCTTCACCCAACCTTCTGCGTTGGCGGTGATTTCGGGGATCGTGCCGATCGAGACGACCTTGCCTTTGAACAGCACAGCGACGCGGTCGCAGATGGCGTGCAGCGTGTCCAAATCGTGCGTGACGAGGAAGACGGTCAGACCGAGCGAGCGCGCGAGTTCCTCGGTCATGCGATCGAAATTCTCGGCGGCAATCGGATCGAGGCCGGCCGTCGGTTCATCGAGAAAGAGCAGCTCCGGATCGAGCGCGATGGCGCGCGCGACCGAGGCGCGCTTGCGCATGCCGCCGGAGATTTGCGCCGGGCGCTTGTGATGCGAGTCCGGACCAAGACCAGCCATAGCGAGCTTCAGGCCCGCGATCTCCTCGCGCAGCGCGCGCGAAACGCGCGTGTGTTCGCGCAGCGGCGCTTCGACATTTTCGAGAACGGTGAGATTTGAGAAGAGCGCGCCGTCTTGGAACATCACGCCCATCGTCGGGGCGCGCCCTTCAGCGTCAGCCTCGGGGAATGTGATCTCACCCTCGGTTGCTTCGTCGAGACCGACGATCTCGCGCAACAGCACGGATTTGCCGGTGCCTGATGGGCCGACGACGCCAAGGATTTCGCCCTTGCGCACGTCGAGATCAAGACCTTCGTGGACGGTCTGCGTTCCGAAGCGCGTGACGAGGCCACGCACGCGAATGGCGATATTCTCGCTCACCAGTTCATCTCCAAGAACCAGAGGGCGAAGATCGCGTCGAGCAGTAGGATCATGAAGATCGCTTGTACGACGGAGGTGGTAACGCGCGAGCCGAGCGAACCGACATCGCCACCGACCGAAAGCCCCTGCTTGCAGGCGATGACAGCCAGCGTGATCGCGAACACCGGCGCTTTCACGAACCCTACCCAAAAGTGTTGCGACGGCACCGTTTCGGAGATGCGGGAGAAGAACATGGCGGGGCTGACGCCAAGCTCGCCCCAAGCGACAATCAAGCCGCCGAAGATGCCGGACATCATCGCGGCGAACGTGAGGATTGGCGTCATGATCAGCATGGCAATGACGCGCGGCACGACGAGCGCTTCCATGGGCTTGATGCCCATGACGCGCATGGCGTCGATTTCCTGGCGCATCTTCATGGCGCCGATTTCGGCGGTGAAGGCGCTGTTGGTGCGGCCAGCGAGGATGACGCCGGTGACGACGACAGCGAACTCACGCAGCATCGAGAAGGCGACGAGTTCGACAGTGAACACCGAGGCGCCGAAGTCGCCAAGGATGCGCGCACCAAGATACGAGATCACCATGCCGATGAAGAACGACAGCAACATCACGATCGGCAGCGCGTTGAGGCCCGCCTTCTCCATGACGTTGACGATGGAGACCATGCGCAGGCGGCGCGGATTGGCGATCAGCGCCGCCATTGTGACCAAAGTCTCGCCGAAGAAGCCGATAAGCTCGATGATCTCTTCGCCGACGGACGCCATCGCGCGGCCTACCGCCTCGACAAAGCCTTTGATCCCTTGCGTTTGACGCACGGGGGCGGCCGGACCAGCGTAGGATTTGCGCGCCGCTTGCAGCAGGCGCATCGCGTTCGCGTGCTCGCCGCGAATTGCTATCCGGGCTTTGTCGCCGGCGGGGCTATCGCGAAAGGTGCGGTCGATGAGGTAGGCGCCGGCGACGTCGAAACGGCCGAGCTCGCCGACGTCGACGACAGAGCCTTCCTTTAACTTCTCGGAAACCTCCGCGAGATCGCTTTCGAGCGCTGAGATCGTGTCCACGGTCCAATCACCGCTCAACGCCAACACCGGCGCGCGGTCATCGTCGCGGAAATCAAAGGCGGCCGTTGCGGCCATCAACCAGCGTCCCTCAAGGCATTCTGCCCCACCGATAACGGCTAACAGAAAATATTAGGCAAAGAAGCGAAAGGGCGCGCGACGGGCGTAGGTTCCCGTACCAGGCGAATTCGTTAAGCGTGTGTTGCGCTTGAGGCGCGCGCTTTGGGCGGGATCAGCAACAGCGCGAGCAAACCGCCGGCGCCGGCCATCGCCGCCATCGCCCAATACCCGATGGCGCCGCCGAGATCGTAGAGATAGCCGGAGAGCAACGTGGATGAGCCCATGAGCACGCCCCCGGAGGTGGCGGCGTAAAGCGTTTGCGCCATCGCGGCGGAGTGCTCGGGCGTGTCGCGATAGAGTAGGCGCATGGCGCCAACGTGCGCGGCTGCGAAGCTTGCGAAGTGCAGAGCTTGTAGCGGCCACAATGCAAAACCCAAAGGCGCAAAGCCCATGACGATCCAGCGCGCAACGGCGGCGCCGGCGCCCGCGAGTATCAACGTCTCGGGTGTGGTGCGCCGTTCAAAAAACGGCAACGTCCAAAGGAACGCCACTTCAACAGCGACGCCAAATCCCCACAACAGACCAACCATCTCCGGTGAGAGGCCCTGCCCACGCCAGACGATGGTCGAGAAGCTGTAGTAGAAGCCATGCGCGGCTTGGATGAGGCCGCAGGCGACGATCAGAATGAGGAAGCGCCGGTTGCGTAGCAGCTCACCGACGCCGCCTGCGCGCATGGTTGGCGGACGCGGCGGTGGCGGATCGCGCTTTAGACCGAAGAAGGAGGTAGCCGCGGTGAGCGCGAGGCCGCTCAGCACCCACGCAACAACGGCGATCAAACCGAACTTTGAAATGACGACGCCGCCCAAGACGTTCGCGGCGATGAAGGCGACGGACCCTATGCCGCGCGCGAGGCCGTAGCTGATTTTGCCTTGGGCAGTGGCGCGGAGCGTGGCGGCTTCGATCAGCGGCGTCATCGCTTGGCTGAGCGAAAGCGCAACGAAGCCGATCAGCAACAATGGCCAGAAGCCCTGCGCGAGCAAGAAGAACGCGGCGTAAGCAAGAACAGCGGCCGCCGCGATGATTTTGAGCGGCGTGGCGCGGTCAGCGGATTTGTCAGCACGGTAGGCGATCAGCGGCCCGGTGACGACGCGCGCAAACTGCGCCAGCGAGAGGATGATGCCGATTTGAGCGCCGGTGAGATCGCGCTCGACTTCGAGCCAGCGCGGCAGAAACACGAGGATGACGCCGGTTGTGCCGAACAGCGCCGACATCACCATGGTCACGCGCGCGGCGCGACTGGCGAAAATCGAGGGCTGCGGGGGTGATTCAGCGTCCACGCGCCTCGCCTAGCACCGGTTTCGTAGGGCGACGAGCCAGCAGATTTGGAGACTGGCAGCGCGAGCCTTG
Source organism: uncultured Caulobacteraceae bacterium (assembly GCA_902826145.1). Classification (GTDB taxonomy): domain Bacteria; phylum Pseudomonadota; class Alphaproteobacteria; order Caulobacterales; family Aquidulcibacteraceae; genus Vitreimonas. The sequence continues at coordinate 21,181 of CADEDT010000028.1, forward strand.
CACGCGTGCGCGCGCGCCCGTAACCAAGCGTGATGTACGGACAGACGCCCCCGCCCCGCCGCGACCTTTATCCAGCGCTCGACGCGTATGCGAGCGAGATGCTGAAGGTCTCGGATCTCCACACCATCCATGTGGAGCAAGCGGGCAATCCGGCGGGGCGCCCGGCGGTGGCGCTGCATGGCGGACCAGGCGGGGGCCTATCGCCCGAGATGCGCCGGTTCTTCGACCCGAAGCGCTTTCGCGTGCTGGCGATGGATCAGCGCGGCTGCGGCCGCTCAACACCACACGCCGAGCTGCGCGAGAACACGACATGGGATCTGGTCGCCGACATCGAGCGCGTGCGCGAGAAGTTCGGGATCGACAAATGGGTGGTGTTCGGCGGCTCGTGGGGTTCGACGCTGGCGCTCGCTTACGCGGCGAAGCATCCGGAGCGCGTGGCGGGTTTGGTGCTGCGCGGGATATTCCTGCTGCGGAAGAGCGAGATCGACTGGTTCTATCAGGATGGCGCGAGCCACGTGTATCCGGATGCGTTCGAGCGCTATGCGGCGGCTATCCCCGTGAGCGAGCGCGGCGACTTTTTGCGCGCGTACCATAAGCGGCTGACGTCGAGCGATTGGGCCGAGCGCGTGCGCGCGGCGCGGGCTTGGTCGCGCTGGGAAGGCGAAACGATTTCGATCGCAGGGCCGAGTGCGCTGCCGTCGAGGTTCAACGAGGATCGCTTCGTCGAGGCGTTTGCGCGGATCGAGAACCACTATTTCGTGAATGGCGGCTTCTTCGAAAGCGATGGTTGGCTCTTGGAGCAAGCGCCGCGCTTGCGTGGCATCCCCTGCCGCATCGCACAAGGCCGCTACGATATGTGCACGCCGATGAAGTCAGCGTGGGAGCTGAAGCAGCGCTGGCCGGAGGCGGAGTTGGAAGTGGTGCACGATGCTGGGCACAGCTCACTTGAGCCGGGGATCGTCGATGCGCTCGTGCGTGCCACGGACTGGATGGCGGATCGCGCAAACTGGTAGCTACCACAACCACCCGCGCGCGCCGTGCTGGTCGCGGTGAAGGTCGATTGAGAGGACGATCGCGTAGCCGGCCATGAGCGTGACCATGGCGGTGCCGCCGAAGCTGATCATCGGCAAGGGAATGCCGACGACGGGCACGAGGCCGATCACCATCGCTGTGTTGATGAAGACGTAGCACGCGAGCGTCGCCGCAATGCCGCCGGCGGCGAGTTTGCCGAACAGCGAGCGAGCTTTGTAGGCGACCTGCATAGTGAGCGCCATCAACGCGCCGAACAGGCCGAGCACCAGTGCGCCGCCGAGCAAGCCAAATTCCTCGACGATCATCGTGAAGATGAAGTCGGTGTGTTTCTCGGGAAGGAAGTCGAGCTGCGATTGCGTGCCCTGCATCCAGCCGCGACCCAGAAGACCGGCCGAACCGATGGCGATCTTCGATTGCAGCACGTGATAGCCGGCGCCGAGCGGATCTTGAGTAATGCCGAGGAATACGTCGACGCGTTGGCGCTGATATTCGTGCAGCACGCCGAAATAGGCGAACACGGCACCGCCGATGGCGACGATCGCGCCTGCGCCGATGATGCGCCAAAGCAAACCGCCCAGGAACATGATGCAGACGCCGGCAAAGAGGATCATGAGCGACGTGCCGAGATCGGGCTGGTGCATGACGAGCGCGACGGGCGCGACGATCATCAGGAACGGCGGCACGATCCAGAGCACGGTGCCCGTCTTGCGCGGATCGAGCTGGTGATAATAGCGCGCGAGCGCCAGCACGATGCCGACCTTCATGAGTTCCGAAGGCTGCAGAGAAAGCGGACCGATATCGAGCCAACGCTGCGCGCCCATGCGCGTGGCGCCGAAGAGTTCAACACCGACAAGCAGAAGCAACGCGCCCGCGTAGAGCGGATACGCAATAGCGATCCAGAAACGCGTGTCGAGGAAGATCGCAGAAAGCAGCATCACGACGAGCAGGACGCCGAAGCGCATGCCGTGCGTGAGCGGCATGTCCGTCCAGGCGCCAGAGCTGACCGAGAAGTGCATCAGCACGCCGACGAAGGCGAGTGCGATGAGAATGGTGATGATGCCCCAGTTCAGCTTCGCGAAGCGATCGAGCAGCGTGTTGGGGCCAGCGGTGAGAGAAAGCGTCGTCATGCGTTCCTCGCCAAATTTTGCTCAAGCTGCGCCAGCCGCGCGGGCGGACGGCGCGACGGATCGCGCATCAAGGTCGCGCGCATGATTTCGCGTGCGATCGGGCCGGCGACGCCGGAGCCTGCGCCGCCGTGTTCGACGACGACCGCGCACGCATAGCGCGGCTCGTGCCACGGGCCGAAGCAGCAGAAGAGCGCGTTATCGCGATAGCGCCATTCGATCGTCGACCAGTGACGCCCGCGATTGTTGCCGAGGGCGCGGACTTGGGCGGTGCCAGTCTTGCCGGCGATCTGCACGGGCTGCCAGCCGCGGTTTTCCGGCGTGAGCGGCACCATCGCGCCAGTTTCCGGATTGCGCACGAGTTCGAGATTGCCGGCGCGCATCGCCGTGCCGCCTGGCTCGTTGCAAACGCCGTACATGCCATCGCGGACGCGCGCGAGGTGATCGGCCTCGATGCCGCTCATGTGCGGGGGCTGCGGCGGATCGGTGATATTTGGGCCTTCGCGAATGAGACGCGGCTCAACGGCGAGACCACTATTGCCGAGGCGGGCGGCCATTACAGCGAGCTGCAGCGGCGTGATGCCCATCGCGCCCTGCCCGATGCCGTAGTTCACGGTGAGACCACCGGTCCAACCTTCGTTGCGGTTTTCGCGCCACCACACCGGATCGGGGATGAGGCCGTTGCGAATGTTCGGAACGTTGACGTTGAAGTGTTGACCCAAGCCAAATTGGCGCGCGACCGAGGCGATGCGTTCGGGGCCCGCGCGTAAAGCGGCTTGATAGAAATAGACGTCGCAAGAATGCTTGATGGCGTCGTGCAGGTTCACGCGGCCGTGGCGGCTCCAGCAGTGGAAGGTGCGGCCGCCGTAAAAGAAGCCACCGCCGCAGCTGGTCGACCAATTGTCTTCCATGCCCGCTTGCTTGGCGGCGATGCCGACCATCATCTTGAAGGTCGAGCCCGGCGCGTAAACGCCGGTGACCGTCTTGTGATAGAGCGGCTTCTTCTCGTCTTCGTTGTAAGCGCGAAAATCGTTCTGGCCGATGCCGTTGACGAAGAGGTTCGGATCGAAGCCGGGCGCCGACGCCATCACCAGCAGATCACCGGTGTAGATATCCATGACGACGGCGGAGCCTGATTGCTCGCCGAAATTCTGCATCGCGGTGCGTTGCAGATCGTGATCGATGGTGAGCACCAGACCCGAACCGCGCACGGGTTCGCGGCGCTCGGTCTCGTCCTCGCCTTGTTCGACGCCGCGAGCATTGACGATGACTTTGCGATAGCCCGGTGTGCCGTGGAGTTCGGTCTCCATCGAGGCTTCAAGGCCCGCTTTACCAACACGGACGGTCGGGTTGCGGAGATACGTTGCGCGCGTTGCGCCTTCGCCCTCCTCTTCGATCACCTTGTCCAGATCGCGCTGCGTCGGCTTTTGCACGTAGCCGATCGGGTGGCCATAGACGACGTCGTATGGATAGGCGCGCACGTCGGACGACATCGCCTTGATGCCTTGGAGTTCAGGCAGGCGCACGTTGATGGCGTTGAACTCTTCCCAGGTCAGACCTTCCTTGAGCGGCTGCGGTTCGTAGCGCGAACCACCACGCACCCGAATGATGGCGCGGCGCGCCCATTCGGAATCGAGGCCGAGGATCTGCGCAACACGGCCGACCGTCTCTTCCATGTTCTCGACGTCGTTCTGGACGACGGAGACCTGGTAGTCTTTCGAGGTTTGCGCGAGCACGGTGCCGAAGCGATCGTAAATGATGCCACGCGGCGGGGCGATGATGCGGGTATCGAAGCGGTTTTCGTCAGCGGCGTTGGTGTATTCCTGGCTGAACAGGTTCGTCGCCTGCAGCTGGCCCATGCGAAAGATGATCGCCCCTAAGACGCCCGCGCCAACGAACGACATCAGCGCCGCGCGGCGATTGAAGATCACCGTTGCATCCCGCTTCGGGAGCGTTGAGCCGACGCGTTTGCCTTTGCTCATTTGCGAAAGCCCGGTTGCGGACGGCCCGATGGCGCTGAACTCATGTAAAGCGGACGCACAATCGGGAATATGATGGCGGTGATGATGGCGACCTCAGCGTACGGCAACACCGAGATGTTGCGGCCGAGACCGAGGCGCGCGAGCACGTAGGCAACGCCGATGGTGACGAGCGCGGTGGCGATGAAGCCGCCCCAGAGCGAGACGAGGTTCGGCGCCGACATCAGCACGGCGGCGAAGCGGCCGATGAGGTAAGCGGAAAGATAGATCGCGGCGAAGAGCCCGTATGGGCCGCCGGCGAGCTGATCATGCAGCAGGCCGAGCGCGGCGAGTGTCAATGGCGCGCGCCAGCCGCTTTCGTCTTCAGCGGCCCAGCCGTACGCGGCCCACAAAACGGCGAGCGGCATTGGCGGTTGCGCGAAGAGCGCGCCGAGCGGCAGCGCCGGCAAGATCACGCTGGCGATAGCGAGCGCGAGGCCCCAGCCGCGAAGGACGCTCCGATTTACGGGGCGCGCGAAGAGCGCGTTCATTGTGGCGGCGTCGCCGGCTGCTCAGGCGGCGGCGCTTCCTGTTGTGGCGGGGTTTGGGTTTGCGTCGGTGTCGCCGCGCCATCGTTCTGCGCGGTTTGACGGCGCGGCGGACGTGGCGCCGCGGCAGCGCTCGGCACGGTTGGCGGCGGCGCCATGGTCTCGCGGCCGATGACGGCGACGGAGGATGTCGAGCCCAACGGTGGTATCGCGTTGGGTTCAGCGCTGCCTTCAGGCGGTGCCACTGGAATGAACGGAATGATGCGAACGAAATCGATCGGCTGCTGCGCGGCGGCGAGCGCGACGCGCCACGTGCCATCGCGCTCGCGGCGAGCAACGCCAACAGGAAGCCCGCGCGGATAGAGGCCGCCGTCACCAGAGGTGATGACGCGCTCGCCTTCGCGCAGGCTTTGCGCGCCAACGATGAAGTCCATGCGCGGCGCTTGCAGCTGGTACGGGTAGAGCGAAAGCTCGGGGCGGCGCGTCGCCTGCCCGGCAAGCACGGCGCGGACGCGCGAGGCTTCGCCCATGACCGGAATGCGTGAGTTATAATCGTCAAGCATCAGCACGCGCGACGAATGCTGACCGACGGAGACGACACGGCCGACAAGGCCATTCTCGTTCACCGCAATGAAGCCGACCTTCACGCCATGCAGATTGCCCGCGTTGGCGACGAGCGTACGCATGAAGGGGCCGCCGCTATCGAGCACGAGTTGGGCGGCGATCGAGCTCTCTATGTCTGCGCCTTCGCCGAAGCTGTCTTCCGGCATGCGCAGCAAAGCTTCGTAGCGGCGATTGCGTTCGGCCAGCCGCTCGGCGAGATCACGCCAGGCCTGCAGTTCGCGGTTTTCGCGCTCAAGCTCTTCAATGCGCGAAGCCGCGTTCCAGCCGCCGAACAGGCGATCGAAGAAGCCCTCGCCCGCACGCGCAGGGCCGGTGGCGACACGGCCGGCGGCGGCCGCGCCATCATCGCCGGTTTGCATCACGACTTCGGTATTGGCGGTGCGGCCAGCTTGAATGCCGATCAGGATGACAGCGCCGATCGCGAGCACGATGCCAAGCGCAACGCCGGCGGGTATCCGCCTTCCGGCGCCTGCGCGCCGTGTGCTGCTTCTGCGCCTGGCCACTTATGCCGCCTCTTTAACCGCGCGCGCCGGAACGCTTCAGACTTCTTCCGTCAGCAGACGGCGTGCTTCCTGCGAGTTGATGGTGTCGAGC
>CADEDT010000029.1 GCA_902826145.1 uncultured Caulobacteraceae bacterium
TATCCAGAGCTTTCGGCCATGCGCCCGGCTATGGACAAAATTCCGATAAGTCGGCATGCCAACCCCAGTGCGCCGCCCCGAGAAGGGTGGCCGCCAGCGGGAGGTTTGGGCGCGCACCCCTCAAGGATGCGTCCATAGGCGGCTTAAGTCAGCGCCGCTCCGCTTGCGCCGACAACAGGGGACGGAGCCGGGATGCGCATTAACAGGAAAATTCAACTCGCGGGACTGGCTGTAGCTCTCGCGGGCGGGGTGACTGGCACGGCGCACGCTGGCGACCGCACGGTCAATGACGACATCACGACGCCGCTGACCACGTCCAATCCGGACGGCAGCGCTGTGGCGGGCGACATCACGGTTGGCACCGATGGCTCAATCACGGTTGACGCCAACGAGACAGCGATCACCGTCGACAGCAGCAACGATGTATTGATCGAAGGCAGTCTGCTCAGTGACGACGCTGACAATTCAATCGGCATCCTCATCGAGGGCGGCAATTCCGGCACCATCAATCAGAGTGGCGCCATCAGCCTGACCGAAGACTATACCATCGACGACACGGACGATGATGGCGACCTCGATGGCGACGTCGCAATCGGCACGAACCGCCACGGCATTTTCTTGCAAGCTGGCCCGACGTTCACGGGCGATATCCTCAGTGACGGCGGCTATATCATTGAGGGCAATAACTCGTCGGCGATCACGCTCAACGCGCTTCTGACCGGCACACTCGATGTGGCCGGTACGATCAGCGTCACCGGTGAGAACTCATTCGGTATCGCCATCAATCAGGGCGTGACCGAGGACGTACTGATCAACACCGCGATCACTGTTCGCGGCCAGAACTCCACGGGTGTTTTCGTGGCTGGCGATATAGGCGGCGAACTTAGTCTCACTGGCACGTGGGGCGTCACCGGCTATCTTACGACCGTTGTTCCGGCGGATCAGGGAACGCTTGAGCCGGGAGACATCGAGCAAGCCGGGTCCGCGCTTGTCATCTCCGGCAACGTGGCAAACGGCGTTACCCTTGAGGGTATCGGCGTCGAGAACGACGCGGACGACGACGATGACGGCGAGGACAACGAGGCCGACGACAACGCAGGCGTTTCGATCAGCCAGTTTGGCTCCGCGCCGGCGGTCCACATTGTTGCCGATGGCTCAAATATCCTGCTCAGCCCAGGCGCCGAAGGATACGGCTTCTACCATCGCGGTGTGATCACGGCCGCTGGCGTGTTTGATGGGATGAACAGCACGGGCATCCGCATCGAAGGCGATGGGTTGGGTGCGACCACCACGATAGCCGGCGGGATGCTCATCGACGGCAGCATTGGCGCCTCCGCGATCGAAGCCAATGCGTACTCGTTGTACATAGGCGCCGACGCGATCGTCCCGAGCATCGAAATGCGCTCGAACGTCACAAGCACTGTGGCATCGGATTCAGCGCAGACGGCGCACGGCATCTTCCTGGATGTTGGCGCCGACGTTTCGAGCTTCACCAACAGTGGCTCGCTTATCACCACTTATTTCGGCGAGACCGGCGACAGCTACGCCATTCAAGATTTGTCGGGCTCGCTCGATACGATCGTCAACTCAGGCCGCATTGTCGCGCAGAACGTCGCGACCGACGATGACCTGAGCGACGATATCCCGCCACCGCCGGTTACTGGCGCTAGCATCGCCATTGACGTGTCGGCGAGCACGACGGGCGTGTTCTTGCAACAGGTCGCGCCTGTGGTCTTCACGGATCAAGACGCGGTCGACGGTTTCCTTGCGCCGGACACCGAGATCCTCGGCGATATCCTCTTTGGCGTTGGCGCTGACGAGATCGACTTGCAGTTCGGCGATATTGTCGGCGACATCTCGTTCAATGCGGGCGCTGACATCTTCACCATCAACGGTGCGAACGCATCCTACACTGGCCGTATCGACGATTCAGGCGGCGATCTCACGCTCGACATCGTTCAAGGTTCGTTGAACCTCCGCGGTGGCACGCTCAACATCACCGACGCAACGTTCGGTGCGAACGGCATTCTGAGTGTGCTTCTCTCAGACGTCCCGGCGGATACGACGTTCATCGAGTCTTCGGGTACAGTGACGTTCCTCGCCGGGTCCTCGATTGCGCCCGTTGTGCCGGAAGGGCTTCCGGATTTTGGCTCGCAAATTTTCCTGACGGCCAATGGTGGGCTGTTCGGCGCGAGCAATGTCATCGGGACGCTTACTGGCGACAACATCCCGTTCCTCTACAACGTGGCCATCGACGTGACGGACCCGTTCGCTGCGGACGGAGATCCCAATTCGCTTGAGGCGCTCTACCAACTGAAGACGCCAGCGCAACTCGGCCTCTCGACCAATCAAGCGATTGCCTTCGATCCGATTATCGACGCGCTGCGCTTGGACGACGCCGCTGCCGCGGCGATGGCCGGCATCACGAGCGAGTACGAGTTCTTCGACGCGTACGAAGACTTGCTGCCGAATTACGGCCCAGGCGCAACCGAAGTTGCCGCCACCGCGATTCAGCAGATGCAGAGCGCGACGTCCAACCGTATGGCGGCGACGCGTATGCAGGGGCTCGACGAAGTGTCGGTGTGGGCCCAAGAAATCGCCTACGGGGTCCACCGCGAGCCGCCCAACAGCAACGCTCAAGAATTCCGCGGCCAGGGCTTCGGCTTCGCCTTCGGTATCGACGGCCCGACGGACAACGGCGCGATGTTCGGCTTAGCCGCGTCGTTCGTTGCTTCGGAAGTGGAGGAGCCCGGCCGTCCGGACGGCGAAATCTCTACGTGGCTCGGGCAGGTTAACGCCTACTATGCGACTGCCGTTGGACCCGTCGACCTCGACTTCATCGTGGGTGGCGGCGGCGGCCAGATGCAGTCGCGGCGGTTTGTCGAGATCGGCAATCCTGTTGCCTTCAGCGCGCTCTCGGAAGGCGATTGGTGGGCGTACGAAGGTCACGGCTCGGCGCGTGCATCATTGCCGTTGTCGGCCGGTTGGTTTGTGATGACCCCGCAAGTGGCGCTGACGTATGTTGGCCTCGGCGAGCAGGGGTACACTGAAAGCGGCGGCGGCCCCGCTGTCGACTACATTGTCGACGATGTGTTCTCGCAGCGTTTGTGGGGCGACGTTGGTGTCGAATTTAGCGCCAAGTGGGGCCTCGGCGGCCAGAGCGTGATCGCGCCGCGCGTCTATGTCGGCTATCGCGGCAATCTGCTGGACGATGAGACTGAGCGCACGGTGCAGTTCGTGTCGGGTGGCGCGCCGTTTACGTTGACGGATGAAGGCGTTGGCCAGGGCGGACCGCTGTTCGGCATCGGCTTTGACGCCACCAACGGCTACTCCACGTTCTCGCTGGGATATGAAGGCGAGTTCGGCGACCAGGTCGATCGCCATAGCCTCAACGCCGCGATCCGCTTCCGCTTCTAAGCGGCAAGCTCTGCTTCGAGAAAATGGCGCGCCGGTCTAACGGCGCGCCATTTTCATGTCCATCACTCGGGTCTCAGTTCGCACTCGAGCAGCGTTGCCTCTCCCGCCGCATTGTCCATTTCAGCGCCGGCTTGTTCGTAGGCGGCGCGCAGATAGTCGTGCTCGAAATCCGCGGGCTTCACGCGGCAGCTGTTCTCCGAGGCGAACGCCTCCAGCGCCTGAGCATCGCCGCCTGGGCGGAGGAAAAGACTGACGCGAGGCCGACGACAGCACCCGATGTCGTTGGCGCCGTCTTCTTCGGTTTGTAGCGCAAGCACTTGATGCCCGAAGAGCACCCGCGGTTGGCGCGCGACGTAAATGCTCGTGTAGTCTTGCTGCCAGGCTTCTCCAGAAACCATTCCAGTCGACTGCAAACCGCTCGTGATCTGCTCCGCGGAGCCGCCCCCTCTGAAGGCTGCGATCCATGTTCGAAGGCTCGCCGCTGGGATGGCCGCCCCCGTTGCGGGCGCCGCCTGTGTGGTTTCGGGCGGCGCAGTATTGGGAAATAACGAAGCGCAGGCTTCGAGCACGCGTCGCGGGTTCGCGCTTGAAATGTCGAAGATGAAAACCGGGTTTCCGTTTTCCAATGCAGGGCTGATTACAATCCGCTGCACGGTCGGAAACGTCTCGACGCCCGTGGTGTCCATCAGCAGTTTGACTTGATTGTTGAACTCAAGGCTCGATGCGATCAGTTGCTGCGGCGCCGCGTCGTCCAGGCGCATTTGAATGGTCGCCACCGATGCCATGCCGAAGCCGGTTACGCGCAGCGGCGCTGGTTCGTCGTCAGCGCGGAAGAATGTCAGTGCGGTATCAAACGTGGCGCCGTCGCTGAGGAGGGAGCAGCGCATTGTCACCTCCAGCTTGAAGGCCCCAGACTCCTCCTGGACAGCAATGGTCGCCGTATGAACAGCTGCGTCCGTCAGCGGATCGGTGCTGGTCTGGTAGACCCATGGATCGAGAGATCCCGCGCCGCACGACGCCAGAAGAAACGCAGCGCCTAACGCTGCAAGCCATTTGCGCTGGCCCATAGCTGCCCCCATCACACCAACCCTGGCGACGATCTTCCACAGATTGGCCGTGCAGGCAATTTGATCGAAGATCGGCGAGCCTAGGCGGCGCGGGACGCGGGGCGTTGAATCGGCGCGGCCTCGACGGCGCCGATTTCGTTTTCCGCCCAAAGGCGACCGTCGGGCCGCATGGGAGCAAGGCGATGCCGCGCGGCGAGGGCTGCGCGGTAGAGGCCGTGATAGTCAGCTGTCGCGCCGATCTCGGACGCGTCGTGGTCCATGTTCACGCCGATATCGAGATAGGCTTCGAGATTGGCGAGATTCGGCTGCGGCAGCGCGCCCGCGCGATACTCATCCGCCATCTGCGCGTAGAGCGCCTCAAGCTTGCGAGCGAGGCCATCGACATCGAACAGCGTGCACGTGTCGCGATTGGTGATGAGCCGCTGGCGCAGCTCCTGCAGGCCAAGACGATCTGTCGTCGCCAGCGCAATCGCGCGCGCGATGAACGCTTCCGGTGTTGTCGTGATTAGTTCAGGCGCGCCGGCGGCGCGTACGAGGCTGGCGCAAACGCGCGATGCGAAACTGCGGCCTGCATACGTGAGCACTGGTACGCCCATCCAGAGCGCATCGGACGCCGTCGTGTGCGCGCCGTACGGCGCGGTGTCGAGAAACAAGTCCGCCAGCGGGTAGCGCGCCAGATGGCGTGGGTTCGGGACCTTTTTCGCGAAGATCAAACGATCGCCAGAGATGCCATGCGCCTCCGCCGCCGCGCGCAAGCGCGTGTTCGTTTCGCCGTTGTAGTCCAGCAGCCACAGCACGCTGTTCGGCGCTTGGCCAAGGATCGCCATCCAGCGCTCGAACGAATAGCGCGTCACTTTGTGTGCGGCGTTGAAGCAGCAGAACACGAACGCGTCTTCCGGCAGCCCGTATTCCGCGCGCTTCGGTGGCGCGGTGTCAACGATACGCTTGCGATCGTTCGGCTGATAGCAGGGCAGGCGCAACACGCGCTCGGAGTAGTAGAGCTCATGATCGGCGGGGATCACCCAGTCGTCGCCAATGATGTACTGGTGATATGGGCTGCCCATCGAACCCGGATAGCCTAGCCAGTTGACTTGAATTGGCGCTGGACGGCGCGCGAAAACACCAAGCCGCGCGTCGCGCGTATGGCCGTTCACGTCGACCAGTATATCAATCTCATCGCTCGCGATGCGCGCGGCCGCTTCATCGTCGCTGAGATTGCGAATGTCGGTCCAATGCTCGGCGGCCGCTTTGATGCGCTGGTTGATGCCGTCATCAGCGGGAATGCCGCAATAATAGATGAAAACTTCAACCGCCTTCGGATCGTGCGCCTCAAACAGATTGGCCATTAGATAGCCGACCGCGTGTGCGCGCAGGTCCGACGATACGTAGCCAATGCGCAGGCATTTCCCCTGGGCGATCGGGGCGTCGCGGCGATCGTGCGTGCTCGCAACGGGCGGGGCGACTGCGCCTACGTAAGCGTTCGCCAAGCTCAAGTGCTGCAACGGATCGTCTGAATAGGCGCAAGAGGAGAGTGGGTGAAAACGTGAGACGAAGGACGCGCGTGTGAGCTTGGTCGGCGTTGTCGCGATCGGCCATTTGCATTGAGCCAGCCGCACGGCCGCGTATTGCTCAACAACGTCGCGCTGCTGGATGTTCAGATCCAAGCACTGCGCTAGGGCGATCTCTGACGATTCGTGCTGCTGGTTGTCGCTGAGTACGCGGCTTAACTGCTTCAGCAGTGTGATCTTGTATTCAATCGCGTCGCCGGTGATGGCGCTCATGCGCTCAAGCCCGGATTTCCATTGCTCGACAGCCGCGGAGGCATTGCCCTGCCGCTCAAGCGCGCTGCCGAGATTGATGTGCGCCGGCGCGAAATCTGGGTTCACCGCAAGCGCCGCACGCAGCGACGCTAGCGCGCCCGCATGATCGCCCGCTTGCGCCAGCAGCGTCGAGCAATTGAAGTGGACGATGAAGAGCAGGGGATGATCGCCATTCATGGCGATCCAAACTTGATAGAGTTGGCGCGCCAGTTCGGGTTGGCCCGCTTGCGTCAGCTGCTGCGCCGCGGCGATCAGGTCATTGAGCGGAAGCGCGCCAGTCGTGGCCTTCTGCAACGCCGCCACGAACGTTGGTTGGGACATGCGCGATCACCTGCCGAACGCAGGCCCTCGCGCCCGCGCGCGAAGCTCCGGTGATTTGGATTGCCGAAAGCTTAATTCCGCCGTTAGACGGCCGCCAGATAAGCCTCGATCTGATCGCCGTCCAGGCTCGCCACCTGCGTAGAGGTGAAGGCGTAGAGCTGGGTCGCGTTGAAGTTGGCGATGTTGGTCGTGGTGAGGTGATCCAGCTGCGCCGTCGTGAACGACGGGATCTGGGTCACATCGAGCGCGGCGATCGTTGCGGCTTGTAGATCAGCGATCACGTCGGTCGACCAGGCGGCGATCTGCGTCATCGTCATCGCGCCGATCTGGCTGTCCGTGAACTCGGTGACGTCGCTAGCGTCCAGCGCCGAGATTTGCGTCGCCGTGAGCGCCCGTACCTGCGTCGCGTTCAACGCTGCGACCTGAGCCGCATCAAAGGCCGCGAGCGCTTCGGTGCCGAGCTTGGCGATTTGTGTCGCGGTGAAGGCTGCGACCTGCGTATCAGCGAGGCTGACGACGTTGGTCGCGGTGAAGGCGGCTACCTGCGTGGTGGTCATCGCCGCGAGCTGCGCCGTCGTGAACTCGGCCACATCGTTGGCGGCGAGGGCGCCAATCTGCCCGGCTGTCAGAGCGCGCGCCTGGGTGACGTTGAAGGCGGCGATTTGGCTGGCGTCGAGCGCCGCGAGGTCTGCGTTCTCAAAGGAAGCGATTTGCGCTGCCGTGAAGGCGGCCATTTGCGTGACCGTGAACGCCGCCATTTGCGAGGCGGTGAAGGCCGCGATGTTGCTGGCGGTGATCGCGCCGAGCTGCGAGGCCGTCAGCGCCGCGACTTGTGCGTCGTCGAGAGCGGCGAGCTTGGTGCTGTCGAAGGCCTTGATTTGGGTCGTCGTCATCGCCGCGATCTGCGAGGCGCCGAATTCACCAACATCCGTGGCGTTGAGCGCTTGGATCTGCGTCGTGTTGAAGGCTGCCACCTGCGCGTTGGAGAGGGCGGCGATCTGCGTATCCGTGAAGGCCGCGACATTGGCCGCCAGTAGCGCTTGCAGCTGCGTTGCGGTCAGCGAAGCGATCTGGGTGTCTGCCAGCGCGCCGACGCTCGTCGCGTCGAGGCCGTGAACTTGGGTTGTGCTCATGCCGCCGATCTGCGCAGCGGTGAACTCGCCGATGTCCGCCGCCTGGAGGTTGTTGAGTTGCGCGACCGTCAGTCCGCGCACCTGCGTGGCGGAGAGGGCGGCGACTTGCGTTGCATCCAGTGCCGAGAGGTTGGTGGCGTTGAAGGCCGCCAGCTGGCTGGTCGAGAGCGCCGCCATTTGCGTCGCCGTGAAGGCGGCGACTTGCGTTTCGTCGAGGCCAGCAAGCTTCGTCGCCGTGATGACGCCGAGTTGCGTGGCCGTCAGGGCTGCGACCTGCGTGTCGGCGAAGGCGGCAAGGTTGGCCGCGCTGATCGTCTGCACTTGGCTCGTCGTCATGCCCGCGATTTGCGCGGCGGTGAATTCGCCAATGTCGGTGGCGTCGAGGCCTGCGATCTGCGTCGTCGTCATCGCCGCGACTTGGCCAGCGGAGAGGGCGGCGATTTGCGTGTCAGCCAGCGCCGAGGCGTTCGCGGCTGAGAGCGCGGCAACCTGGGTGTTCGTGAACGCCGCGACCTGCGTTTCGCTGAGATCGCCGATATTCGTTTCGTTGAGGCCAGCGACCTGGGTCGCCGTCAGCGCCGCCACTTGTGCGGCGGAGAATTCGGCAATGTCGCCGGAGTTCAGCGCGTGGAGCTGTGTCAGCGTGAGCGCCCCGACTTGTGTCGAGGTCAGCGCGCCGACCTGATCGGCGTCGAGCGCCGAGAGGTTCGTTTCGGTAAAGGCGCGAACTTGTTGCGTCGAAAGCGCCGCGATTTGTGTTTCCGTCATCGCGCCGACTTGCGTTTCGGTCAGTTCGGCGATGCCTGCGGTCGAGATGGCCTGCACCTGCGTTGCGCTCATCGCCGCGATTTGCGTATCGGCGAGGGCGGCGAGGTTGGTGACCGAGAGCGCCTGAATTTGCGTCGCCAGGAACGCCGCGACTTGAGTTTCGGTGAACTCGGTCATGTCGGTCGCATCGAGCGCCGAGAGCTGTGTGGCGCTGAAGGCGCGAACCTGTGCGGCGCTCAGGGCGGCGATGTGGCTCGAGTCCAGCGCGTGCGCTGCGGCGGCAGACAAGCCGGAAATTTGCGTGGTCGTGAGCGCGCCGGCTTGCGTTTCCGTCAGCGCAGCGATGTTGGTGGCGGTGAGGCCGTTTACTTGCGTGACCGTAAGGGCGCCAATCTGGCCGGCGGTCAGCGCCGCGATCTGGCTATCGGCGAAGGCGGCGAGGTTGGTCGCTGAGAGCGACTTCACTTGCGTCGCCGTGAAGGCCGCGACCTGCGTTTCGTTCAGTTCGGTGATGTTCGTCGCGCGGAGCGCTTCGACTTGCGTATTGGTCAGCGCGGCGATCTGAGCCGCGCTGAAATCAGCTACGTCGGTCGCGCTGAAGCTGGTGATTTGTGCCGCCGAAAAGGCCTTCACCTGCGTGGCGTTCAGTGCAGCGACCTGGTCAGCGTCGAGCGCCGAGGCTGCGGCGTTCGTCAGCGCGCCGATTTGCGTCACTGTCAGCGCGGCTGCTTGCGATGCAGCCATTTCGCCGATGTCAGTGGCATCGAGGCCGGCGATCTGGGTGTTGGTGAGCGCGGCGATCTGCGTCGCCTTCAGCGCTGCCGCCTGAGCCGCATCAAGCGCGGAGAGATTGGCCGCCGAGAAGCCCTGGATTTGCGTGACCGAGAACGACTCGACCTGCGTGGCGGTTAGGCCCGCGAGCGAGGTCTCCGTGAGCGCGCCGATCTGCGTCTTGCTCAGCGCGCCGATTTGCGCGGCGGTGAGTTCGCCGACATCCGTCGCTTCCAGCGCGCCGATCTGCGTCGCCGTCAGCGCCTTGACTTGTGTGGCGGTGAGGGCGGCCATTTGCGTGGCGTCGAGTGCATTCAGCGCGTCGGAGCTCAAGCGCGCGATCTGGCTTGCGCCGAAGGCGGCGACTTGCGTTGCCTCAAGCGCCGCGAGGTTCGTTTCGTTGAACGCGGCCATTTGCGAGGTCGAGAGCGCCGCCAGTTGCGTCGCCTTAAACTCAGCGACATCACCGGCCGAGAGCGCCTCGATTTGCGCGTTCGTGAGCGCCTTCGCCTGCGTCACCGTCAGCGCGGCGACTTGCGTGGCGTTGAGGGCGGAGAGGTTGGTCTCCGAGAGCGCCTTGACTTGCGAGACGGTCAGCGCCGCGACCTGCGCTGCTGTCAACGCCGCGGCCTGCGTTTCAGCCAGTGCGCCGATGTTCGCCGTGCTCAGCGCGGAGATTTGGGTTGCCGTGAAGGCGGCGACCTGCGCTTCGGAGAGATCACCCAAGGTGGTTTCCGAAAGGACGCGGACTTGCGTCGTGGCCATGGCCGCGATCTGCGCCGCCGTCAGGTCGGCGATATCGGCGGAGGAGAGGTTCTCGATCTGCGCTGCGGTCAGCGAGGAGATCTGCGCGCCGGTCAACGCGGCCGATTGCGAGGCATCGAGTGCCGAGAGGTTGGCGTCGGTGAAGGCGCGAACTTGCGTGGTGCTGAGCGAGGCGATCTGAGCTGCCGTGAGCGCGCCCGTCTGCGTTTCCGTCATTGCCGCGATCTTGGCGGCGCTGACAGCCGTGAGCTGCGTGGCGGTCAGCGCTTCGACTTGCGTGTCGGCGAGCGCGGCGAAATTCGCGTTCGAGAGGCCGCCAACCTGCGTCGTGGTCATCGCCGCGACTTGAGCGGCGGTGAATTCACCGATGTCGGTCGCGTTGAGTGCGCCGATCTGCGAGGTGGTGAGGGCTTTGACCTGCGTCGCGTTGAAGGTCTGGACCTGCGTGTCGGCCAGCGCCGAAACGTTCGCACCGGAGAGCAGGCCGACTTGCGTCGCCGTCAGCGCGCCGATCTGCGCTGTCGTCAGCGCCTCAACGTTCGTGGCGGCTAGGTGCTGCACCTGCGCCGTCGAGAGGCCAGCGATTTGCGCGCCTGTCAGTGCAGCGATCTGCGTGTCGGCGAAGCTGCGGACATTAGTGGTCGAAAGCGCTTGAACCTGCGCAACCGAGAGTGCCGCGATTTGGCTTTCCGTCAGGTCGCCCGCGTTGGTGACCGTAAGGCCGCTCACCTGTGTGGTGGTCAGCGCGGCGATCTGCGCCGTGGTAATGTCGGCAATATCATCTGCGTCGAGCGCTGCCAGTTGCGTCGCCGTCAGCGCTTTGACTTGCGTGGCATTCAGCACTGCGAATTGCGCCGCATCGAAGGCTGAGACCGCCGCTGTCGAGAGGCCGGCGACCTGCGTGGCGTTCAGCACGCCGATTTGCGCGTTCGTCAGTGCGCCGATGTTCGTGGCCGTCAAGCCGCCGACTTGCGTCGCGGTGAGGGCGCCGATTTGCGCTGTGGTCAGCGCCGCGATCTGCGTGTCGGCCAGAGAGGCGAGGTTGGAGGCGGAGATTGCCGCCACCTGAGCGGTCGTGAAGGCCGCAACCTGCGTTTCTGTGAGGCTGGCCATGTTCGTGGCCGTGAACGCGCCAACTTGCGTCGCCGCCAAGGTCGCCAATTGCGCGGCGGAGAACTCAGCAATATCGGCTGCATCGAGCGCCGCGAGCTGCGTCGTCGTCAGCGACTTGAGTTGCGTGCTGTTGAACGCGCCGACCTGAGCCGCGTCGAGCGCCGACAGCGTCGTGTTCGTCATCACCGCCAGTTGCGCGCGGGTGAGGGCGCCGGCTTGGGCGACTGTCAGTGCGCCGACCTGGGTGGCGTCAAAGCTGTTGAGCGCCGTGCTCGAGAGCGAAGCAATCTGCGTCACGGTGAGCGAGGCGATCTGGGTGTCGGCGAGCGCGTCGACCGTGCCGGTCGTCAGCGAGCGCACTTGGCTTGCCGTCATGGCGGCGACTTGCGCCGTGGTCAGCGCACCAATCTGCGTGGCGTCGAACGCCGACATTTGTGTGCTGGTCAGCGATTGGATCTGCGAAGCCGTCAGCGCCGCGACCTGCGTGTCGCTCAAGTCGCCGATATTGGTGGCCGTGAACGCCTTCACCTGGCCGGTCGAGAACATCGCGATCTGATCGGTCGAGAACTCACCGAAATCGGTGGCCGTGAGCGCGGCGATCTGGCTCGTCTTGAGCGATTGCAGCTGCGTCGTGTTGAGCGAAGCGACTTGCGTTTCGACCAGGGCCGAGAGCGCCGTGTTCGTCAGCGACTGCATCTGCGTCGCGTTGAAGGCGCCGACTTGCGTTTCAGTCAGCGCGCCGATGTTGCCGGCCGTCAGGCCTTTCACCTGGCTGCCCGTGAGCGCGCCAATCTGGCCCGCCGTGAGCGCCGAAATCTGGCTGTCGTCGAGCGCGGAGATGACCGTCGCGGTCATCGACTGCAGCTGAGTGGCGGTGAACGCCGCCACTTGCGTGTCGGCGAGTGCGGCCATGTTCGTCGCCGTCATGGCGCGGACTTGCGTCGTGCTCATCGCGGCCAGCTGGCCGGCCGTGAATTCAGCAATGTCCGCCGCGCCGAGCGCCGTGATTTGGCTGGCGTTGAGTGCCTGCACCTGGGCGTTCGTCAGCGCCGCCACTTGCGTGTCGGTGAGCGCCGAGAGGCTCGTATTTGTCAGCGACTGTAGCTGCGTCGGCGTCAGCGCGGCGACTTGCGTTTCCGTCAGCGTCGCGATGTTGGTTTCGTCGATCGCGCGCACTTGTGTGGTCGAGAGCGCCGCGATTTGCGTCGCCTTGAACTCGCCAATGTCGGCGCTATCCAACGCCGCGATCTGCGTAGCGGTGAGCGCCTTCACCTGCGTGACCGTCAGCGCTTCAACCTGAGAGGCGTCGAGCGCTGCGACCGCGCCAGTGGTGAGTTTCTCAATTTGCGCGCTCGTGAACGCGCGCACTTGCGTGTTGTTGAGTTCGCCAATGTCCGTGGCGTTGAGGCCGGCAACTTGGCCGGTCGTCAGCGTTGAAATTTGCGTCGCGGTCAGCGCGCCGGCTTGGGTTTCATCAAGCGCCGAGATGTTGGCCGCCGAGAAGGCCTGAATCTGCGTCGTTGCGAATGCCGCAACCGTTGTCGAACCGATATTACCGACCAAAGTCGCGTTGAACGCGCCAATCTGTGAGCCGCTTAGAGCCAGCAATTGCGCGGAGGAGAACGTCACGTCGCTGGAGAAATTCGGAATCTGTGTGGTCGTGAGCGCCTTCACCTGCGTGGCGGAGAACGCTGCAACTTGCGTGTTCGAGAGCGCACCGATGCCGGAGGCGCTGATGGCCGCGACTTGTGTGGCTGCGAAGGAGCTTAGAGTGGTCGTCGACAGGCTCTGAACGGCCGTGACAGACAGCGCCGCAATCTGCGCGGCAGACAAGCTCGAGACCGACATACCGGACCATCCTGGTCTAGAGAGCCGACATTCAGTCAGCCCACGCGCACTCCTGACGCTTCTGCGCCATGATGCGAGCGGTTCCACGTTTACGATGAATGTGTTTCCGAGACGTTTCCGCCACAGGTTGCGAGCGCGCGAAACGAACGTGTGGGCGTTAAGGTGTCGTTAGCGTGTGTGGCGCGCCGCGCCTCACACGCCGCCGCCGTTAAGAACTTGGTGATTTTCTCACGAAGCTCAGCGCTGAAATCCGAACCGCTCCATCAACTCTGCGCGCGTCGCGGTCTCGCGCTGCGCATGAGTCCCGCGGGCGACGCGCTCGTACACGCCTGGAGAAATTTCACGCCACCACGGCAAGTCGATCGCACCCTGCTGACGCAAGTGCGCGAGATACTCATCGAGTGAACAAAAGACCGCGCCGCGTGCGAACGGCAAATTCTCAACGCAACCGTTTTCGACTGTTCTTTCCACAGGCGCCTCTGAAGTAAGTTGCGTTGATTGCGCGCGCGCGATCAATGACATGGAACAAACGAGCGCGAATGCTGTGAGCATCATCGCAAAACGAAAAGGAGGTGGATTCGATTTCATCAATCTGAAGTAGCGATTGTTTTTTTCGCGTTTCAGTATGCGCCTGCTCAAACATCACGACAAGTTACGCAATGAGTGGGAGGACGCGATGGCGTACAACGTGTCGAGACTGCGTTTTTTCAGCGAAAATGGAGAAGATCGGCTCAGCTCTTTGGCAACGAGCAGTGCGTTGAGTTCTGCGCGCGGCTTTGAGTTGGACGGCTATCTTGGAAGGCAAGATTTCGGGAACAGCGAAATCGCGATCTATGGAGAGCGCAGCTACGCGACAGACAAGGCCGCCAACCCGTTCAGCGTTCCATCGAGCTTCACCGGCGTCTCGCTGAGTGGAACTTTTGTCAACGTCCCCGCAGAAGTGCTTATCGACGACACCATTGGTGGCGGTGAGATTGATTTCTTTAGTTTCAATCTCGTAGCGGGCGAGACGTATGTCTTCAGCGTGTTCGGATCTGGCGCCAATCCGCTGCTCGACACGTTCCTTTATCTGGCCGACGCCGACTTCAATCTCATTGATTTCGATGATGACGGCGGCTCAGGTTTCAATTCGCTGCTGACATTCACGGCGACTTCCACTGGCGAATTCATTGTCGGGGTTGGCGCCTACCCTGGTTCCGGCCTTACAGGCGACTACACGCTCGACGCTGTTCAGCAGCCGCCAACGGATGTCGTATCTGACGATCCCACAACGGCGACAGCGCTCGATATCGGCAGCGTGACCTACGGATTCATCGACCCAGGCCCTGGTGTCATTTACGGGCCGAGCTTCGGCGAAGTTGATACCTACTCGTTCACAGTCGAAGAAGGGCAGATTTACTCGTTCGAGATCGCCGGCGGGGCCGACTACAATTCCGATTTCTTAGATCTTCCACCTGGTGAACTCGACACCTTTGTCGTCATCTATGACGCCGACTTCAATATCATCGCAATCAACGATGACATCGATTTCCCGGGCGATATCAGCTCGCAGGTTAGTTTCTTCGCGACCGAGAGCGGCACCTATTACATAGACGTGTTTTCTTACGCGCCATGGACAGGCGGCTACTCGATCACGTCACAAGTGTTTGATCCAGCTGACTTCAACCCGTTGGACGCGATCAACTGGGCGAGCGCCAACAACATACCGGTCGACGAGAACAACACCGCCTACATCTATTTCGCCGGCGCAGGCGAGAGCTTTGGCGAACTCGCGGACGATGGTGTTTCACCGTTGCCTTCTTTCGGTTGGAATGAGTTCGAAATCGGCCAGGTGATGCTGGCGCTTGAGCAATACTCAGCCATCACCGGCATCAACTACGTGATTACGGACGATCCCACGCAGGCGACCTTCCGCTTCATCACAACGGAGTCTGATTTCTACGGCGCCTACATGTATCCGCAGGATCCGGACTTCGGGACGCAGCAGGGTATTGGCGCCTTCAACATCCTAAGCGGCGGCTGGACCTTCGATCAGCAGCAAAGCCTCGTACAAGGCGGTTACGCATTCAGCGTGATCCTCCACGAGTTGGGCCACGGTCACGGCCTTGCGCACCCGCACGACAATGGCGGCGGTTCGGACATCATGCTTGGCGTTACTGGCGCCTTCGGTTCGTACGGCCTCTATGACCTCAACCAGGGTGTCTACACCGTCATGTCTTACAATGACGCGTGGGACCTTCACCCGGATGGTCCGTCGCCGTTCACCGCGGACGGCGTAGATAACGGTTGGACCGGCACGCTGAGCGCCTTCGACATCGCCGCGCTGCAAGAGCGCTACGGTGTCCATGCGTTCGCGACGGGCAACAACGTCTACGAACTCCGCGACGAGCAAGAGCAGGGCACGTACTACCAAACCATCTGGGACACCGGCGGCACGGATGTCATTCGCTACACCGGCACGCGCAACACGCGTATCGATTTGCTGGCGGCGACGATCGACTATTCGCCGACAGGTGGTGGCGTCGTATCCTTTGTTGACGGCATCTGGGGCGGTTACACGATCGCGCAGGGTGTCGTGATCGAGAACGCGACCGGGGGTGATGGCGATGATTCACTACTCGGCAACGCCGCTGCCAACGTGCTGACCGGCAATGGCGGTGACGACATTCTCGTCGGACGCGCGGGCGGCGATACGATGAACGGCGGCGCAGGCTTCGATGTCGTTAGCTACATCGATGCAGGCGCTGGCGTTCGTGCGTCGTTGGTGGCAAACCGTGGCTACACCGGTGACGCGGCGGGCGACACCTTCACCAACGTAGAAGGCCTGCAAGGCAGCGCGTTCAACGACATACTCGATGGCGGAAACCGCGACGACCATCTCGACGGTCTCGGGGGCAACGATACGCTCACCGGCGGCAACGGCCGCGACACGCTGCTCGGCGGCGCGGGCGTTGATACGCTGGACGGCGGCAACGACGCCGACATCCTCGACGGCGGCGCCGGCAATGACGTGCTCCGTGGCGGCAATGGCGCCGACGACATTGTTGGCGGTGACGGCAACGACAACGCAGACGGCGGCAACGACGTCGACGAGATCGATGGCGGCGCCGGCGACGATACGCTCGTTGGCGGCAACGGCGCCGACATCCTGATTGGCGGCGACGGCGTCGACAACCTGAACGGCGGCAACGACGACGACACCCTCCATGGCAATGCCGGCAACGACACGCTCGTGGGCGGCAACGGCCGTGACACGATGCTGGGCGGCGCCGACAACGACTCGCTGGATGGCGGCAACGACAACGACACGCTCGACGGCGGCTCCGGCAACGACACGCTGATCGGCGGCAACGGCAATGACACGTTCATTGGCGGTTCGGGCAACGACGTCGCCACCGGCGGCAATGGAAACGACATCTATGTTTTCAGCACCGGCAGTGGCCTCGACACGATCACCGATTTCAGAAGAGGTCAGGATCGCATCGACGTAACGGCCACCGATCTGCTCTTCTCCGATCTCGATTCAAACGGAAACGGCGTGCTCGACAACGCGGATGACTTCGTCACCGTCGGCGGAGGAACGACTGTGCTCGATCTGGGCGCAGCCCTCGGCGGCGCCGCGGGCCTCAACACGCTGACGCTCAACGGCGTCACCGGCCTGACCGGCAGCGACTTCTGGTTCGGCCCGTAATCCGCACCTGAACTAGCGAAGGCGGAGAGCGCATCGCGAAAGCGATGCGCTCTTTGTTTGAAGTAATGCGACTGGTTCGGCAGTGCGTGGGCAGGCAGGCGCAAGCCATCCGAAGCTCGCGACTGGGCGGCGCTAGTTCTCCTGCGCCAAGGCTCGGAGGACATTCAATCTCGCTATCGCGGTCGATGTTTTGGTGGGTGATACAGGATTCGAACCTGTGACCCGCTGATTAAGAGTCAGCTGCTCTACCAACTGAGCTAATCACCCGAGACTCAAAACGAGCGCCCGGACATAAGGGGATTGAGCCGGTCCGTCCAGTGCAGGGCGGCCACGCGAAAATGCGGAGCGGGGAGAGCCTCAATTGAACCTGTTTGCCTGGGCCTTGGTCGGGTTTGTGCTGATCCATATCGGCATTTCAGCCACGGGCGTGCGCGCGCGCCTGGTTGGGATGATGGGGGAATGGCCGTACCGGGGGCTGTTCTCGGCGGCGTCCGCCGTGCTCCTGATCGCGTTGATCGTGGGCATTGGCCAGATGCGCGCCGATCCTTTTGACCCGCTCAACCAGCCGCTCTGGGCGCCCGCCGAGTGGCTCCGCTGGCCCGCCTATGTACTTGTTCTGTTTGGGCTGACCCTTGTTGGCGCGGGCCTCTTCACGCCTGGACCTACGCTCGCT
Organism: uncultured Caulobacteraceae bacterium; assembly: GCA_902826145.1. Classification (GTDB taxonomy): domain Bacteria; phylum Pseudomonadota; class Alphaproteobacteria; order Caulobacterales; family Aquidulcibacteraceae; genus Vitreimonas. The sequence continues at coordinate 17,388 of CADEDT010000029.1, forward strand.
GGCTACGAAAAGAAGGGGCTCGCGATGGCCGAGCCCGCGCGCGGCGTGCTCCGGATCACGCGCCATCCCTTCCTCTGGGGTGTGGCGTTTTGGGGCGCGGGGCACCTCCTCGTGAACGGCGAACGCTTCGCGCTGATGCTGTTCGGCGCGCTGGCTTTGATGGCTGTGCTGGGCTCGCGCTCGATCGACCGCAAAGGCGCCGCCCGCGATCCCGAGGGGTGGGCAAAGTTCGAAGCTGTGACGTCAAACGCGCCGTTTGCAGCCATCGTCCAAGGCCGCAACCGCTTGGACATCATGGAGATCGGCTGGCGCGGTTTGGTCGGACTAGCCATCGCGATCGCCCTTGCGCTGTTCCATCGCCAACTGTTCGGCGTCGCCGCTTTCTCAACCTGACCTTAAGTCCGCGCGCGCGAGAGTGGCCCCATGCCCGTGCTCGACCGCGTCCATTTCGACCACATGACAGGCGCCGACCGCGCGCTTCAACTCGAAGTGGTCGGTCTGTTCCGCATGCAAGTCGAAGGCTGGAGCGCCGCGATGGCGAGCGCTGGCGGCTGGCGCGAAGCGGTGCACACGCTGAAGGGCTCGGCGCGCGGGATTGGTCTCGGCGCACTGGCGGCTGCGTGTGAAGCGGCTGAAACGTCGGAGGAAAGCGAGCCTGCCCTGGCGCAAGTGCGTATGGCGCTCGACGAAGCCTTGGGCGCGCTGGAGCAATTCGCCGCTGAGGCGGCCTGAGCTTTTGCGCTAGGGTGGCGCATGGCCGCCGAGATTTTCACGCAGCGCTTTCCCGTCGCCGCCGGCGACATCGACGAGCTCGGCCACGTCAACAATATCGTCTATCTGCGCTACGCGCAGGATATCGCCATCGCCCACTGGCGTTCGCGCGCCGCGCCAGAAATGGTCGACGCGTACGTTTGGGTCGTGACGCGTCACGAAGTCGACTATCGCGCGCAGCTCGAATTGGGAGATGATGTTGAAGTGCGCACCTGGGTCGACGAAGCGCCACGCGGCCCATCGTGGGTACGCTTCGTCGAGGTCTATAAGGTGGGCGCCGATAAGCCATCGGCGCAGATCCAATCGAACTGGGTGTTGCTCGACGCGCAGACGCGCCGCCTGAAACGCGTGCCGCTAGAACTCGCCGCGCGCTTTATGCGCGATTAGAACGCGGCCGTATTGTTTTCGCCCTCTGGCGGCGCTTGGCCAGCGGCGATGCGCATCAAGTCGCGCACTTGGCCGAGCCGTTCGTACGCGAGAAACGCCAGCATGAAGAGTTCGCAGAGAAAGCGCCAATAGACGAGCCCGACCGCGCCCACCGCAGGCACGGCGAGCAATTGCACGACGCCGCCGCCGAAATTGCCGCCGGCAAGTGAGAAGATCGCGGCGAGCAATCCGCCGATCGCCGCAACAACGATCGCAGCCGCGCCGAAATAATAGACGAGCTTCACCAGCACCGGCCCGATCAGCCGGTCAAAACCGAGAAAGCGCTGCAGAATGGATGACATGACCTCGCCCCGCGAATCGTGGGGCCAATCGGATCACAGCGTGTAGCTGCCGTCCACGACCAGCGTCGCGCCGGTTACAGGCGCATCGTCCGCGAGTAGCAACGAAATCAGCCGCGCCACATCGCCGCCTTGTGCGTAACGCGCCGCGCGTACGGGCAACTGTTCGATCTTGTCGAACGCGCCTTGCTCGTTGCCGTTTTCTCTCACCAGATCCTGAAACCAAGGCATGTCGGCCCACATCGGCGTCTCCGGCCCGCCGGGCGCCACCGCGTTGATGCGCACATTGTGCTGGGCGCCTTCCTGCGCCGCCGCACGCACGACTTGCAGCAGTCCCGGCGCTGACTTCGCATCCGTCTCCGCCTTGATCGCCGCGGCGCCGGCGATCAGGACAATCGCGCCGCCTTGCGTGTTCTTGCCCATCAGCGCCATCAGTGCCTGCAATGTGACGATGGCGCCTTCGAGATGCGCGACCGTTTTCGGCCCCCAATCGACGAGATCGCTTTCCGCCACGTCCTTTGCTTGCGCCGCGCTCGCATTCACCACCGCCCAGTCAAGCCGGCCGTATTGGTTTTGAATAAACGCCGTCGCCTGCGACCAGCGCGCGGAATCCGCAGCGTCCACCGTCATTGTCGACACGCGTTCGGGCGAAATGCCCGCGTTGTCCAACTCGTCTGCGACGAGGCCAAGGGCGGCTTCGTCGATATCGGCCAGCACCAGGCCGCCGTGCGACTTCTTCGCCAGATCGTGCGCGCACGCGACGCCAATGCCGGAGCCGGCGCCGGTGATGAGGGTCACGGGGTTCAGACGAAACTGCATGAACGCAACCACTTAGGCTACGCGCCGCGCCGCCTCAACTCTCCATCGCCTTGGACGAGCCGTCGCGCTATATCGCGGTTCATGACGCGCTTTGCTTTGCAATTCGGGCAGACCCAATCGGGGCTCACCTACCAAGAACGCATGAGCGCCTACGGCATTTGTCCGCGCGGCGAAGCGCAAATCGCCATCGTCCAGATCGGCAAGAAGGCGCCGTACGAATACGATCTCCCCGGCGGCGGCATCGAAGCGGATGAGGATGAAGCCGGTGCGCTGATGCGCGAGTTTCAGGAAGAGACTGGCCTCACCGTTTGGCCGACGCGCATCATCGGCCGGGCAGGGCAGTATTGGGTCAATAAGAGCGAGCCGCGCAACTCGCTCGCAAGCTTCTACGAAGTCGAGCTTTCAGCCGACGACAGCGCGCCCACCGAGCCGGATCACGTTCTCGTCTGGATGGATCCGCGCGATGCACTGATGAAGATGCGCCATGAGGCGCACGCTTGGGCGATCATGCATTGGTTGCGCGGCCGCCGCGGCGGCCCAGGCTGATTAGCCCTCGTTGTTATTTTCTTCGTCGTCGCCGTTCAGCGGATTGAAGCGCGACAAACGCTCCATCAGCGTCGGATCGCGCACTTCCGGCAGCGGCTCGTCCTTTAGGACGTAAAAATCGATCTCTTCGATCTCGATTGGCGCGATGCGCAGCGGCCGGATTGGCGCGAGGGTCGCCAGATCGTCCATCGAAGCAGGTTCAACCGTGTAAACGGCGCCGCCGACATTTCGGGTCGGCGCTTCAAGCAATACTGCTTGTTGCGGTTGATCTTCGATCGTCGGCCCGAGTGGCGAGTCATTCAGGCGCACGCCCATCGCCACGCCGACAACCGCAACGCTCGCTAGCCCCAACGCCAATGCCGCGTGACGCGGCGGCGGCTTCGCCGGTTCAATCACGCGCGTGATTTGGCGCAGGCGTTCGTTCAGTGCATTCCAGGCGCGTCCGCCGCGCTCACCGCGCCAGTGCGTGAAATCGATCACCGGCGCCTTGCGATCGCGCCGCTCTGGCCAACCCGGGGCCGTCGCAACTTCAACGAGCCGCGATGAGTCAATCTGGCGAAGCCACTCGCGCATGTAGGTTTGGCTCGGCGCATCTTCCGACCAGATGATCAGCCCCGCATCCAGAGACTCTTTCTCTTCCGGAATAGCGATCTCCGATTGGCGCCCCACGAAGAGCCGCTCCCTATGCTCTTCGGCCTGCAACAGACGCACGAGATCCGACGCCGTTTTCTTGGCGTCGTGCGTGCTGACTGTGATGATGTCGATCATTGGTGGGGGGCCGATCGCGAAGTTGAGGCTTGGTCTAACATGACGGTCAGGTCTCGCCATCGCGCAGGCAGCAAGCTTTTGTGCATAAACGTACCGTGACAGCGGGGCATGGTCTGGACGCCGCGCTTCTACTGGGCGTTGCGGTGCACGCGCATGATTCTTGGCTTATTCACCCGATCTGGTGGAAACCCGCATTACGGCGCTGCAATCTTCGTTGTTTCCGGCCCGGGAACCGCTAGTCTCGCGGTCGCTTGCGCGGGGGGAGCCGCGCCAGGGAAGGGGAAGTCTCATGGATTGGGCAACTATCCTGCCGTACGTCGTGCAGGCGGTCGGCGGCGCTGTCGGCGGCAACATTCTCGGTGCTCTGACGCGCGGCGGCGGCGGCATTGTCGGCCGCACCGTGATCGGCGCGATTGGTGGCGTGGCGGCAGGTTGGACTGGTGGCAATGTCGAAGCAGTGAGCGGCGTTACTTCGATGTGGAGCAACCTCATCGATGGCGAGAACGGTGTTCACCTGTCGAACCTGATCACCGGCAGCATCGGCGGCGGCATCCTTGGTCTGATCGGCGGCCTGCTGATCCGCGGCAAGAACTAAAGATCGCGCCAGATCATCGAGAGGAATTGGGCGTCCGACCAGGACGACCCATTGAGTGATCGCGCCTGGCGCACGATCACAAGTCCCTGCGACGGAGCAATATAGAGCCGCTGGCCGCCCTGGCCGGCGGCCATGGCGAGATCGGTCGGCGCGGGCGATGAGCCGCGCCACAGGTCTGTGTCGATCTCAAAATTGTCCCGCGAACGTGCGGGCGCCGCGAGCCAAAGTCCAATGCCCGCGCGCGCCTCGGCAAACGAGCCGCGCATCGCTTCGCGCAACGCGCCATCGTCCGCCAATTGCTGCGCGCGCCACACGCCTTCGCGGCGGATTAATTCACCCGCCTGCGCCCAGCCGCGCGCCGAGACCGCCGCGCCATCGTCGAAACGCGCCAGCCCATCGCCGCCGCGCGCCCAGCCAATCGGCACGCACCCGATCGGCAGTAGCGTGCGCGAAGTGAGATAGCGCGCCGCATCTGGCTCGCGCCCGCGCGCCTCAAGTTTGCGGCGCGCGATTTCTGAGAACAGCACATAGGGCGCGGCGTCATCGCTGAAGCGCGTGCCTGGTTCTTGGCGCGGCTCAAGCGCGATCGCCGTCGCCAGATCGCGCGGGCCATTGCGCTCGAAGCTGATGCCGCTCGCGCCGCTCAACAGCACGCGGATCGAGATCGTGCCCTTCACCGGATGCGCGCCCCAGTCGCCCAGCGTGAGCGCAACCGGTTCGTCCAACGTCATCAGCCGGTCTTCGACCATGGTGGCGGCAAGCAGTGGCATGAACGCGCGCGTGCCGGTGCCGATCGGCCAGCGCGTGTCTGATCCGCCCGCCGTGTATTGCTCAGCTAGAATGATGCCGTGCCGCACCACCATGAAGGCCGCGCCTTCGCGCTGTGCGCTATAGCTCGCGGCCGTGCCGAAGCGCTGCGCGGGCTGGGCGCGCGCCCATTGCGTCGAAGCACTCACCACGCTGCATGCTGCAGCGGTCGCGAAAAATGTGCGGCGGTCCAATTCCCGACTCCCCGAGGCGTATTGTCCTAAATGGGAACCGGAGGGGCAAGCCGCGCGTAACAGCGGTATGCGCCTGATCATTCTCGCCGCCGCAATGTTTGCCGCCGCGTGCTCTCAGAACCCCGTTTATCGCCAAAGCGACGAACCTTTGCCGGTCGCGTTCATCGATCAGGAGCGATATCTCGGCCTCTGGCACGAGCAGGCGCGGCTGCCCAACAGCTTCGAAGAAGGTTGCCAGCGCGCAACGGCCGAATACGCGACGCGCGAAGACGGCCTCATCTCCGTCGTGAACACTTGCACCGACGAACGCGGCGAACAACGCGTCGCTCGCGGTCGTGCGCGCCCCGCCGGCGAAGCGGGCGAGGGCAAGCTCGAAGTGAGCTTCTTCGGTCCGTTCTGGGCTGACTACTGGGTGCTCGACCGCGGCGAGGATTATTCGTGGAGCATCGTCGGCGAACCGGAGGGACGTTACCTCTGGGTTCTCACGCGCGACGCAAACATCACCCCCGAACGCCGAGCCGCATTCGAGCGGCGCATCACAGAGCTGGGCTATCGGCCTGCTGAGTTGGTGTGGGCGCGCGAAGTGAGCGCCGCTAGCGGCTAAGCTCGCGCATCGCGCCGTCGAGGCCCTCGATGGTCAGCGGAAACATCCTGTTCGAGCCGACGATCTCGCGGATCACTTGGATGGACGGCGTGTGGTCCCAATGCGCGCGCGGTGTGGGGTTGAGCCACACCATGCGCTCATACACTTGCGCGAAGCGCTGCAGCCAAACCGCGCCGGCTTCTTCATTCCAATGCTCGACTGAGCCGCCTGGATAGGTGACTTCGTATGGGCTCATCGTCGCGTCGCCGACGAACACCACGCGATAATCGCCCGGATATTTGTGCAGCACGTCCCACGTCATCGTCTTTTCGTCGTGGCGTCGGCGGTTGTCCTTCCACACGCTCTCATAGAGGCAATTGTGGAAGTAGAAGAATTCGAGGCTCTTGAACTCGGTGCGTGCAGCGCTGAACAGCTCTTCGCAAAGCTTGATGTGTGAATCCATCGAGCCGCCGATGTCCAAGAGCAGCAGCACCTTCACCGCGTTGCGCCGCTCGGGGCGAAGCACGATGTCGAGATAACCTTCCTTGGCGCTCTTATCGATCGTACCTGGAAGATCGAGTTCATCCGGCGCGCCGGTGCGGGCGAACTTGCGCAGGCGCCGGAGCGCCACCTTGATATTGCGCACGCCAAGTTCGACGCTGTCGTCGAGGTTCTTGTACTCGCGCTTGTCCCAGACTTTCACAGCGCGCCGCTGGCCGCCTTCGCCGCCGATGCGGATGCCTTCGGGATTGTAGCCGCCATTGCCGAACGGCGAGGTGCCGCCGGTGCCGATCCATTTGTTGCCGCCTTCGTGGCGCTTCTGCTGTTCTTCGAGCCGCTCCTTCAGCGTCTCCATCAATTTGTCCCAACCGCCCAGCGCTTCAATCTGCGCCTTCTCTTCCTCGGTCAGGAATTTTTCGGTGAGGGCCTTCAGCCACTCCGCCGGAATGTCGGCGTTTACAGCCTCCGCGGTGTTCTCAAGTCCCTTGAACACCTGGCCGAACACGCGGTCGAATTTGTCGAGATGCCGCTCGTCCTTCACCAGCGCGGCGCGCGAGAGGTAGTAGAAGTCCTGGACGTTGATATCGATCGCTTCTTTGTCGAGCGCCTCGACCAGCACAAGGTATTCCTTGAGCGTAACAGGCACGCGCGCGGCGCGAAGCTCGGTGAAGAAGCGCTGAAACACAGAATGATGATAGGGGCGGCCGCCCGTGCGCGCCAGCCGCTTCCCTCAGGTCATTGCCGCGATGGCGGGTTGATGATCTCGCTCAGTGCGCCATCGAAGAGGGCGTCTGCAAGCTGGTCAGCGCGCGCGGCGGCGGCATCGTCCGGGGCGCGTGCGTTGTAGCGAAGCTTGATGATCCAGCTTCCAATGCGCGCCACGCTGGCGCGCATGAACAAGCGCTCGCCATTGCGCGTGGCGATGAAGCGCGTGCTGCGGCGCAGCGGCAGACCATCCGCTGTCCCGCTCTCTACCTGGCCGGGATAGGGAGACGCGTCGGGGACGCGTTGGCGGATTGCGGCCTCCGCGCCAGCGATCTGTTCCTGCAGCGTCGAGTTGAAGGGATAGCGCGTGGCATAAATGAGCGTCACTTCGCTGCCGTCGCGCCACTCGCAGGCGACGTCATCGCCGCGGGGCAGGTCGTTTGGATAGACGATCAGCCGTCCGCCTCTGCCGTCATTCTCAAAGTGGCAGATAAGGCCACTGCCGACATGGCGGACGGTCGTGTTGCCGTCATGGACCAGCTCGAACACGCCGTCGGCCTGCGCATTCTCGATCATGCCGATTGCGATGGAGGCGGGCGCCGCACGCGGCTCTTCCTCCGTGCCCTGCGCGAACGCAGGTCCGGCAAACGCAAACGCGAGCGCAAACACCACCCGACGCATCCGCAAGCGTCCTCCCGCCGTGAAGCTACGGCGCGCGCAATTATCTGTCGATGCCGGGAAACAGGGGGATGCAGTACGCGGATCAGTCCTGCGGTGGGGTGGATGTAACGATCGGCGTCGCGCCGCCGTTCACCCGCGAGGCGGACCACGCCAGCGTCTCCCGCAGTACGCCGCCGTTCAGCACGCCGTAGAAGTTTGTGGTTCGCCCCGTCTTCGAGAACATGAAGTGGCCCCGGTCGGTACGCGCGTCCTCAATGCCGAACGGGTTCATGCTCATGTCGACGAGCGCAACCATTGTTGCGGGGCCGCTGGCGGGGCGGACTTCACCCAATCCGAGTAAAACGATCTCACCGCGTTGAGCGCTTTGCTGCGCCGGGAATACGCCAACCAGAGCCAGGCCTTGCTCATCGTTGACGAGGGTTTCGCCGAGGCAAACGAAACCGGCGCGCCGCGCCGCCAGCGGCGTTTCGGGAATTGCGTTGGAGATCACGGGCATCATCGCCGCCGCGCTGACCTGAACCTGAATGCCTTCGTCGGAAGTGAGATGGAGATTCGGCGCCTGCTCGCGACCTGCGTTCGCGCACGCGCGAGCGGTTTGCATTTCGGCGTACGCGCGCCCGAGCAATTGCTCGGCCAGCAAGGGCAGGTTGCCGGCGCTGCCGGGGTGGTAGTCAGATAGACGCAGCTTCAGCGTCCAGCCCGCGACATCCGCGTGCCAGACGCCCGTCGAGCCGCGCACGCGCTCGTTTTGCCGGACATCTTCGCCTTCAATCGCGAACACAAGTTCATCAACTTCGAGCGCCCCGGTTGATGTTTGAATCGTGCGGCGGCGGTCCGAGGTGATGTTTGCGCCGCGATAGCGCTCCGTGACTTGGCGCCGGCCTCCAGCGATCATGTCGTCGAAGGTGGCGTCGCTTGGGCGCTGCGTTGCGTACAGCGTCACAAGTGCGCTTGCGTCGCCATAGCTGCAGCTCACATCGGAGCCCGTGGGGTTGTAAGCAATGCGACGCGTGAACGGCGTTTCGCCCGCGCTTTCCCAACAGGTGAGACCGGTGTGCCAATGACGTGGATTGGCCGCGGCCGAAAGATCCCAGATCTGATCACCGCCCGGCACGGATTCGGTCTGCGCGAGCGCCGGCGAGGCGGCGCAAAGAGCGGCCGCGCACAGAATGGCTGAGAACAGTTTCACGATGCGCCTCCCACGAGCTCAATTAGCGCACACGAAGTCCGGCATGTCGACGCACGGTGGCGTGAGCGCCTACTGCCCGCCGCGTTGCTCGCGCCGCGCCAAAAACGCCAGCCGTTCGAACAACATCACGTCCGCTTCGTTCTTCAGTAGCGCTCCCGCAAGCGGCGGGATGAGTTTTGATGGATCACGCTGCTTCAGCGTTTCCGGATCGACATCGTCTGTCAGCAATAGCTTCAGCCAATCGAGCAACTCACTCGTGCTCGGCTTCTTCTTTAGGCCCGGCACCTTCCGCATGTCGTAGAAGATCTTCAGCGCCTCGTTCACCAGCCGCGTCTTCACGCCCGGGTAGTGGCTTTCGACGATGGCGCGCATCGTCTCTTCGTCGGGGAAGCGGATGTAGTGGAAAAAGCAGCGGCGCAGGAACGCGTCCGGCAATTCCTTCTCGTTGTTCGACGTGATCA